>CAZXVO010000242.1:0-5657 GCA_964643835.1 uncultured Phenylobacterium sp. | reverse complement strand
TACGCCGGGCGGGTCTTCGCTCGAACGATTTCAGTGTGGCGACAGTCCGGACCGGTCGACCGCCAGCAGGCCGCCGTCAGGCCAGCAAGCCTTCGGAGTTCGGCCAGCGGGTCCGCTCGCATCTTCACCGCCGCGCGCTCGGCCAGGTCGCCAAGGGCGACGAGATCAAGCCTCACTGATCGAAGTTCGTGCGCGCCGCGTCCATCACCTCGGCGAGCGCGCCGCGCTGCAACCGCGCCAGCGGCGTCGCGTCACCCAACAGGGGGTGAGGCTCCTTCAGCCACATCCAGGTCGTGTTCGGCTCCCCGATCACGGCGAGCACGTCGGCGATACCGGCGATCGGCTTTGATTCCACAAACTGCTCGATGGGAAAGACGGGCTTTCGAACGCCGTCGACTAGCCGGATCACCAAGCCCTTGGTTTGCCACAGGTGCAAGGTCGACCGGGGGACGCCCAGGCGCCGCTCGATCTCGACCGGCCCGGCCGTCGGGCCGGCCCAGGTGTTTAAGTCGCCGCCCGTCGCGAGGGCATAGTCATGGAGTTGCCTGGCCCCCTCCCCCGGGCTTAGGAGTTCGCCGACGCCGGCCCCCTGACTGGCTTCGATCGGGCCCCGCCTGGTGAGCGCGATGGCCTGGGTCTTAGCTGGCGCGTCGAGTTCCGCCAGCACCTTGGCCATGACACCGGGCAGCCTTGCCTGATATCGAATGACGAGCCGTTGCTGATCGGCCGACAGCTTCGCCGCCGTCGCGCTCAACGCGGCGGCCGCCTGACCTAGAATCTTGATGGATGAAGCGGCGGCGTGAGCGCGAGCGTCTTGTTGTCTATGGGCGGGGTTGGCTGTCATTCGGCCCTCCATCGCCGCCCAATATGGCTCCCTCGCGAATAATGTCCATATCTGTGCAGCTTCATGCAGCAGTGGGCAGTCGCGGCGCTGTGTTCTTCGAGCTGTCGGCCGTTGGAAGTTCGCTGTCACGGGAGAAAGTCATATATTTTCTATCGCTTTCCCGGGCTCAAGCGAACTAGGCGGGCTCGGCGTCAGCCGACGTCTGCATCCAGAACCGCGCGAGGAGATCGGCGAAGGCCTGTTCCGCGTCGGCCCGGCTGCCGCCCCCCTGCAGCAACAGGGTGACATTGACCTCCTTCTTGTCCTTCGACTCCACACGAAACAGCGGCTTTCCGCTCGCGGAGGAGACGACTTCCGGAGGAACCTTGCCCGAAGCTTTGGACGATCCTGACTTCTTGGGGGCGTCGGCCGCGGCCGCAAGGCGGCGAATGACGTCCTGCGGCTTCAGCGGGGTTCCCTCGCCTTTCCGCTGCGCGATGGCGCCGGCTTCCGCCAACACCCGCCGCGCCCGGTCGTCGGGCTTGAGCAGCGGCTTGAGGAAGGTGACATGCTTGATCCTCAGCTCGTGCGGATCACTAAACGCGGCCACCAGCTCGACGGGCAGCCGCGCAAGGTCGAGGTAACGGCTGAGCCAGGCTTCCGACACGTTGAGCCTTCCAGCCATGTCCTTCTGGCGGCCGCCGTAGTGACGATCGAGGGCCTTCAGATAGTCGCGGGCCCGCTCGATGTCGCTCAGATCTTCGCGGGCGCGATTCTCCAGGTCGGAGATCCGGAAGGCCTCTTCGTCGGTGAGGTCGCGGACCTCGACCAGAAAGCGGAAGTCGGCGTAGTTGTGAGCGCGAAGCCAGGTCACCGTCCAATGGCGGCGGGCGCCGCAGATGACTTCGAACTCGATGTCGGGGACGCCGCGGACCCGCCGGACGATCGCCGGCACCTCCTGGCGGCCCTGGGCCTTGAAGCTTTCGATCAGGTCGGCGCAGCGGCTCTCGTCGAGCGCAGCATAGTCTCGGTTATGTTCGCTCCAGAGCCGGCAGCGCGCCGGGTCAACCTGTTCGATGGCGCGTCCAACCACGGCGCCTGACGCCAATTCGGCCATCCGGTTCTCGCGACTGGCGAGGATGCCGACCGGCATCCGTGTTGGGGCCTCCGGCTGGGGCGCGACCTCGTCGAGAGAGCCGATCAAGCCGGCAGCGAAGGAACGGTTCTTGGAGCTCATGAGCGCGCCCTTTCTGCTCGAATTGCACCGGTGCAATTTCCAACTTTGGTGGTCATGCGTGGCCCTCCTTCCGAAGGCGCTCGACATGGCTCGGCCAGGTCTGACGCACGTCGAGGAGGATCTCCTCGTTGACGCCGTTGAGATAGGTAAGGCAGCGGTCGCGCACCGACTTGCTCGTCATCGGGCTGTTCATTTCATAGACCGTCATCAAGCGGGCCGTGACGTTGTCGATCTCGGCGGAGTCCTTCATCGGCGTCCGGATCATTGCCAAGCCGAAGACCTGGCGCATCAGCGCCAGCAATTCCTTCTGCATGGACTTGTTCTCATCGACCTTGGACGCGACGATCCGGACGAAGTTGAGATCGGGGGCTAGGTCGCGCGACGCCAACTGGTTGAGGGTTTCATCCAGCATGGTCAGAAAGGCGGCAGTCGACGAGAAATCCATCACCGTCGGTGGGACCGGTATGACCAGGGCATTGGCGGCCCGAAGAACCGAAAGCGAGATGGCGCCCAGGGCCGGCGGCGGGTCTAGGATCACCACGTCGAATTGGTCGGCGATCGAGGCGATGCCTTGAGCCAGGCGGTCTAGGAGGCGCCCCCCTCCCCGCGCCATGCGCGCCGCAAGCTCATATTCCGACTGGAAAAGATGGAGATTGGCGGGGATCAGTTTCAACCCGTCGAAATGGGTGTCGCGAAGCGCGTAGTCGAGGGAGCGCATGTCGTCTTCGCGCAGGTAGGGGTAAAGCGTTTGGTCCTCGGTCAGGTCGAGGTCAGGCACATATCCGAACAGAGTAGTGCTGGAGGCCTGACTGTCGCAGTCGATTAGCGCTACCCGGTAGCCCTGGATGGCCATGTACTGCGCGAGGTGGACAGAGAGGGTAGATTTGCCCACGCCGCCCTTGAAGTTCTGGACGGCGATGACCGCGCATGGATCTTCCGGTTTCCGCCACGGGCGGGTGGCAAACACGCCGCGCATGTCGTTGACCTGGGCCAAGGTGTAGCCGACTCGGCGATTGGTTTCGGTTCGGGGCGGTTCGGGCAGTCGCCCATCCTTTTCCGCGTCCCGGATCGCCGCCGGCGTGCGACCGACCAATTCCGCCGCTTCGCCGATGGAGAACAGCGGCTCACGCCGATCTCCCGAGCGCGCGGCGCGAGCGCTGTCCCGCAGGTTTTCGACGACTGCCGACGCCCGCCGGGCAAGTTGCGACACCGGCCCAGCAAGTGAGGGAGCGGGAGCTTCGGCGACGTTCGACATAGGGACTACAGCCTCCGGCTGGTTTCGAAAAACCGGCCCCGGCAGTCGCAAAAGCGAAAGTGGGGCCGCCTGGACGCTATAAGCGCATCATTAACGACGTGTTAACACTGATTGCGTGAGCTACAAGCCGATTCCGGTTTTCCGGCCAGGGCTATCCTGTCCGATTGGGGGCCATCCTGTCCTGGCGGGGGTGCCTCCGCTCGAAATTGCACCGGTGCAATTTCGTCGTTCGCCCGCTCGGTCCACTGCAGCTCACCTCGATCCTGACCGCCTGGGGGCGCGCTGTCTGTGCGTCACGCGGCAACCGCGCGGCGGACGGAGGCGAGACCCCGGCCGCATCCGGATAGTGATCCTTCATCTGTCGAGTCTTCCGCGCTTCAGACGCCAGCGAGCTGCCAGCCTGCCGGCTGCGCGGCGACCTCACAACCTCCTTGGCCGTCAGGACGCGGCGCGTTCGCGCCCGCAATTGCACCGGTGCAATTCGGCGTCTTCGGATCCCGTAAAGCGCCTTATGGGCGACCCCGGCGCGAGGCGAAGGCCTGGCAAAACCCGGTCCACGACTTCACGAGCTTGGCGCCCGTAAGGTTCGCTAGTCTTCCGCCCATCTGCTCCCGGTAGGCGTCGGCGATGAGATCGCGCGCCCAACCGCCGCCGTGCGCGCGGGCGATCTCGCCAAACGGCTCGGCCGCGTACATCAAGCTGCCAGACGGAAAGCGCAGCGCCGTGTCCGACGCCTTGTCCGCTGCAGGCTTGATCGCGACCGCCTTCGCGCCCGTGGCCGGCGCGGGTAGGGCAGGGGAGGGGACCGCCGGCGCCGCTTGAAGCTGGCGTTCACCGGAGTCGATCGCGACGAGCTGCGTCGGCGCGCTCTTCGGATGGAAGGTGAATTCTATCTCGATGATGGCGCGACCGCGGCGGATCTCCCGCCACTCGACCGTGAAGTGAGCGAGGTTGTCGATTTCCGCCTTGGCCTTATCGAGGACCTTGCGGCGCAGCTGGGCGAAGTCCTTGTAGAGCTCTGGCGCAATACCAAACGCGGCCCGGATCGCCGTCATGTCGCCGCGCCAAAGGGACTGACGTCGATGAAGGCGCAGCGCTCCCATCTCGTAGAGCCGGAGCGCATAGCTCGACCGGAAACCCAGCACGGCCTGTCGATTGAGGACGGCGTAGGTTTCCGACTCCCGGATCAATCGCCGGGCGTCCGGCGTGAATTCCCATTCAATCCAACCCGCCTCGGCGCTGTCGTCCTCGACCTCCTCGCGCGAGGACTGGATCAGGGAAAACCGCTTGGTCGCCTTGCGACCGCGCCATGAGAGATCGTCGACGGCGAAGAGCGTGCGATGCAGTTCCTCGAGCATTTCGCTTATGCGCTCATTGCCCTTGTGGCCGCGCCGGATGTCCGCCTTGCGCATCCTGTGGGCGACCGGCTCCCAAGCGTCGCCTCCAGCGGTCAGGATCATCAGGGCCAGGAGACGAGCTGCCGTCAGGCTGAGCGACTGGCCCTTCACGAAGCGGACCTCGACCAGGTTTCCCGGTTTGGCGAACTCGTCGCCGTCGCGCGCGGCCAAGGCGTGGGCGACACGCATGGCGCGACCCGGGGCCGGCTCGCCGCCGTTCTCGGAAGCTACGATGTCGCCAGCGTTGTCCAAACCAACCTTCCAGACCGAATAAGGTCAGCATTCCTGACCTCGAATCAAAACACAAGTCAGGATACCACGGGGTTATGCGCCGGCGCCCCCAAGCGGTCAGGATCGCCCCGTCAGGTCAGGATACGGCCCCCAACTGGTCAGGATAGACCCCCCAACCGGTCAGGAAAACGCCCCCGGGCGGTCAGGTAGATCGCTCTATCGCCTTGTAATTACGTGGCTTATTGCTCCCCGAATTGGAATTCTTAGAATCTAGAAATCCCGCTGCTGGCCGCAGCGGGCGTTTTTCAAAACACTCAGGAAGGGAAGGCCGGCTTCTCCTTTGCCGAAGCAGGAGCCGCACCGGCTGATCTGCACCGTGCGACATCGGGCCTGGCGCCCGGCCGGCGGCGCAGGCGGGCCGCTCATCACGGAGCGCCGGATCGCATCAGATCTGACGCCTGGAGATCGACACCTGCGAGTTGCGTAGCCGTCCCCTGAATCTCCCGACCGAATTGTCCCAGCGACGTGCTCTCTCAATGCACGGACATCCCCGAACCTGAGCGGCTTCGGCGGGCAGCTTCGCTTATGTGAGGCGTGCCCTGGTCCGATCCATCGCCGTGGTGCGGTGGGTCGGCTCGGCGGCTTTGAGGGTGCGGTGCATGTGGCGGCGCGGGCGTCGACAGGCCTCCAGGAAATGCTGGCGGCGCCAGGCGC
>CAZXVO010000241.1:0-5669 GCA_964643835.1 uncultured Phenylobacterium sp. | reverse complement strand
CGGCGGAGGTTGGCGAGCATTGGGCCGGGGTCGAGACAAGCTGGATGTGGGCGTCCGCCATGCGCATTGCCGGCGGCACGGACGAGATCCTGCGCAACATCATCGCCGAGCGTGTGCTGGGCCTGCCCGGCGACATCCGCGTGGATAAGGACGTCCCCTTCAAGGATATTCCAACCACCGGCCGGGGCTGACGGCCCGGAGGCCCACGAGCGGTCGAGGCTAGTTCGCCTCGCGGGCGGCTTCGGCCGCCTTCAGCACGCGCAGGGCGTTGCCGCCCCAGATCTTGGCGACGTCCTGCGGCGTGTAGCCGGCCGCGATCAGGCGCTCGGTGATGGACGGATAGTCGGTGACGTCCTCCAGGCCGGTGATCCCGCCGCCGCCGTCGAAGTCGCCGGACACGCCGACATGGTCGACGCCGACCACTTTGATGGCGTGCAGCATGTGAGCCATGAAGTCGTCGAGGTTGGCGCGGGGGATCGGCCACTTGGCGTCGATGGCCTTGCGGCCTTCATTGAACGCCTTGCGCTGGGCGTCGGTCATGTTGCGGCCGGGAGGCCCGACCTTGGCGATCAGCTCTTTCATCGCCGCTTCGCGTTCCGGGATGACCGGCACCGTCACCATGTAGTTCGAGAAGGCGTTGATCTGGATGACGCCGCCCTTGGCCGCCAGGGCGCGCAGGCGGTTGTCGTCGACGTTGCGCGGGTGGTTGAAGACGTCCTTGCAGCCGGTGTGGGTGAGCAGGATCGGGGTCTTGGACAGGGCGATCATCTGGTCCAGCGACTCGTCCGAGGCGTGGCTGCCGTCGATGACGATGCCCAGGCGGTTGGCCTCGGCGACGAAGGCCTTGCCAGCCGGCGACAGGCCGCCCCATTCCGGCTTGTCGGTGGCGGAGTCGGCCAGGTCGTTGTTGCGGGTATGGACCGGACCCATCACCCGGACGCCCAGCTTGTAGAAGGTGGTCATCAGGCTGAGATCGCCGGAGACCGGGTCGCTGTTCTCCATGCTGACATAGACGAAGCGCTTGCCGCGCCCGAGGATGGCGGCGGCGTCGTCAGCCTTGGTGGCCAGCTCGAACTTGTCGCCATGCTTGGCGACCATCTCGCGGATCTCGACGGCCCGGTAGAGGGCGTAGTCGCGGGCGGCGTGGAAGCCCTCGACCCCGCGCGGGCCCTGGGGCGTGAACACCGCGAAGAAGCCGCCGTCGACGCCGCCTTCGATCATGCGCGGCAGGTCCACCTGGCTGCCGTCGGCCTCATAGGAATGCCGCTGCAGCATGCTCCAGCCGGGGATGCCGAAATTGGCCGGGGTGTCGAAGTGGGTGTCGAGCACGATGGCCGCGTCATGGGCCTGACGCGCCGGGCTGGGCTTTCCGGCCGCCAGGGCCTGGGTTGCGGTGGCGGCGAGCAAGAGGGCGGCGAGGGAGACGATCGGGCGGCGCATGGGAACTCCTGAAACAGGCCCCAGCTAGAGCGCCGCCCGAGCGCGGGCGCAAGCCTCAGGTCCGGTCGATGCGGGCGCTGAAGCAGCCATGGGCGGCGTTGTGCGCATGGATGTAGCTGACCTCGGGGCTTTCGAAGGCGCCGCGGATGGCGGCGTCGATCTCCGCGCCCCGCGCCAGGGTCGCGCCGACCAGCATGCCGTCCTTGTCGAAGATGCGCAGGGCGATGGGGCGGTTGGCGAAGACCTGCGGCAGCTCGTCTGTGAGGCGGGCCGGGGCGGTGGCGGCCTCGCGCACATAGATGGCGTAGGCCGAGCGGTAGGGCGTGTCGGCCCTGTGGCTCTCATAGTTCATGAGCAGGACAGTCTCGCCGACCTCGGGATCTTCGAGGGTGATACGGCAGGGGAAGCCGGGCTTGGCCGTGACGGTCTTGCGCAGCACGCCACGGGTGGCGAGCTCGGCGTCGGAGAGGCCGAACAGGGGCTGGAACTCGGCCGGGTCGAGGCCGGTGATGGCGTAGGTCATGGGAAGTCTCCTTAGAGGGCGTCGTGGAAGATGACGCCGAGGGTGTGGCGGGCGCCGGAGCGGATCCGGCTGACCCCGTGGCGAAGGTTCACGCGGTAGGACCCGCGGGTTCCGGTGACGGGACGGTGGTGGACGGCGAAGACGATCAGGTCGCCCTGGGTCAGGGGCGCGACCTCAGCGCGGGACTGCATGCGCGGGCGCTGTTCTGAGAGCACGAACTCGCCGCCGGTGAAGTCGCGCCCCGGTTGGGACAGGAGCACCGCGGCCTGCAGCGGAAAGACGTGCTCGCCGTAGAGGTCCTGGTGCAGGCAGTTGTAGTCCTCCGGTCCGTAGCGCAACAGCAGCGGGGTGGGCCGAAGCTGACCCGCCGCGTGACAGCGGGCGAGGAAGTCGGCGTGATCCGCCGGGTAGCGGACCCCGATCCCCATGCGGTCGTTCCAGCGGTTGGCGAGCGGCGCGAGGCGGGGATAAAGGGCCTCGCGCAGGGTCTGGACCAACGGCGGCAGGGGATAGGCGAAGTACTGGTATTCCCCGCGCCCGAAGCCGTGGCGGCTCATGACCACCCGGCTGCGGAAGGCCGCCCCGGCGTCATAGAGGGCGGCCATCGCCTCGCACTCGTCTCGCGTCAGCAGGCCCGGCAGGATCGCGCAGCCGCGCGCGTCCAGTTCGGCCTCGAGGGCCGGCCAGTCCTGATCTGCGATGTGGGTGGGAAGCGAGGGAGGCGTGGCCGCGAGGCTCACGCCGCGGCCTCGCGGTCCAGCAGGACCCGTTTTCGCTCGACCCCCCAGCGGTAGCCGGACAGGGCGCCGTCATTGCGCACCACCCTGTGGCAGGGGATGGCGATGGCGAGCGCATTGGCGGCGCAGGCCTGGGCGACGGCGCGGACCGCCTGGGGCGCACCGATCTTCTCGGCGATCTCGGCATAGCTGGCCGTGCGGCCGGCCTGGATGTCGCCGAGCGCGGTCCAGACCCGCTGCTGGAAGGCGGTGCCCCGCACGTCCAGCGGCAGGTCGAGACCGGCGGCGGGCTGTTCCACCAGGGCTACGACCCGGGCCATGGTCGCCTCGAAGTTGGCGTCGCCGCCCACCAGTTCGGCGCGGGGGAAGCGGTCCTGCAGGTCGCGGACCAGCCCGTCGGGATCATCGCCCATCAGGATGGCGCAGACGCCCTTGTCCGTGGCCGCCGCCAGGATGGCGCCCAGGGAGCATTGGCCGACGGCGAAGCGGATCACCGTGTCCTTGCCGCCCTTGCGCGCCTGGGTCGGGGTCATGCCCAGCACCTTGGCGGAGCTTTCATAGAACCGGCCGCCGGAATTGAAGCCGGCGTCATAGATGGCTTCGGTGACCGAGACGGTCTCGCCCAGCGCCTTGCGCACCCGGCGGGCCCGCTCAGCCTGGGCGAAGGCGGCGGGTGTCAGGCCGGCGACGGCCTTGAACACCCGGTGGAAGTGATGGGGGCTGAGACCGGCTTGGGCGGCGAGCTCGGCCAGGCTGGGCGGGGTCTCGGCCTCCGCGATCGTCCGGCAGGCACGGGCCACGGTCTCGGCGTAGCGTTCGCTGAGCGGCGGCTCGGTGGGCTTGCAGCGCTTGCAGGGGCGGAAGCCCGCGGCCTCAGCCTCCGCAGGCGTCACGTGGAAGGCGACGTTCTCCCGGCGCGGCAGGCGGGCGGCGCAGGAGGGGCGGCAATAGACGCCGGTGGTGCGCACGGAGAAGAAGAACTCGCCGTCCGCCGCCCGGTCGCGGGCGACGACGGCGGCCCAACGGGCTTCGTCGATCGGGGTCTGGCTCAGCATCTGGGCCTCCTTAGGCGTTGCTGAGCCTGGTGTAGGGGGCCGGGCGATGGCGCGAACTCCGTCTCTTGCGGTCAAATTCGGGGCTGGTGACAGCGAGCGCAAGGGCCCGTCACCTACCGCTCATCCCCGCGCAGGCGGGGATCCATTCGGCCCTTCCCGCGCGCGCATCTGACTCGGCTTGGATCCCCGCCCGCGCGGGGATGAGCGGAGGGGGGAGTTTGCACCTCGGCGCCCACGGGCCTATATCCACGCGCTCAACTGGAGGACACGACCATGCGCACTGCGACGGACACCCGCTTCGCCCTGTTCGCCAATGTCGCCCTGGTCCCCCATGTCCGCACTTGTCACCCTGGATTCTGTCAGCGTCCGACTACCTGACGGCCGCACGCTCTTCGACACCCTTACCCTGGCGCTCGGATCTGAGCGCACCGGCCTGGTTGGCCGCAATGGGACGGGGAAGTCGACGCTTCTCAAACTGATCTCCGGCGAGGTCGTGCCCAGTGCGGGCGCGGTGTCGGTGAGCTGTCGCCTGGGCGTGTTGCGCCAGGCCTATGGCCCGAAAGAGACCGTCGCCGACCTCTGCGGCTGCGCGGAAGACCTGGCGCGGCTGGCCCGGATCGAGGCGGGCGACGGTTCCGAGGACGACTTCGCCCTGGCCGACTGGGAGCTGGAGGCGCGGCTGGCGGGCGCGCTTGCGGATGTCGGGTTGCCAGGGCTGGACCTGCAGCGGCTGGCGGCCAGCCTGAGCGGGGGACAGACGACCCGCGCGGCCCTGGCCGGGCTGATCGCGCTCAAGCCCGACCTGCTGCTGTTGGATGAGCCAACCAACCACCTGGATACCGCCGCCCGCGGCATGGTCGCCGAACTGATTGGCCGCTGGAAGGGGGGCGCACTGGTGGTCAGCCACGACCGCGAGCTGTTGCGGCGAATGGACCGGATCGTCGAGCTGTCGGGCCTGGGCGCTCGCGTCTATGGCGGCGGTTACGACCTCTATTCCCAGCGAAAGGCCGAGGAGGAGGCCGCCGCGGCGCGCGACCTGGCCGAGGCGGAGCGCGCGGTGGACCGCGCCGGGCGGGAGGCCCAGGCCGTGCGGGAGCGCAAGGCGCGCAAGGACGCCGCGGGCAAGCGGTTCGCGGCCAAGCGGAGCGAGCCGAAGATCCTGTTGGGCGCTATGGCCGAGCGGGCGGAAAACTCCGGCGGGCGCGGCGAGAAGCTGGCCCAGAAGCTGGCGGCGGAGGCTGAGGGGCGGCTGAGCGAGGCTCAGGGCCGGGTCGAGCGGTTGCGACGGCTGGACTTCGACCTGCCGACGAGCGGGCTGCCGGCGGGCAAGGCGTTGTTGAGCTTCGAGGCGGTGAGTTTCGGCTATCCCGACGCGCCGCCGCTGTTCGAGGGGCTGGACCTGCGCATCGCCGGGCCGGAGCGGATCGCTGTCACCGGCCCCAATGGTGGCGGCAAGTCGACCCTGATCCGGCTGGCGGTGGGCGAGCTTCAGCCCAGCTCAGGCCGGGTCGTGCGGTCGGGTGTCGCGGCGTTGCTGGACCAGCAGGTGTCCATGCTGCGCGAGGACGAGACCCTGGTGGAGGCCTTCCGCCGCCTGAACCCGCAGGCGAGCGAGAATGCGGCGCGGGCGGCCCTGGCGCGGTTCCTGTTTCGCAATGTGGCGGCGGACAAGCGGGTCGGCGCCCTGAGCGGCGGCGAGCGGCTGCGCGTGGGCTTGGCCTGCATGCTGATGGCGGACGCGCCGCCGCAGCTGCTGATCCTAGACGAGCCCACCAACCACCTGGATCTGGACTCGGTGGCGGCCGTGGAAGCCGCCCTGGCGGGCTATGACGGGGCGATCCTGGTGGTCAGCCACGACCGGGATTTCCTGGCGGCGATCGGCGCGGAGCGTGAGGTGAGGGTGGGAGCGCCCTA
>CAZXVO010000240.1:4043-5698 GCA_964643835.1 uncultured Phenylobacterium sp. | reverse complement strand
TGAAAGTACTTACGCCAATGAAATCAATTTAACTCAAGTTGACTAACTCACAATTTGTGTCTTCCGCGAGACAATGGCTTAATATGATTGTGTCTGATCTGACGTTTCGTTGACGCAATTGGGCCTCCGACCGTAACTCCCATGTAACCGAGTCCGACATCCGGGCGCGGGACCTAAGCTTGTTGTGGGGCGCGGCCCCTCGTCCTCGTGGGCGGGGCGGGCCGCTGGAGGATCCAGACTTGAAAACCAACTCGATGCGGGAGCGCCTGCTGGCCTCCTCAATGATCTGCGGCGTGGCCCTTGCGGCCCTGGCCGCCAGCCCGGCGCTCGCCCAGGACGAAGTCCAGGAAGTCGTCGTCACCGGGACGCGCATTCCGACGCCGAACCTGACCAGCGTCAGTCCGGTGACCGCCATCGGGGCGGCCGAACTCAAGGCCCAGGGCGTGACCCGGGTCGAGGACATGATCAACTCCCTGCCGCAGGCCTTCGCCGCCCAGGGCTCCTCGATCTCCAACGGCTCGAACGGCACGGCCACGGTCAACCTGCGCGGCCTTGGCCCGTCCCGCACCCTGGTGCTGATCGACGGGCGCCGCCTGGGCCCCGGCAACCCCAGCCAGTCCACCGCCGCGGTGGCGGACCTGAACTTCATCCCCTCGGCCCTGGTGGAGCGCGTTGACGTGCTGACCGGCGGCGCCTCGGCTGTGTACGGCGCCGACGCGGTGGCCGGCGTGGTCAACTTCATCATGAAGAAGGACTTCGAGGGCGTGCAGTTGAACGCCCAGTGGTCGACCTACCAGCACAACCAGCACTCGGACGGCCTGCAGTCGATCATCAAGGCCAAGGCCGCCACGGCCAATGATCCGAAGCAGTTCGCCCTGCCGAAGGACAATGTCCGCGATGGCGACGGCGCGGAGGTCACCCTGACCTTTGGCGTCAACTCCGCGGACGGCAAGGGCAACATCACCGCCTACGCCTCCTACCGCCAGATCAATGCGGTGCTCCAGGGCAACCGGGACTATTCGGTCTGCACCTTGAACTCCGGTAACGCCTTTACCTGCGGCGGCTCCGGCACGGCCTCTCCGGCCCGGGTCGGCGGCTTTACGGTGTCGGGCAACACCTTCCGGGCCCGCAACGCCGCGACCGACGTCTATAACTTCGGCCCGACCAACTACTATCAGCGCCCCGACGAGCGTTACGCCCTGGGCGCCTTCGCGCACTACCAGGTCGCCGACTGGGCCGAGGCCTACGCCCAGGTGATGTTCATGGACGACCGCTCGGTCGCCCAGATCGCGCCGGGCGGCATCTTCGCGGCCAACTTCAACATCAACTGCGACAACGCCTTCCTGACGGCGACCCAGCAGGGCCAGCTCTGCGGCGCCAACGCCGGGACCGCCAACAACTTCCGTGGCGTGGTGGCCAAGCGCAACGTCGAAGGCGGCGGGCGCCAGTCCGACTTCCGCCACCAGTCCTACCGTTATGTGGTGGGCATGAAGGGCGACCTGTCGGAGAACTGGAACTACGACGCCTACATGGAATACACCGCGACCCAGTTCAGCGCGTCGCAGACGGCCTACTTCCAGACCGCCCGCATCCAGAACGCCCTGATCGCCCGGCGCACGGGTTCGCCGCTCGATGTCACCCGCAAACTCGAATCC
>CAZXVO010000240.1:2407-4033 GCA_964643835.1 uncultured Phenylobacterium sp. | reverse complement strand
TGATCGTTGGGCACGCGCCTGCCGCCCACGTCCATCGTCTGCCAGTCGGTGATCGACGGCACGGACCCGGCCTGCGTCCCCTACAACATCTTCCAGGAAGGCCAGGTCACCCAGGCGGCCCTGAACTATCTGCAGGTGCCCAGCTACACCGGCGGTGACGCCAGCGAGCGGGTGGTGAACTTCACTGTCGGCGGCAATCTCGGCGCTTACGGCGTGAAGTCGCCCTGGGCCGAGGACGGCGTCGGCGTCGCGTTCGGCTCCGAGTATCGCCGCGAGCACGTGGACTTCCACGCCGACTTCGTGGCCACCGCGGGCCTGCTGAACGGCGCCGGCGGCGCGGCCCCGCCGATCAACAAGAGCTTCGACCTCTACGAACTGTTCGGTGAAGCCCGGATCCCGATCGCCCAGGACATGCCGTTCGCCAAGTCCCTGCAGATGGAACTGGCCTATCGCTACTCCGACTATTCATTCGGCCCGAACACCAACACCTACAAGGTGGCCGGCGACTGGGAGCCGGTGGATGGCCTGCGCCTGCGCGCCAGCTACCAACGCGCGGTCCGCGCCCCGAACATCGTCGAGCTGTATGCGACCCCGAACCACGTGCTGGACGGCTCGACCGACCTGTGCGCCGGCGCGGCGATCGGTTCGGCCCGCAACACCCGTTGCGCGGCGGTGTTCAAGCTGACCCCGGCCCAGGTCGCGGCCATCGAGCCCAATCCGGCCAACCAGTACTACGGCCAGACCTCGGGCAATACGAACCTGCAGCCTGAGAAGTCGGACACGGTCTCGCTGGGCTTCGTCGCCCGTCCGACCTTCGCGCCCGGCCTCAACTTCTCGGTCGACTGGTTCGACATCAAGGTCGAGGACTACATCAGCCCGATCGGCGCCGACACGATCATGAAGCAGTGTATCGACAACGGCGTCGACTCGTTCTGCAGCCTGATCCAGCGCGACAGCAACAACTCGATCTGGCTGTCGCCGAACGGTCCCCTGGGCCACGTGATCGACCAGACGAAGAACACCGGCTCGCTGCACACCGCTGGCATCGACTTCGCGGCCAACTACCGCACCGACCTCAGCGTGATCGGCTGGGATGGCGGCGGCTCAGTGTTGATGTCGCTGGCCTCGACCTGGCTCGACAAGCTGGAAGTCCAGTCCCTTCCGGGCGGCGCCAGCACCGACTGCGCGGGTCTCTATGGCGCGCTCTGCACGGCCTTGCTAGGCGCGGGCACCAGCGGCGGCCCGAGCCCGGAATGGCGGCACAAGTTCCGCGCCACCTGGAACACTCCGTTCCCGATGGACCTGGCCCTGTCGGCCCAGGTGCGGCACTTCTCCAGCGTCGACCTGGACTCGACCTCCAGCCAGCCGGGCCTCGGCGGCGCCGCCCCTGGTGGTCCGACCACCGACCTGAAGCTGGACTCGCGGACCTATCTGGACCTGCTCGCCACCTGGACGGTCGCCGACCGGTACAATTTCCGCCTCGGCGTGAACAACGTGCTGGACAAGGACCCGCCGCTGAACGGCGCCGCCAACTGCCCCAGCGGCCCCTGCAACGGCAACACCTGGCCGCAAGTCTATGACTCGCTCGGCCGCTACCTGTTCATCGGCCTGACCGCCGACTTCTAA
>CAZXVO010000240.1:0-2307 GCA_964643835.1 uncultured Phenylobacterium sp. | reverse complement strand
CGGGGGCTCATATGCGCCGCGCTGCTTCGTCCATCCTCGCCCTGACCCTGGCTGCGGGGCTCGCGCTTCCGGCCCTCGCCGACGCCAAGCTCGAACAGGCTTTCGACGCCCAGATCTCGCCCGCAGAGATGAGCGCCTGGATGAAGGACATGGCGTCCGAGCCGAACCATGTCGGCTCGCCCCACGACAAGGCCAACGCCGAGGCCCTGCTGGCCCGCTACAAGTCCTGGGGCTGGGACGCCCATATCGAGACCTTCCAGGTGCTCTATCCCACCCCGCTCAGCGAGAGCCTGGAGCTGGTCGGCCCGACGCCCTTCAAGGCGACCCTGACCGAGGCCCCGGTGCCGGGCGACGAGACCTCCAGCCGCACCAAGGACCAGCTGCCGGCCTATGTGGCCTTCCAGGGCGACGGCGATGTCACCGCGCCCTTGGTCTACGTCAACTACGGCATGCCCGCCGACTATGACGCCCTGGAGCGCATGGGCGTGTCGGTGAAGGGCAAGATCGTCATCGCCCGCTATGGCGCGGGCTGGCGGGGTCTGAAGCCCAAGCTGGCCCAGGATCACGGCGCGGTCGGCTGCATCATCTATTCCGACCCGGCCGACGACGGCTACGCCACTGACGACGTTTACCCGAAGGGCGCAGCCCGGCCGGCCCAGGGGTTCCAGCGCGGCTCGGTGGCGGTGATGCCGACCTATCCGGGCGACCCGCTGACCCCCGGCGTCGGCGCCACAGAGAAGGCCAAGCGGATCAAGCGGGAGGACGCGCCGACCATCCTGAAGATCCCGACCCTGCCGATCTCCTATGGCGACGCCCAGCACTTCCTGGCCGCCCTGGACGGTGATGTGGTTCCGCCGAACTGGCGCGGGGCCCTGCCGATCACCTACCACGTGGGGGGCAGCGACGCGGCCAAGGTCAGGATCGCGGTCAAGTCCGACTGGAGCCTGAAGACGGTCTACGACGTGGTGGCGATGATCAAGGGCTCCACCTATCCCGACCAGTGGGTGCTGCGCGGCAACCACCATGACGGCTGGGTGTTCGGCGCCTCCGATCCGCTCAGCGGCAATGTCGCCCAGCAGGCCGAGGCCAAGGCCATCGGCGGCCTCCTGAAGCAGGGCTGGCGGCCCAAGCGGACCCTGGTCTATCTCAGCTGGGACGCTGAGGAGCCAATGCTGCTGGGCTCCACCGAATGGGTCGAGACCCACGCCGAGGAACTGGCCCAGAAGGGCGTCGTCTACATCAACTCCGACGGCAATGGCCGCGGCTTCCTGGGCGCCGGCGGCAGCCATTCCCTGGAGCGGTTCGTCAACGACGTGGCCAAGGATGTGACCGATCCGCAGACCGGCGTCAGCGTCATGGCCCGCCTGCGCGCCGCCGCCCAGGTCGAGGGCGCGCGTCCTGGCGCCAGCGCCCGCGTGCAGGCGCAGGCCAAGGCCGCCGCCGATCCCACCCGCGACATGCCCATCGACGCCCTGGGTTCGGGCTCGGACTATTCCAGCTTCCTGCAGCACATCGGCCTGGCCACCCTGGACGTGGGCTATGGTGGGGAGGGCTCGTCCGGCGGAGTCTATCACTCGGCCTATGACACCTGGGAGCACCACAGCCGCTTCGTCGATCCGGGCTTCGCCTATGCTGGCGCCCTGGCCAAGACCGGCGGCCGCCTGGTCCTGCGCATGGCCGACGCCGACCTGCCGCCCCAGCGCTACACCAACTTCGCCGATACGGTGGGCGGCTATCTGGACGAGGTGAAGAAGCTCGCCGACGGCAAGCGCGAGACCCAGGTGACCCAGGCCCGGCTGCTGGCCGCCGGCGCCTACAAGCTGGCCGATGACCCGACCGAGACCCATGGGCCGCCGACCCCGCTGAAGCCCGTGCCCTATTTCAACTTCTCGCCCATGGACAATGCGGTCGCCACCCTGAAGGCCAGCGCCAAGGCCTATGACGCCGCCCTGGCCGCCAAGGGCGCCTCGCTGTCTCCCGACGCCAAGGCCAGGCTGTTCGCCCTGACCCGCGGGGTGGAAATGACCCTGACCGCCGAGGTCGGCCTGCCCGGGCGGCCCTGGTACAAGAACCTGGTCTATGCGCCGGGTGTCTACACCGGCTACGGCGCCAAGACCCTGCCAGGCGTCCGCGAGGCCATCGAGGAAGAACGCTGGGCCGACGCCGACAAGTACGCAGGTCTCACCGCCCAGGCCCTCACCGCCTACGCCGCCAAGCTCGACGAGGCGACCAAGCTGATCAACGGCGGCTGATCCCGCCCGCCACCGCCTTCGTCATCCTCCGGCCGACCGGAGGATGACGGGGGAG
>CAZXVO010000239.1:0-5899 GCA_964643835.1 uncultured Phenylobacterium sp. | reverse complement strand
CGCAGCGGTCACCAGCCAACGGATGGCCAGGGCCTTACGACGGTCCGGACGGACTTCGACGGGCACCTGATAGGTGGCGCCACCAACCCGGCGGGAACGCACTTCGATGGCCGGAGCCACATTTTCCAGGGCCGAGTGGAAGGTTTCCAGAGCGGTCTGGTCCTTGCGCTTGGCTTCCAGGATGTCGAAGGCGCCATAGATGATGTTTTCGGCGACGGCCTTTTTGCCCTCGTACATCACGTAGTTCATGAACTTCGTGACAGTCAGATCCCCGAACTTCGGATCCGGCAGGACTTCACGTTTCTCAGCGCGGCGGCGGCGGGACATTCTTCTTCTTCCTTACTTCGGACGCTTGGCGCCATAGAGCGAACGGCGCTGCTTGCGGTCCTTGACCCCTTGGGTGTCGAGCACGCCGCGCAGGATGTGGTAGCGGACGCCCGGAAGGTCCTTCACACGGCCGCCACGGATCAGGACCACGGAGTGTTCCTGCAGATTGTGGCCTTCGCCGGGGATGTAGCACACCGCTTCGATGCCCGTGGTCAGGCGCACCTTGGCGACCTTACGAAGCGCCGAGTTCGGCTTCTTCGGGGTGGTCGTGTAGACGCGCGTGCAAACGCCGCGACGCTGGGGGCAGCCCTTCAGGGCGGGCACCTTGTTCCGCGACGGCTTGTCTTGCCGGGGCTTGCGGATGAGCTGGTTGACTGTAGGCATCTAATCTCTGCTCTGGAGGCGTGTGCCGTTGGGCCGGAGCGCCTCAATTGGGGTCAATATCGACGTGGTTCTCGACGCCTCCCGTTGAACGCAAAAACTCGCCGGCGTGCGCTGGTTTGCGCCCCGGCGGGTCAGGACGTCCCTTGCAGGACGAACCGTTCATCGGGACCAGGGGGAATCCCGGCCTCGAAAGGAGCGCGGTTCATACTCGCGAAGCCCTGATCCGTCAACGGCATGTAAACAGCCCCCTGCCCGCCCGCTTGCCGCCACGCTTTCGCCGCCGTGGCCAAGCCTGATCGGCGGGGAGCAGGGAGCGGGGACATGGTGGGGCGCAATGCGCAGCGCAGGGGGCGTCTGCCCCTGGTGATCGGAGCGTCAATCGCCCTGCACGCCGGCCTGCTCGCAGTGCTGGCCCTGCAGAAGCCGCCGGCCTCGCGGATGGTCGCGCCGGCCCTGATCGAGGTGACCATCGCCCCCCTCTATCTGGTCGAGCCCCGGCAGCGGCGAGACCGCGACCGGATCCGCCCCCGCGCCGCGAAATCGATCCCCGGCCCCCTCACCGTCGCGCCGCTCTACGCCGCGCCCACGCCGACCGCTAAGCCTACGGCTGGTCCCTGGCGGGTGCAGGAGGCCGCTGACGGCGCCGCCCAGCTGAGCCAGGCCCTGCGCAAGGGCGGGCTCGGCTGCGCCCAGGCGGACCTTGTGGGACTGAGCCCCAGCGAGCGCGAGGCCTGCCAGGCGCGCCTGGCGGCGGGCGCCAAGACCGCCGCCTATCTCGGCCAGGGTCTGAACGCCGCCAAGCAGAAGACCCTGGACCTGGCCGCGGAGCGCAAGGCGGCCTACCTCAGGTACCGCGACGCCCCCATCCCGCCAGGCCTGTCCACCTCCAACGCCGCCGGCGGCATCGCCGGCCTGGGCGAAGTCCCTGCGGTGTCGCAGACGCCCCGCTAGGGGTTCACCGGCAGGTTCTTGGCCAGGAAGGCGCCGAGCGTCTCCAGCACCTGCGTGCGGCTCGCCGAGTAGCGCAGATAGTGGTTCTCGCCCTTCAGGACCACGAACTCCACGGGCTTGCCGGCGTCGGTAAGGGCCTTCGCCATGACCTCCGATTGTTCGAGGGGCACAACGTCGTCCTCGTCGCCGTGGATCAGCAGGATCGGAACTTGCACTGAGGCCACCTGCTTGCGTGGCGAAGTGGCCACGATCTGAGCCGAGGTCGCATCACCCAGCGCCTTGCGCAGATCATGGATGCTGCTGGACTCGCGGCCATAGCTTCGCATTTGCTCGGTGATCAGCAGGCCCAGGTCGGACATGCCGGCGATGGAGGCCGCGCAGCGGTAGTCGGTCGGGTGAAGCGCAGCGCCAGCCAGGGCCGAATAGCCGCCGAAGCTCGCCCCGACGATGCAGGCCCGCCCGGAAGCTACGAGCCCCTGTCCCGTCACATAGGCGACGCCATCGAGAAGATCGGTCTGGATCTTGCCGCCCCATTCACCCCGGCCGGCGTCCTGGAAGGCCTTGCCGAAACCCGTTGATCCGCGGAACTGGGGCCGCAGGACCGCATAGCCCCGCGTCGCCAGGAACTGGGTCATCCAGTCGAAGCCTTCGCTGTCGCGGGTGGCTGGGCCGCCATGGGGCAGCACGACCAGTGGCGGTTTTGCGCCGGCGGCGAGCCCGGGCGGCAGGGTGAGCAGCGCCGGAATCTCCAGGCCATCGCGGGCGTTGTAGCGAATCCACCGCGTGTCCCCGAGCGCGGCGCCCTTCAGTTCCGGATAGGCCTCACCCACGGGCGACAGGGATTTTCGCGGCTTGTCATAGAGATACCAGGTGGGCGCCTGCGCGGCCGTCTCTGTCCGCACGAGGAACCTGGTGCGGTCGTCGCTCCAGCCATCGAGGCTGACCAGAGCGCCCTTGAAGACCTTGGTCATGGACGTGAAGGCGGCGCCGATCGCTGGATCCAGCCACTCGGCTACCGCCTGGCTGTCCCCCTTGGCGACCCCAACGGCCGTGCCCCGCACGCCGTCATAGATCAGGCGCACCTCGCCAGAGGCCGAGGGGGCGCCCACGGGGCGCTCTGAACCGTCCTTCAGGCTGCGCAACACCACCTGACGCCCAGCCTCCGTGACCTTGGACAAGTAGAATCCGTCGTCCGGGTCGGAGTAGCCCAGATAGTCGCGCTCAGTGTCCTCATCCGCGCCGGTGATCAGGGGGACCCAGGTCTTCTGTCCCTTGGCCCGGCCATATAAGCCGAACTTGTAGGAAAGAGCGTCGATGTCGACGCGCATCCGCGCCTCGCCGCTGAGATCGGGCTCCCAATAGCGGGTGTCATAGCTCCCCCGCTCGATCAGGACGCCGCGCCCCGTCTTCGGATCGACGCGCCACAGCGCGCGGATCATGTTGTTCTCCTCACGCTCGCCCTTGCGCTTGAGGCGGGTGTCATTGCTCGCGTTCGGCCCCGAGGCCGGCTGAAGCCCCAACATGATGGCTTGCGGATCTGCACCAGCGGTGACGCCCAGGACCGGCTGGCTGTCCAGCCGCTCAGAACTGATGTCGTTGGACAGCATGCGCCCCACCGGCTTGCCGTCCGAAGTCACCGAGATGTTTCGCTCGAAGCGGTAGCGGTGCTTGGCGTCAAAGGCGTACCAGAAGCCCACGCGAGCCAGGACGTACTTGTCCCCGACCCAGCGGATGCTCACCGTCTCAACGTCGCCAAGATCGAGGGTCGGCAGGCCGGGCTGATCCACCGTCGCGAAGCTGAGCGACCGCTGCGCGGGCGATCCCCCCAGAAAGGCGATCGTCTGGCCGTTCGGCGAGAGGGCCACGTCATCAACCTGGGGCAGCCTTCCGAAGGCCGACGCCGGAGGGGGCGCGGTCTGCGCCCAAGCGACCCCGCCCAGGGCCACGGCCATCGCCGCGCCCGACACCACTGCAACTTTCATGAGCCCCCCGGTCTCGATACTCGTCTGAGGCTAGCCAAGCCCGGCCGCGCTCACAAGCTGAAGCTGCGTCCTGCGTTCAAAACGACAGAGGCGCGAAAAAATCCCGCGCCCTGGTTTGGGGCGCGGGTTTCAGTGGGGGTGGGTACGAGACGGGTCTCAGGCGGCGATGATCTTGGCGCCGTCGTTCACGGTCAGCGGCTTTTCGAGGGTGGACCAGTCGATGGCGCCGTCGTGCTTGAGGTTCTCGAAGTGCAGGACGCCCAGTTCCTCGAACTTAGGGCGGATCTTGTCGGTGAGCAGGCCCACGCGCTTGAGGTTGGGGATCATCCGCTCGAACAGGAAGGTGCGGAAGGCCTGGCCGCCCTGGCTGGCGTTGTTGATCTCCATGGCCTCGTCATGGGTGAAGCCAAACTCCTCGGCGACCGTGGTCGAGACCAGGCGGTTGCGCATGACCACGCAGGCCTCATAGGCGAACTGGGCCCGCTCCTCGATCTCCTCCTCCGGCAGGGCGCGGATCCAGTCCTCCAGATAGTTGACGCCGAAGGCCACGTGGCGGCCCTCGTCGCGCATCACCAGGCCGACCACGTCGCGCAGCAGCGGATCGTCGGTGGTCTGATGGATCGTCTGGAAGGCCGCCAGCGCCAGCCCTTCGATCAGGATCTGCATGCCGATGAACTTGAGGTCCCAGCGCGGATCGGTCAGCACCTTGTCCAGCAGGAACTTCAGGCTCGGGTTGATGGGATAGATCATCCGGCAGCGTTCCATCAGGTACTTGTGGAACACCTCCACATGGCGCGCCTCGTCGAAGGTCTGGGAGGCGGCGTAGAGCTTGGCGTCATGGGTCGGCGCGCAGCTGACCAGCTGGGACGCGACCAAGAGGGCCCCCTGCTCCCCGTGCAGGAACTGGGACAGGGTCTGGGCCAGGGAGCGGCGGCCGAAGTCGGCCTTCTGCTCCGGGGTGAGCGCCTTCCACTTGGGATGGTCGCGGAAGCCTTCGGGACCCTCGGCCTGCGGGGCGTCTGCGGGCTTTTGGGGATAGGGCTGGGTCCAGTCGATATCGAGCTCGGAGTTCCAGTTGAACCGCTTGCCCAGCTCATAGAGCTTGCGGATCCGGGTGTTCGCGTTCTCGTAGTCCCAGTTGTAGGAGCCGGTCAGCGGCGTCCTGAAGATCTCGCGGATGGTCTCGACGTCGTGGTCGGTCAGGCGTTTGGCGAGGTCGTCGTCGGTGAAGGTCTGAACTTCGGTGGGCGGGCCCTTGACGATCGATACGTGCAGCATGGCTGGCTCCCTGTCGCCCGCTTCCAGCGTCGGGCTCTGACAGGGACGATAAAGATGACGCCGGCGTCATCTTTGATTCAGGTCAACCAGGCGGCGCTTTCGATCAGAAATCGACGTACTTCTTGAAGTCCGGAACCAACGTCTCCCAGCGGGCGATCACGTTGCTGATCGCCTCGGTCGTAGCGCCGATCTCAAAGTCGACGTCGTACTGGAGATAGGGATCCATATCGTCGTCCAGCCAGGCGCGGCCGAACCGGTACTCGCGGTTCCACATGTTCACCTTTGACAGGCTGGTCCCCTTGTCGAGGTCATAGCCGGCGACGAATTGGATCGAGGCGCAGCGCGCGGCCTTGCAGGCATAGAACAGGACCTTGAAGTCCGAGCCGTCCAGGGCGCTGGTGACCATGGGGTCGCCGCTGTCGTCCTTGCCGACCACAGCCTTGAAGCCGCCCTCGCGCAGGGCCGCGGCCACCTCGTCGGCGGTCACACCGCCCGCCGGCAGCACGCGCGCCTGGGCGGCCCCTGCCCCCGTCACAAGGGCGATCCCGGCGACGACGCCTGCAAGAGCCTTGAACCTGGACATGACGTGCTTCCCCCGAAGTCGTTGATGCGCTCCGCCTTGTCTCACGAAGCAGACCGTTCCGCCAACGCCGGAAAGCAGAACGGCCCGGGATTGCTCCCGGGCCGTCCGCATCTTCAAGCCGTGTGGCCGGGGGCTCAGCCCTCGACCGCCTCGCCTTCCGCCGCCAGGGCGATGGTTTCCGGCAGGGGCTCCATGGCCTCCTCGCGGCTGGCCGACAGGGCTTCGTCGCGCTTGGCGGCGATGCGCTGCAGGTTGCGCAGGTAGGAACCGGTGCCGGCCGGGATCAGGCGACCCACGATTACGTTCTCCTTCAGGCCTTCCAGGGTGTCGGTCTTGCCCTGGACAGAGGCCTCGGTGAGGACGCGGGTGGTTTCCTGGAACGACGCCGCCGAGA
>CAZXVO010000238.1:0-5925 GCA_964643835.1 uncultured Phenylobacterium sp. | reverse complement strand
TGCAGCTGATGGTCATCGACGAAGCCGACCGGATGCTCGACATGGGCTTCATCCCCGACATCGAGCGCATCTTCAAGCTGACCCCGCCGAAGCGGCAGACCCTGTTCTTCTCGGCGACGATGCCGCCGGAAATCACCCGGCTGACCACGCAGTTCCTGCATGATCCGGTGCGGATCGAGGCGTCGCGTCCGGCCACCACGGCCACGACAATCACCCAGTACCTGGTGAACCTGCCGACCTCGGATCCCAAGGCCAAGCGCACGGCGCTGCGCATGCTGATCGAGCAGGCGGTGGACCTGAACAACGGCATCGTGTTCTGCAACCGCAAGACCGAAGTCGACATCGTCGCCAAGTCCCTGAAGACGCACGGCTTCGACGCCGCGCCGATCCATGGCGACCTGGACCAGCAGACCCGCATGCGGACGCTGGAAGCGTTCCGCAAGGGCGAGCTGAAGCTGCTGGTGGCCTCTGACGTCGCGGCCCGCGGCCTGGACGTCCCGGACGTGAGCCACGTCTTCAACTTCGACGTTCCGCACCACGCCGACGACTATGTCCACCGCATCGGCCGCACCGGCCGGGCCGGCCGGCTGGGCTCGACCTTCATGATCGTAACCCCGGCGGACTCCAAGAACATCGACAAGGTCACCAAGCTTATCGGCCAGACCCCGCAAGAGGTCGTGCTGGAAGGCGTCGATTTCGCGTCGATCAAGGACGAACGCCGGGATGGCCGCAGTGGCGGTCGCGACCGGGGCGGTCGCGGTGAACGCGGTGAACGCGGTGAACGTGGCCGTCGTGATCGCGCGCCGCGCAACGAGTCGCGTCCGCGTCCGGAAGCGCCGGTCGATGTCGCCGAAGCGCCCGTGGTCGAGGCTCAGCCCGAACGGCAGGCCGAGCGCCAACCCGAACGGCAAGCTGAACGGCCGTCCCGCGCCGCACGCCGGCCCAAGGTCGAGGTCGAGGCGCCCGCCGCCGAAGCTCCGCGCCCGCGTCGCGAGCCGCGTGAGGACCGCGAAGACCGCAACTCCGTGGTTGGTTTCGGCTCGGATACCCCGGCCTTCCTGCTGCGTCCCACGACCCGTCCCGCCGGCAAGGCTTAATTCGAAGATCGCCGGTTTCTGACCGGCGATTTTTCAAGTCGACCCGGCTTCGCCTTAACGCCTCGTTTGGCTATGCGGCCTACTGTCTCAGCCCAGGTTCCTGGGGGCGGGGTCGATGCGTCGATCATGTCTTCCTGGACCCCAAGGAGACAGAGATTGACGATGGCGGCTGACGTGGAACTCAAGCTTCGTGGACCTGAGGCCTATAGCTTCGCGCGGTTGGCGCTGCAGGCGATGGAGAAGCATCAGGTCTGGCCGACGGCCGTGAACTATGAGCTTTGGCTGCACTCTGTCGCGGACCCTCAAGGGACGCTGGCCAAGGAACTGGGTCGGATCATCGCCGCGGGCGAGGTGTTCACCGATGTCTTGTCGGACGAACTGGCCGCCAAGCACCTGCCGCGCGCGCGGCTCAACGACCAGATCCGCGACACCGGCGACGCCCTGACCAAGGAACTGGCCCTGGTCTCCCGCGCCATCGAGTCCTCACAGAAGTCGAGCGAGGCCTATGGCCAGACCCTGGCCAGCGCGTCGAAGTCCCTGAGCGCCGAGGGCGAGCAGGGTAACATCAAGGCCATGGTCGACACCCTGGCCACCGCCACCAAGCGCGTCCAACGCGAGAACAAGTCGCTGGAAAAGCGCCTGTCCGAATCGACCGCCGAGGTCGCGCGCCTGCGCGAGCACCTCGAGCAGGTGCGGCGTGAAGCCACCACGGACGCCCTGACCAACCTGTCCAACCGCAAGGCGTTCGACGACGCCCTGGAACAGGCCTGCGCCGAAGCCGACGCGCGCGGCCAGATCCTGTCCCTGGCGGTGCTCGACATCGACCACTTCAAGGCCTTCAACGACACCTGGGGCCACCAGACTGGCGACCAGGTGCTGCGCTACGTGGCCAGCGTGATCGGCGCCCGCGGCGCCGCGCCCCGCTTTGCGGCGCGCTATGGCGGCGAGGAGTTCGCCATGATCTTCCCGCGTGAGCGAGCCGCCTCGGCCATCGCGCTGCTGGAAGAGATCCGGCAGGAGGTGTCCTCGCGGATCCTGAAGCGTCGTTCGACCAACGAGGACCTGGGCGCCATCACGGTGTCGTCCGGCGTCGCCGAGCGCCTGCCGGGCGAGACGCCGCACGCCCTGGTCGAACGCGCCGACCGCGCCCTGTACGTCTCCAAGCGCGCCGGCCGCAACCGCGTGACCTGCGCCGAGAACGCCGCCGTCGCCGCCTGACGTTTTCCCTCTAGCCTGACGCCGGGGTATTCTCCTTAGCTCGTCTGAACAGACGAATGTGGGAGGAAGCCGTGGGCTACAGCAAGATCAAGACGTCCGCCGCCGATGGGATCGGCGTCATCACCCTGAACGACCCGGCGACCCTGAACGCTGCGGGCCTGGACCTGGTCGACGAGCTGCGCCAGGCATTTGACGCCTTCGCGGCCAAGGACTCCGGCATCCGATGCGTGGTGCTGACCGGCGAAGGCCGCGGCTTCTGCTCCGGCGCCAACCTGTCCGGCCGTGCGACGCCGGCCGAGTCGCCGGATCCCGAAGGTCCCGACGCCGGCGCGGCGCTGGAGAAGGTCTACAACCCCTTCCTGACCTCGATGCGGGACTATCCCGTGCCGATCGTCACCGCCATCAACGGCGTGGCCGCTGGCGTCGGCTGCTCGCTGGCGCTGATGGGCGACATCGTGGTGGCCGCGGAGAGCGCCTACTTCCTGCAGGCGTTCCGGCGCATCGGCCTGGTGCCGGACGGCGGCTCCAGCTACCTGCTGCCGCGCCTGATCGGCAAGGCGCGGGCCATGGAGATGATGCTGATGGGCGAGAAGGTCCCGGCGCAGACGGCCGAGTCCTGGGGCATGATCAACCGCGTGGTTCCGGACGGCGAGCTGATGGCCACGGCCATGGACTACGCCAAGAACCTGGCCGCGGGCCCCTGGGCGCTGAGTTCGATCCGCAAGCTGGTCTGGGACAGCCTGGACAACTCCTACGCCGAACAGCTCCACGCCGAGCGCGTGGCCCAGAAGCATGCGGGCCGCTCCGCCGACAACCGCGAGGGCGTGCTGGCCTTCCTGCAGAAGCGCCTGGCGGTGTTCACCGGACGCTGATTTAGCCACTTGATGAAGTAGTATTGGACCCACTCCGGATTTTAATTTACCTCGTAAATTGAATCCGGAGGACGCCCGATGCTGACTGTTCACCACCTGAATAACTCCCGCTCCCAGCGAGTCCTCTGGCTGCTGGAAGAGCTGGGCGAGCCCTACGAGATCAAGCCCTACGCCCGTGACGCCAAGACCATGCTGGCGCCGCCGGAGCTGAAGGCTGTCCACCCGTTGGGCAAGTCGCCTGTGATCACCGTGGACGGCGGCGTCCTGGCCGAGACCGGGGCGATCGTCGAGTACATCGTCAGCCGCTACGGCGAGGGTCGGATGATCCCGCCGCCCGGCACGCCGGAACGGCTCAAGTTCCTGTATTGGCTGCACTATGCCGAGGGCTCGGCCATGCCGCCCCTGCTCATGAAGCTGGTCTTCTCCAGCCTGCCGGCCCGCGCCCCGGCGATCATGCGCCCCTTCGCCAAGGCCCTGATGGGCGCGGCGCAGAAGGGCTATGTCGATCCGCAGCTGCAGGCCCACTTCGACTACTGGGAGGCCGAGCTCACCCCCACCGGCTGGTTCGCGGGACCTGAGTTCACCGCCGCCGACGTGATGATGAGTTTCCCGGTGGAAGCCGCCGCCGACCGGGCCGGCGCGCTCAACGGCCGCCCCAAGCTGGCCGCCTTCCTGAACCGCATCCATGACCGCCCGGCCTACAAGGCGGCCCTGAAGCGCGGCGGCCCCTACGCCTACGCCTGACTTTATATCGGCTTTATGCGGAAGCCCCGGCTTCCGGATGGAGACCTGATGCGCCGCCGGCCTAGAGCCGGACCTCGACAAACTCGAGGTGAAGCGGCGTGTCTGAAACTCAACCTGGCCAGGACCAAAAGGGCTTCTGGGGCCTGACCCTGGCCTCCATCGGGGTGGTGTTCGGCGATATCGGCACCAGTCCGCTCTACGCCATGCGCGAGGCCCTGGCCCATGTGCGCGGCGGGGCGGACGAGGCCGCCGTGCTCGGGGTGGTCTCCCTGGTGCTGTGGGCCCTGATCATCATCGTCACCTTGAAGTACCTGGTGCTGGTGATGCGGGCGGACAACCGCGGCGAAGGCGGCACCCTGTCGCTGATGGCGCTGGCCCAGCACGCCCTGGGCCGCCGCTCAGCGCCGATCTTCCTGCTGGGGGTGTGTGGCGCAGCCCTGTTCTACGCCGACGGCCTGATCACCCCGGCGATCTCGGTTCTGTCGGCGGCGGAGGGCCTGGTCGGAGCCCCCGGCGGGGCTGGGTTCGCCCCCTATGTGCTGCCGGTGGCGACCGTCATCCTGGTCGCCCTGTTCGCCGTGCAGTCGCGCGGCACCGCGGCGGTGGGCCGATATTTCGGCCCGATCACCCTGGTCTGGTTCCTGACCCGGGGCGGGCTGGGTCTCCTGCACCTGGTGGACGCGCCGCGGATCCTGCAGGCCTTTAGCCCGCACTGGGGCCTGAAGCTGCTGTTCGGCCACGGCCTGTTGGGCGTCGCGGTCCTGGGCAGTGTCTTCCTGGTGGTCACCGGGGCCGAGGCCCTGTTCGCCGACATGGGCCATTTCGGCGCCGGCCCCATCCGGGCCGGCTGGCTGACGGTCGCCCTGCCCTGCCTGGCGCTGAACTATCTGGGCCAGGGCGCGCTGGTGCTGGCCGATCCCAGCGCCGGAGAGAATCCGTTCTTCCGGATGATCCCGCAGGAGATCTACTGGCCGGTCCTGGGCCTGACCACGGCGGCCACCGTCATCGCCAGCCAGGCCGTGATCACCGGGGCGTTCTCCGTGACCCAGCAGGCGGTGCAGCTGGGCCTCCTGCCCCGGCTGGAGGTCCGGCGGACCAGCGAGACCATGGCCGGCCAGATCTATGTGCCGGTGGTCAATGGCGCCCTGTTGGCCGGCGTCGTGTTCCTGCTGTTCGCCTTCCGCACCTCGTCAGCCATGGCCTCGGCCTATGGCATCGCCATCACCACGACCATGGTGGTCACCGTGGCGCTGATGATCGTGATCGAGCGGCGGCTGTGGAACTGGCCCCTGGCCGCCGTCATCGGCGTCACCGCGCCCCTGCTGCTGATCGACCTGGTCTTCCTGGGCGCGAACCTTCTGAAGATCCTGGACGGCGGCTGGCTGCCCCTGGTGCTGGCGGCGGTCCTGACCGGGCTGATGTGGACCTGGACCAAGGGCTCAAGGAACCTGGCCCAGAAGAGCCGGCGCGACGCCGTGCCCCTGGCCGACCTGATCGCCAGCCTCAGCCAACGCCCGCCGCACCGGGTGGCCGGCACGGCCTTCTTCCTGACGGCGGACCCGACGGTCGCCCCCGTCGCCCTGATGCACAACCTCAAGCACAACCGCGTCCTACATGAGAAGAACGTCATCCTCAGCGTCAGGACCGCCGACACCCCGCGGGTCGAGGAGGATCAGCGGCTGGAGGTCCAGGACCTGGCGCCGGGCTTCCAGCTGGTCAGCCTGACCTTCGGCTTCATGGAGACGCCGAACCTGCCCAAGGCCCTGGCCAAGGCGCGCCGCGTGGGCCTGAAGTTCGACATCATGAGCACCTCCTTCTTCATCGGCCGCCGCACCGTGGCCCCGTCGGGCCGCCAGGGCATGCCGCTGCTGCAGGACCGGCTGTTCAGCTGGATGGTCCGCAACGCCGAGAACCCCACCGACTATTTCCACATCCCGCCCGGACGGGTGGTGGAGCTTGGAACGCAGGTTTCGGTGTGAAACAGAACGCGGAAT
>CAZXVO010000237.1:0-5936 GCA_964643835.1 uncultured Phenylobacterium sp. | reverse complement strand
ATTCCGTTCCTGGTCTCCCTGGTCCTGCTGCTGGTCTCCCTGTGGATCCGCCTGAAGCTGAACGAGAGCCCGATCTTCCAGAAGATGGTGGACGAGGGCACCACCTCGAAGCGCCCGCTCACCGAGGCGCTCGGAACCTGGTCCAACCTGAAGCTGGTCATCCTGGCCCTGGTGGGTCTCACCGCCGGCCAGGCCGTGGTCTGGTACACGGGCCAGTTCTACGCCCTGTTCTTCCTGGAGAAGATGCTGCGGGTTGATGGCGTGCTGACCAACCAGCTGGTCGCCATGGCGCTGTTGATCGGCACGCCGTTCTTCGTGGTGTTCGGCTGGCTGTCAGACAAGATCGGCCGCAAGGCGATCATCCTGGTCGGCTGCCTGCTGGCGGTGTTCACCTATTTCCCGATCTTCAAGGCCCTGACCGTGGCCGCCAATCCGGCCCTGGCCGCCGCCACGGCGACCTCGCCGGTGACGGTGGTCGCCAATCCCGCCGACTGCGCCTTCCAGTTCGATCCCGTGGGCAAGACCGCCTTCGTCTCGTCCTGCGACATCGCCAAGTCGGCCCTGGCCGGCGCCGGGGTCTCCTATCTCAACAAGGCCGCCCCAGCCGGAACCCCGGCCCAGGTGCTGGTGGGCGACGCCATCGTGCCTGGCCTTGATGGCAAGATCATCCCCAAGGCCGAGCTGGCCGACGCCAAAAAGGCCTGGACCAAGGACCTGACCCTGGTGCTGGCCGACCACGGCTATCCGGCCAAGGCTGACCCGGCCAAGATCGACAAGGTGAAGGTCGTCGGCCTGCTGTTCCTGCTCGTGCTCTATGTGACCATGGTCTACGGGCCGGTCGCGGCGGCCCTGGTGGAGATGTTCCCGGCCCGCATCCGCTACACCTCCATGTCCCTGCCCTACCACATCGGCAACGGCTGGTTCGGCGGCTTCCTGCCCACCACCGCCTTCGCCATGGTGGCGGCCACGGGCAACATCTATTTCGGCCTCTGGTACCCCATCGTCGTCGCCGCGGTGACCGTGGTCATCGGCTTCCTGTTCGTGAAGGAGATGCGCGGCGCGCCCATCGAGGGCTAGGTCCGGGCGCACAGTCCGAAGGCCAGCAGGGCGGTCGTCTCGTCGGCCACCTGCATGGGGGTCAGGGGATAGTCCTGTGGCAGCCATTTGGGCAGCCACAGGAACACCCCGGCCGCCACCTCGCCCGCGAAGGCGGTGTCGCAGGGGCGCACGGAGCCATCCGCCACCCCCTGGCGCAGGCTGCGGTTCGAGATGATGCGCAGGCGTTGCGACGCCCGGGTGAAGGCCTCGCGGTCCGCTTCCGGGAGGGCCAACCGTCCAGGCTGCAGCATCAAGGGCGACAAGGGACCAGCCTGGGCCTGGACGTTCAGGTGCAGGGAGATCATCGCCTTCTCGAAGCCGGTGCGGCCCCGGGACACGGCCGTGTCCATGAAGGCGTCGTACAGCTCGAACGCCCGCCGGTAGCAGCGGACCACGAGGTCCGCCTTGTCGTCGAAGTAGTGATAGACGGCGCCCTTGGTCGCGCCGACGCTGGCGCTGATCTCGTCGAGCGAGGCGCCGTCGATGCCCCGGCGATTGAACAGCCGTGAGGCCGCGGCGATCAGCTGGGTGATCTTGATCTCGTTCGTCTGACGACGGTCGAAGGCGTTGAAGGGCTTGGCGATCAGGGCTTCGACATCAACGCCGCAGCGCACGTCCGCGTCGGACCGCGCGGCGAAGCCATGCAGCATCAGGTCGCCGATCGCGGCCGCCAGGCGCCGACGGGTCGCCCGCCCGTCACGATAGCCCAGCCAGCCGGCCGACAGCCGCGCCCAGGCGATCATCCCGGTCAGCGACTGGGCGGCGATCTCGGTCTCGCAGGGACGAAAGACGCCCTTGGCCACCCCTTCGGCGATCAGGGCCTGAAGGGCGGCCATGTTGCGCTGTTGCTGGGCGCGGATCAGGCCGCGCTGCGGCTCGTCCAGCAGGTCCACGTCGTTCAGCACCGCCTGAGGCGGGCGGTCATGGTCGAGCTGCCCGTCAATGAACGCCTGTAGCCGCCGGGCCGGGTCGGGGCTGCCCTCCTCGGCCGCCACCAGGTCGTCTGTGGTGGCCTCGCAGGCCCGCTGATAGGCGCGGAACACCAGGTCCGCCCGGTCCGCCACGTAATAGTAGAGGGCGTTTCGCGAGAGGCCGACCGTCTCGGCCAGGTCGTTCAGAGCGACGCCGCCGGCCCCCACCGCGTTGATCTGGCGGGCCGCCTCGTCGAGCAGCAGGTCGCGCTTGGCCGCACGCTTGCGCGCCGGCTTGCTGCGTCCCGTCTTCTCCGCCGAACCGGCCATGCCCTTCTCTTAGAGGCCCCCGGCCGCGGCCGGCAATCTTCGTCGACATATACATCGGACATACTTTTGTGTCGAAAAACTTGACGGTCCAGATTCGCCGTGTCGTTATCCCGCCAAACTTCAACGTCGAAAATTCGACGACAGTGGGAGGGGACGCCATGCGTCATTCGAGTTCGTCAAACCTGCGCGCGCGCCTGGCCTGCGGCGCCGCCGCGGCCGTGCTTGGCCTGGCTGGAGCCGCCCATGCGGCAGAAACGGAGGGGGTCGAGATCGAGGCGATCACCGTCACCGCCCAGAAGCGCGCCCAGGACACCCTGGATGTCGGCGTCAATGTGGCGGTGGTCTCCGCCGGCGACCTGCAGGCCCGCCGGGTGGGTCAGGTCAGCGACCTTTCGGCCTTCACCCCCAATGTGGACATCAAGGAGAACATGCCCGGCATCCTGCCGGTGGTGACCATCCGCGGCGTCGGCCTCAATGACTTCTCGGCCACCAACAACCCCAGCGCCGGGGTCTATGTGGACGAGGTCTATCTGAGCTCGCTCGCCCTGATGAACTTTGACCTGTTCGACCTGGAGCGCATGGAGGCGCTGAAGGGTCCGCAGGGCACCCTCTACGGCCGCAACTCCACCGCGGGCGCCATCAACATCGTCACCGCCCGCCCGACCTTCGGGGGCGTCGAGGGCCGGATCGCCGGCGGCTATGGCGACTACAAGACCGCCGAGCTTGAGGCGATGCTAAACCTGCCGCTCTCGGACACCTTCGCCCTGCGCTTCGCCGGCAAGGGGGTGAAGCAGGACGAGGGCTTCTTCTACAACCGCAGTCTTGGCCGCGACATCGGCCGCAGGGACGTTCGCATGGGCCGTCTGGAAGCCCGGTGGGCGCCAAGCGACACCTTCGAGGCCCTGGTGAAGCTGGAGATCCAGAAATCCCGCTCGGAGGTGGGCGCGCCGGAGTTCTTCGGCCTGGTCACGCCTCCCGGCGCGACGGGGATCACCTGTCCCGGTTCGGCGGGATGCCTGGACTTCCTGGGCTATCGCGACACCGACGGCGACCCCTTCAAGGGCGCGTGGTCGGTGAACCCCGACTATGACGTCGACCAGCGCGCCCTGACGGCCCGACTGACGGCCGATCTCGGCTGGGCCACCCTGACCTCAGTCACCGGCTATCTGGACTTCAAGCGGCAGTGGGGCGCCGACACCGATGGCGGCCCCTATCGCCAGACCGACTTCATCGAACGGGACAAGATCGACCAGCTGTCCCAGGAGCTTCGCCTGGCCGGCGCTACGGAACGCAGCGACTGGCTGGTGGGCGTCTTCGCCTCCCGCGACCGGGTCAAGATGACCTATGACGGCTCCCTGCAGGACCTGTTCAACACCAAGACCCTGACCTTCACCGACCAGACGGCAAAGTCCGCGGCGCTGTTCGGCAATGTCGAATGGAAGCTCGCCCCGACCCTCAGCGCCGTGGCCGGCCTGCGCTACACCTGGGAGCAGAAGGCCAATGTCGGCGGCGACCTCGACCTTGTCCCCAACTGCCCGGCCAGCTTCTTGAGCCTGGTTCCCTGCGGCGCGGGTCCCGTCACCCTGGCCCATGTCGACGCCAAGATCAGCGACCGCAACTGGTCCTGGAAGCTGGGCCTGAACTGGAAGCCCAATCCCTTCACCCTGGTCTATGGCTCCGTCAGCCAGGGCGTGAAGTCCGGCGGCTTCTTCTCCGGCGTCGCCACCACCTCGGCCCAGCTGAAGCCCTACGCCCCTGAGACCCTCATCGACTACGAGGTGGGGGTGAAGCAGCGCCTGTCCAGCCTGGGCCTCTCCTGGTCAGGCAGCCTGTTCTATTACGACTATTCCGACGTCCAGACCTTCATCCGCGACACCTCGGGCGGCCTGCCGATCCAGCGCCTGGGCAATGTCAGCGAGGCCAAGATCTATGGTGCCGACCTGGACCTGACCTGGTCGCCGGACGCCCTGCGCGGCCTGGACCTCGTCGCCGGGCTAGGCCTGCTGCATTCCGAGCTGGGAAGCTTTGCGGCCTCGGCCGGGGCCGTGCCGAAGGGCAACGAACTGCCCGACGCCCCCAAGGTCAGCCTGAACCTGGCTGCGACCTACACCGTCGATCTCACCGACAATCTGCAGGGGCGCCTGCAGGTGGACGGCCGCTATGCCGGCGACATGTTCAAGGACGCCCTGAACGATCAGCTGATCGCCACCGAGGCCTATTGGGTGTGGAATGCGCGCGCGAGCCTGATGTCGGGCGCGGACTGGGAGGTCGCCGTGTGGGGCAAGAACCTGGCCGACGAACGCTATGTCACCCAAGGGGTCAATAACCTGCCGCTCGGCTTCGGCTTCCGCGTCTATGGCGCCCCGCGCACCTTCGGCGTCTCCTTCAGCAAGGCCTTCCGCTAAGACCATGGTCCAGATCAACGGTACGTCCGATCCGCGCTTCTCAGCCCTGGCCGACGAATTCGCGCGCAACTTCACGGAACGGGGCGACGTGGGCGCCTCGCTGAGCCTGGTGGTCGACGGCCAGCCCGTCGTCGACCTCTGGGGCGGAACCCTGGACGCCGCGGCCACCCGGCCATGGGGGGCCGACAGCGTGGTCAATGTCTGGTCGACCACCAAGGCGGTGAACGCCCTGTGCTTCGCCTTGCTCGTCGACCGCGGGCTGTGCGCCTATGACGACCCGGTCGTCCGCTGGTGGCCGGAGTTCGGCGTCCGCGGCAAGGACGGCGTCACCATCGCCCAGCTCCTGTCGCACCAGGCGGGCCTGTGCAGCTTCAGCGAGCCGGCGGTGGTGGAGGACTTCTACGACCAGCCCCGCGCCGCCGCCCGCCTGGCGGCCCAGGCCCCGTTCTGGCCGCCGGGCTCGCGCTCCGGCTACCACGCCATCTCCATCGGCGTGCTGGCCGGCGAGCTGTTCCGCCGGATCACCGGCCAGAGCCTGGGCGGCTTCATCGGCGACACCCTCGCCGCGCCACTCGGGCTGGACCTCACCCTGGGCCTGCCGGTGTCAGAGGAGCCGCGCCGGGCCGAGATGATCGCCCCGCCGGAGCTCGCCACCTCGAACATGACCACCGACCTGAATCCGTCCCAGGTCGCGGCCTATCTCAACCCGGTGATCGAGCCCCTCTTGCCCAACACCCCCGCCTGGCGGGCGTGCGAGCTGTCCTCGGCCAACGGCTTCTCCAACGCCCGGTCCCTGGCCAGGCTGTTCGGCGCCCTGGCCACGGGCGAGCTGATCTCAGCCGGAACGCTGGCGGCGGCGACGACCGAGCGGATCAGCGGGGTGGACGAGGTGCTGGGCGTGCCGGCCCGCTGGGGCGCAGGCTTCCTGCTCAACACCGACAGCCTCTATGGCCCCGAGGCCAAGGCCTTCGGGCACTCCGGCTGGGGCGGGTCCTTCGTGGTAGTGGATCCCGTCCGCCGCACCGCGCTGGCCTACGCCATGAACCGGATGGGCACGGACCTGGTCGGCGATCCCCGCGACATGGCCCTGATCGCCGCGGCTTATCAGGGGCTGGCCTAGGCCACGAAAAAGGCCCCCCCCGGCGCCCCCCGGCGGGCGGGTAAAGTACCGGGCGAAGAGCCGCGCCGGCGC
>CAZXVO010000236.1:0-6016 GCA_964643835.1 uncultured Phenylobacterium sp. | reverse complement strand
GCATCCTGGCCAACGAAGGCTCGGTGCAGCACCTCGACTGCCTCAGCCAGGACGAGAAGGACGTCTACAAGACGGCCTTCGAACTGGACCAGCGCTGGATCGTCGAGCTGGCCGCCGACCGCACCCCGGACATCTGCCAGAGCCAGTCGGTCAACCTGTTCATCCCGGGCGACGTGGATAAGTGGGACCTGCACATGCTCCACTGGCAGGCTTGGGAGCGGGGCATGAAGAGCCTCTACTACCTGCGCTCCAAGTCCGTGCAGCGCGCCGCCCACGCCGGCGGCGACGCGGCGGTGGCCATCGCCGAGCCGATGCAGACTGAGCGCACCGACTACGAGGAATGCCTCGCCTGCCAGTAGAAGGCGCGTGGCCTTTGGCCCGAGCTAGGCGATCCTGATATCCTTAACGCGCCGGCCAAGGTCCGGGGCGGGTGGAGCAGAGATGCGCTTTCTCACCCTGGTCGCCCTGGTCAACGGCTGTGTCGTCGCCGCCGCGCTTGGCGGCGTTGCCATGGGCGACGCCGTCTCGCCGGGCGCGCCGGATGCCGACGCCGCGACCTGGGGCCGCCTGCGCGACGCCATCTACGCCCAGCCTGACGCAGCCGCGCAGACCTTGACGCCTGTGGCTCCGCTGGCGTCTGAACCTTCGACCCGTGAGCTCCATACCTTTGTCCCCGGCCAGGGCGTCGGCCGCTGGGAGGTCGCCGAGACCGCCATCGTCCGCCCCGCGGCCCAGGCGGTGGACCAGCTTCGTGTCGCCGTGGGCCAGATTGTCCAGGGGCCCGTCGGCCTGCCGCCAGCGCCCGGCGCCCCGGTGGCCTCGGAGCGCCGGGCCTATGAGGTGACCTACACCCGCAACTGGCCGCGCCAGGTGGCCGCCGGCGACTTCAATGTGGCGGTGACCCCGCACGCCGGTGTGGGGGTTTCCAACGCCGGCGGCGAGGCTGAGGCCGGAGCCAGCGTTCAGGTCAGTCGCCCCGCTTGGTCCGACCGGTTCGCCCCGGCCGGCGGCGAGCGCTTCGGGGACCGGGGCCGCTGGTACCTGTTCGGCGCGGCCAGCGGCCGGGCGGTGGGGCTGAACATGCTGCACGACAAGGACGGCTGGACCCGCGGGGGCCTTTCCACCGATGCGGCCTCGGCCCTGATCAGCGATGTCCAGGCCGGGGTCGGCTGGCGCAAGGGCTCGGTCCAGGCCTCGCTGGCCTGGATGAAGCGCAAGGTGAAAGCCGCCCAGACCTTTGTGGGCCTCGACGCCCGCGACGACACCACGGTCGCCGTGACCCTTTCGGTCAAACCCCGCAAATAGGCGCCTTTGATATACCCAGGTTAGGCGGCGGTTGGTCGCGGGAACCGCGAATCCCCTTGCGTCGTTTCCGGGTCACATCAACGATGCATATGAGGGGTCGTGCGGCGAGGCTGCACGGCATGAGGAGGGACCCATGAGGTCGTTGGCTGGGCTGGCCATCGTCTTCGCTGCAATGACCGGGGTCGGGGGTGCGGCGCGGGCCGATGACGCGTCTGTCGACGGCGCCGCGGCCCAGCTGATGAGCGCGGCCTTCTCGACCGAAGCCCGCGCCCCGAGCCCGGACGCCGATCCCATCGGCGCCCTCCTGGACCGCCAGACCGCCCGCAAGGGTGTCGGGGCCACGGGCTGGTCCTCCAACCACGTTGTTCTGGGGCGCTCCCATGGTGGGGTGAATGGCTTGCGGGTCTCGGTGGGCGGCGCGCTCAAGGGCCTGGACGGCCGTCCCCTGGCCCTGGCCCCGGTCTCGGTGGACCGCGCGGACCTTGAGGCCCAGTCCTACGAAGTCGCGCTCACCCGCGACTGGCCAGGCGCGGTCAGCGTTTCCAACGGCCGCTACGCCCTGGATGTGACGCCGCACGCAGGCGTCGGCATGACCAGCCTGGGCGGCTCGGCCGAGGCCGGTGCGACCGTGACCCTGGGCCAGTCCGGCGAGGACCGGGTGCGCTCGGGCCTCAGCGCCATGGGCGTGCGCGACGGCGCCGACTTTGGCGACGCGGGGCGCTGGTTCATCTACGCCGCCGCCAGCGGCCGGGCCGTGGGCCTGAACATGCTGAAGGACCAGGCCACCGGCTGGGACCGCGCCTGGAGCCAAGACGCCGCCAGCACCCTGATCAGCGACGCCCAGCTGGGCGTGGCCTGGCGCAAGGGCGCTATGCAGACCTCCCTGGGCTACGTCCACCGCGAGGTGAAGGGCGAGCACATGCTGATGGGCCAGGAAGCCAAGGACGATTCGCTCGTCGCCTTCTCCCTGTCGATCAAGCCGCGCTAAGTGGTTTCAGATATATCTGATTTAGTCTAAAGCGGTCGCGCGGGGCCCAGCTCCGCCGTAAGCGTTTCCGTCAGCCAACGCATCTCATCAGCCCGCGCCGTACGGCTCGGGCTCCTTGGAGACTTGCTGATGTCGATGCCCTCCTTCCGAATCCGCCGCCTGCCCGCCCGCTACGGGGCGGTGGTCATGCCCCTTGTCCTGTCCGTGATGATGACCTTCATCGTCTCGGCCGTGTCCACCCTGAGAAGCGTGGGGCCCGTACCCGACTTCCTTAGGATCTGGATGGGCGCCTGGTCCTTGTCCTGGGTGGTTGCATTCCCCGCCCTGCTGATGGTTCTGCCCGTCGTCCGACGCGTGGTTGGCTGGATTGTCGCACCAGCCTGACCGGCGTTCAGGCGTCCCATCCCGGCTCGAAGGGGTAGCGGTCCGTCCACAGGGCCTGGAGTGCGGGATGGGCGTCCACGCGCTGAATGATTCCCGCCATGTTCGGCGCAGCCGCATAGAACCGCTGCCGCCTCGGCCGGAACCGGGAGACCACCGCCACATAGAGGTCGAGCACGCTGATCTCCTCGCCCATTAGCCAGGCGCCCGGCGTGATCTGTTCGCCCATCATCCGCCAGCAGTCGGCGATGCGGTCGTCGGCGCGGGCGATCACGGTCGGGCTGAGCGCCGGGTCGGGGACCAGTCGCGTAGGCTCGTCCTTCACCCAGTAGAGGGAATAGATCGCCGCCGAGACCAAGCTCATCCAGCGCAGGAACTGGGCCCGCCGCGGATCGCCGGGCGGCGGCGCCAGCCGCGCCTGCGGGTAGGTCTCGGCCAGCCAGATCAGGATGGCCGCGCTCTCGGTCAGCACCTCGCCCGTGGGCAGGACCAAGGCCGGCACCTGGCGCAGGGGATTGGCGGCCAGCACCTTGTCGCCGCTGGCTCGGTCGGCCTCGTCCCAGGTGACGGCGTCGATCAGCTCATAGGGCGCGCCGATCAGGGTCAGGGCCGCTTCCACGGCCACGGCGCCCGAGCCCGGGGCGCCATAGAGGGTGAGGGTGGGCATGTGACTTGTCCCCAGCTCCATTCACAACATCTTGGGGCCCTGCGTTAACTCGCCGCTAGATGTTGTCGGTGTTCGATGGCTATGTGTCGTAGTTAACTACGGCTTCGTCGATTCCGCTCCCCTGGGAAAACCACCATGTCCGACCTTCCCGGCCTGCTCACGCCTTCCTACGCCTACAAGCCCTTCCGCTATCCGTGGGCCTACGACTTCTGGAAGAAGCAGCAGCAGGTCCACTGGATGCCCGAGGAAGTTCCGCTGGGCGAGGACTGCAAGGATTGGGCGACCAAGCTCAATGACAAGGAGCGGAGCTTGCTGACGCAGATCTTCCGTTTCTTCACCCAGTCCGACGTCGAGGTGAACGACAACTACATGGAGCGGTACAGCCGCGTCTTCAAACCCACCGAGGTGAAGATGATGCTGTCGGCGTTCTCCAACATGGAGACGATCCACATCGCCGCCTACGCCCTGCTGCTCGAGACCATCGGCATGCCCGATTCCGAGTTCACGGCCTTCCTCGACTACCAGGCCATGCGGGACAAGCACGACTACATGCAGACCTTCGGGGTGGACAGCCACGCCGACATCTGCCGGACGCTCGCCATGTTCGGCGGCTTCACGGAAGGCCTGCAGCTGTTCGCCAGCTTCGCCATGCTGATGAACTTCCCGCGCCACAACAAGATGAAGGGCATGGGCCAGATCGTGTCCTGGTCGGTGCGCGACGAGAGCCTGCACTGCGAGGGCATCATCAAGCTCTACCACGCCTTCAACAAGGAGACGGGCGCGGTGACCAAGTCGGTGGCCGACGACATCGTCGACTGCTGCAAGACCGTGGTCGGCCTGGAGGACAAGTTCATCGACCTGGCCTTCGAGGCGGGCGACATCCAGGGCATGACGCCGGAGGACATCAAGTCCTACATCCGCTTCATCGCCGACTGGCGCCTGCGCCAGCTGGACCTGCCGGCCGCCTATGGGGTGAAGGAAAACCCGCTGCCCTGGCTGCAGTCGATGCTGTCGGGCGTGGAGCACGCCAACTTCTTCGAAGCCCGCTCCACCGAGTACTCCAAGGCCGCGACCAAGGGCCAATGGCACGGCGACGCCGGCGTCTGGGCCGAGTTCGACCGCGTCCTGGCCAAGCGCACGGACCTGGTGCTGCCGGCGGAGTAGGGGCTCAGGCCTGCGGCCCTAGCCCCACGGCCCGGCCTTGCGGCCGCTGCTGGTGGGGACAGCGGTCGCGGCGGGAGCCTCGACGGTGGCCGAGCGGGGATTGCGGCCGCTCAGCTCCATCAGGGCGGCGACGCGGTTCTGCGTGGCCGGGTGGGTGGAGAACAGGTTGTCCGCGCCCTGGCCCGACAGCGGATTGATGATGAACATGTGGCTGGTGGCCGGGTTGTGCTCGGCCTGCATGTTCGGGATGCCGCGGGCGTAGGCCTCGATCTTCTGCAGGGCGCTGGCCAGGGCCTCGGGGTCGCCGCTGATCTCGGCGCCGGCCTTGTCGGCGGCGTATTCGCGGGTCCGGCTGATGGCCATCTGCACCAGGGCCGCGGCGATGGGGGCCAGGATGGCGACCGCGATGGCGCCGATCATGCCGCCCCGGTCACGGTCATCCCCGCCCCGGAAGAAGAAGGCGAAGTTGGCGAGCGCCGAGACCGCGCCGGCGATGGTCGCGGTGATGGTCATGGTCAGGGTGTCGCGGTTCTTCACGTGGGCCAGCTCGTGGGCCATCACCCCGCGGATCTCGCGCCGGTCCAGCATGCGCAGCAGGCCGAGGTTGGCGGCCACGGCGGCGTGCTCTGGGTCACGCCCGGTCGCAAAGGCGTTCGGCTGGTCGGAATCGATCAGATAGACCTTCGGGATCGGCATGCCGGCGCGGGTGGCCATCTCATGCACGTCGGCCACGAAGTTGCGCACGATGGGCTCCGGGTGGCTCGGGTCCACCTCCTTCGCGCCATACATCCGCAGCACGATCTTGTCTGAGTTCCAGTAGCTGACCGCGTTCATCGCCAGGGCCAGCAGGAAGGCGATCCCCATGCCGGTGGGCCCGCCCACCATGTAGCCCGCGCCCACGAACAGGGCGGTCAGGGCGGCCAGAAGCATGAAGGTGCGAAGGTGGTTGCGCATGGGTCCCTTGGGACAAAGGTGAAGGTTCGTGAGGAGATATGGGGAGGGGGCGGTAGGGGCTGCAAGGCGCCTCCACCCTCAAGCTTACGGTGTCATCCCGGTTTTCGCGTCAGCGAAAGACCGGGACCCATAGACACAGATTTATCCGGAAGGCCCCGCGCGTCTGGGTCCCGGACAAGCGCTGCGCGCTTTCCGGGATGACACCAATGGGTGCGTCGGGGGCGGCGGGCGCCTACGCCTTCGCCGGTTCCTCGACCTGGCCTTCCCACTTGGCGACGACGGCGCTGGCGACGGAGTTGCCGACGACGTTGGTGGCCGAGCGGCCCATGTCGAGCAGCTGGTCGACAGCCAGGATCAGGCCGATGCCGGCTTCCGGCAGCTTGAAGTAGGCCAGGGTCGCGGCGATGACCACGATGGAGGCCTTGGGCACGCCGGCCATGCCCTTCGACGTGATCATCAAGAGGCCCAGCATGGTGATCTGTTGGGCCAGCGTCAGTTCGACGCCGTAGATCTGGGCGATGAACAGGGTCGCGAAGGTGCAGTACATCATCGACCCG
>CAZXVO010000235.1:0-6019 GCA_964643835.1 uncultured Phenylobacterium sp. | reverse complement strand
GAACCGCGCGGCCAGTTCCCGAGGGCTCAGTTCCGAATGCTCCAGGGCCATCTCCAGGATCGCGGCGCGAACCTCCTCGGGGATGCGGTTCCACACCCGGCTGGGTCGCCCTGGGCGGTCTTCCAGCGCTTCCGGGCCGCCGGTCTGGTACTGGTCGTACCAGCGATAGAAGGTCGCGCGCGGCACGCCGATCTGCTCCAGCGTTCGGCGCACCGATAGGTTCGACTGCTCGACCAGGCGGATGATCTCGATCTTCTCAGCTGCGGGGTATCTCATTCGCCGGCCCCCCCATCGGCGATCATGCTTTTCTTGAGCAGGCGGATCTCCAGCGCCTGCTCGGCGACGACCTCCTTCAGGGCGGTGGCTTCCCGACGCAGATCCTTCACCTCGTCCGTGGTCGCAGCCCGGGCGGTGTCGCCCGCCAGGCGGCGCTTGCCCGCCTCCAGAAACTCCTTCGACCACACGTAGTACAGGCTCTGGGCGATCCCCTCCTTGCGGCACAGCTCCGCGATGCTGTCTTCCCCACGCAGCCCGTCCAACACGATCCGGATCTTGTCTTCCGCCGAGAAATGCCGGCGCGTCGCCCGCCGGATATCCTTCGCCACCCGCTCACCGGGCGTCGTCTTCGCGGCCAAGGGTTCTGGTCTCATCTTCGTTCCTTCGTCACTTCGACGAGACCAAAACCCTCCTAAATGCGGCACCCTCAATCTGTCTCATCGGCGCTGACGCCGGACAGTCGCGCTGTACTTTGGTGTCGCTTGAAGGGTAACAAGAACGGACGCCAGAAGGACTGCCATCGCCACGGCCGCGAATAGCCGGAGCCGGCGACGGAAAGCGACGAAAATCCGGCGAAGATCAAGCCCCTCGGGCATACCCGGCAAAGCGTTTGCGGGCGTAGCGCGTTCGCCAAAGTCATTGTCGGTATCGACGGGGGAGGGGCTATGCAGGTTCATGCAACTTACTCCTTAAAGGTTAGGGCCAGGCGTCTTGCGAACGTCTGGCCCATAATAGGTCCGCTATTTCACGGCCATTCAAAGATCGCGCCAACCCCGCCCCCGGGGAAGAGAAGACGCTGCTTAGAATTGCAGCGTCACGCCTGCGCCGATCTTGTTGACCTTGAAATCGCCGCCGGCCGCAGCCCCGTCCGATTTCTGATCGTAGTAGCTATAGTTGACCGAGAGACCGACGTGGCGGTTAAGCAGGTAGGTCGCGCCCACGCCAGCGGTGAGGCGTTTGTCATTTCGCGCCACGCCTTCGTACTCGTCCTTGCCGTAAGCCAATTGGCCGGTGATCAGGACGTTGCGCAGCAGTTCGTGGTCAACCTGCGGGATCAGGTTACTAGATTGGTTGCCTGACGAGCCGACGATCCCGGTGTCCTCGACAGAGCGTGTGCCGACGACAGTCACCGTGGTGAGTTCCGTCGGGAACCATTCGACCTGGGCGCGCGCGCCAAGTCCGCTGATGTCCTTGAAGGCCAGGTCGTCATAGGACTGCCGCAGATAGCCAACCCCCACTTCGCCGCGCATCAGCGCGCCGATCTCGAAGTTGGCGCCTGCCAGGGCTTCCACGCCATCGGAGTCGCGGATCAAGGTCACCGCAGGCTTGCCCAGGCGATAGTCACGCTTGTTGCCGGAGACCTGGATGAACAGGGCTGTCGCCGGGCTGAGAGCGTAGTCGGCTCGCGCCGTCAGGCTGGTGTTGGTGCGATCACGGTCGTCCTGCTCGACATTGGCGCCCGCAGTTGTGCGGCCATCCTGGTAATCGAACTTGCTCAGGTCCACGCGCGCCGAGACCTTCAGGCGATTAAACTCGCGGCCGGCGACCACAAAGGCCGTCGTATTGTCGTACTCAATCGGATTGGCCGCCAGAACCGGAGAGCTCGAAGAGGTGCGCGGCTCGCTGAGGCTGCCATAGGTGACGCCGGCCGTAACGTTCGAACGGCGCGTGATGTCCAGGCGTCCGGTGGCTCCGACCGTGTAGTCTTCGGTGTTTTCGCTCTCGAAATCGCTGTAGCGGCTGATGTTGCCGCGGGCGAAGGCCTGGAGCGAGTGGCGCGACCACGTGCTGGCCACGACGACATCGGGCTGCACCTTCCAGACAACATCATCGACCTGGCGGGCGGACGAGGCATAGACGTTGTCGGTCCGCTCGACTCCAACGCCGAGCTTCGGATAGGCCACAAATGCGCCGAGCGGGATGCCCAGGGCTTCGTAGCCGGGGTGCGGCCGATCACGCACCGCAACGCTGCGATCACGCGCGAAGTTGCTGTTGGCGCTCGCGCCCGCCAGGGCGCCCGTGGTCGACTGCGCCCATGCTAAGCTGCTCGCGCCCGTGGTGAGCACAATGGCGACGCTCGCGAAAAGGACGCGCTTATTGGCGGTCACGTTGGCCTCACTAGGTTTGGCATTGGAAGGTCCCCAACAGGGGAAAAGCATGTCGATGAACTTCGGCGGCGCAACTGCGCCGCCGGGTTTCACACTACAGGTTGTGCGCGCCGGAGCCGCCGCCGCCGCCGCCAGTGCTGGAACCGGGGCCGCCGGCGAAGTTGCTGGAGCCACCGGAGGAAGAGCCGCCGATGCTGCCGGTGGAGGTATCTCCGGTTGTGCCGAACAGGGCCAGTTGGACGCCGTCCACCGCAGTGGAGCCCCCGACCGCCTGTTGGAAAGCAGTGTCGGCGCGCACGGCGGCCAGGGCCTGAGCCTTCAGCGTGTTGCTGAACCCGTTTGCCGGGTCATTCAGGTAGGCGTTCACCGCCACCTTGATCGCCGCCGAAAGCTGGTCTGGCGTCATGGTCGGGTTTGCGGCGATGGTCGCCTGGATAACCGCTTCCACACCCGCCTTCACCGTGGCGACCTGTTCGGCCGTCTGGGCGTAAGCGCCAGATCCCGCGAAACTGAAGACGCCGATCACGGCGGTGGAGGCGAAGGCTCGCGCCAAAGCGCTGATGCCGAGTGTCTTGAGGTTCATGCTAATCCCCTGGCCAAAGTCGATGCCGGATACCCAGCGTTGCTCCCTAGGCTCATACCCTAACGGGGGCGGCAAGTCGATTCGCTCAATTCGTTAGTAATCCATTCGGTTTCGCCGAAATTTCGTGCGCTGCTTGTTCAAGGTGTGACGGTACGGCGACATAACGCTGAATCCAGTTCTGCGCCAAGGGCAAGGTTTCGGGGTTATCTACCGCCTCCAGGGCGGGCAGCAACTTCGATCGCCCGGCGCCGTCGGCGGACAGTGATCTTGCCTCGCTTTCCACGGAAAACCTTAACGTTTGCGGTACGTTATGCCAATTCTCCAAAGCGAAGTGAATGCGCCATGGGGCGAGCAGAGGATCAACGGCGACCAGATCATAGGATCGTGCGAGCGCGTCGACGCCGGTCTTGGACAGACCGAGGTTCCGGATTCCATCAATATACGCGATCCGCAGCCAAGCACTCGTGTCGTAGGGGAATTGCGCTATCGCGAGGCGGGAAAGCCGCTCAGCCTCGGCTAAACTCGCCAATGACGGGTTGCGCATCGCCACCAGCTGCTCGGCCCTGCGGTCGTAACCGGACGCCACCACGGCGAGCCTGAGCGCGCCTACCTTGAGTTCCCCGCCCATCGTCAGAGCCGTGAGATGGAGCAGGGCAAGGGTGAAGCTGATAGCCGCCATAGCGCCAGCGGCTATCAGCCAGATGACTTGAGGTCTCTTCATCGGGCGGTACCCTGTGAAAGGGTAAACTGTAGCCCCAAGGCATAGGCGAACATCGCGGCCATTGAATAGGCGTCGAGGGCGAAATCGGTGGCCCCGTGGACGAGGAAGACAGCGTCGAGCGCGATGAGTCCAAAGAGAACGAGCGTCATCCGCGATCGAGTGAGGGCGCCTCTAACCGCTTTGAGGATAACAAGTCCCACAACAGCGAACATGGCCAGGGCGCCGACAATTCCCGCCTGCTCCAGCCATTGGAGATACACATTGAGAATGGCCTTGATGGCCCAGAGCGTGCCGTAGTTGGTGGTGGTGATGAGGGTCTTGTTGACCGCCTCGGAGGCGCCGAAACCATATCCGAGCAGCGGTGATCGAAGGAACGCTTGCCAGTGCTCCGCCCAGATCGCGGTCCGGACCACCGCGTCCTTGTCGGTGTTCATGAACCGATCGATCACCAGATCCCCCGCCACATAGAGAACGGCGGCGCCCAGAACCACGGCTGCTAAGCCGATGAGCGCCGCCCGGGTGATCTTCAGCTTAGCGGAGAAAAGCTGTAAGACCGCAAACACCACGAGCGCCACCAATGTCGCCAGCGCCGCGCCACGCGACGCCGTCATCAGCAGACAGACGGCGAAGGTAAGGGCGACTGCCGCCAGCGGCGCTGCGCGGATGATGCGGCTCTGAGGACTGGCAGCGCGAAATTGCCGGAAGAGCAGGGCGATGCTCAGCACCAACATGCAGGCCATGAAGGTGCCCGCGGTGTTGGGGTTGAAGAAGTGGCCCTCAAGCCTGCGTCCTCCCGTCTGGAATATGGTCCCCGTGACACTTCCGAAGAACGCCCAGATCGCCAGGATCAAGCCCAGCCCAACCATGACGTAGATGGCCGCGCGTGCTCTGCGGTCTGAGGCGCCGGTCAGCGCGCCTACGAGAAAGATGCAGGCTAAGCCCAGCAGCTTTATGATCTCGACGACGGTGGATGACCGGTCGATTGTGGTCGAGCCAGGGCCAAGACCGACATAGGCCCAGACCGGATGCGGCCCCCCCGGCGCCCAGGGCGTCAACTGGATCAGGCCGACCGCGATCACCACGGCAAAGCAGATGGCAGGCGCAGTCAGCCCGGCAATCCGGCCCAGATCCTTGCGGAAGGATGCACGGCAGAGCAGGGCGCCGAGCACAAGCGCCTCGGCCATCACCAGGGTTAAGGCCGTCTCAGACGCCAGCGCCGCATAGAGGTAATGTCCGGCAAAGATCGGCAGCAGGCCCGCCAGGGCGATCCAGGTTTCCTCCGGGGGCGGCCAGAAGCCCGCTGGCACCGCGTCCGATCGGCCGCGCGTACGCGCAGGATGTCGCGTCTTGGACGCCTGTGAACTCACGGTGCTGCCTTGGGTTGCCGTATCGCCGGTAGGAATATCGGTTCCTACAGGGCGATCAAGTTCAACCCAGCGTACTTCAAAGAACTCGCGCGCGGCGTGACGGTCGCCCAATGGAAAGCGTCCCCCGCCACCTGACGCTTGCGGAAGGTGTAGGGCGCCTCGTTCCAGGGGGCGACCCAGGGCGAGAGGTTGTCGAGCACATATTCGCCCTTGTCCCCGGCCACCAGCAGCACCGCGTGGGTGGTGTTCCAGGAGGTGGTCACCACGGCGATGGAAAGCGCGCTGGGGGGGAAGCCCTCGGCGATCAAGGCGCGGCGCTTCTCGAGCACATAGTCCTCGCAGTCGCCGAACTTGGTCCCCTCCTGAAGGGGCGTGCTCCAAAACTCCTCGACACCATAGTTGTCGATGTCGGTTCTGCGGATGATGTCGCGGTTCACCTTGGTGTTGACGCGATTGATGGTCGCCCAGGTCTGGCCGTCCATGACCAGCGTGGCGCCCGCTTCGGGCTGCGTCCGCGCGGGTGCGACCGCCGGTTCGGAAGTCGCTTCAAAGCGGAAGCTGGCCAGCGAGATACGGGCCTGGTCCACGGGAGTCGCAGGTGCGTCGAGCACCTGAGCGGTCTCCCCAAACCATCGCCAGTCCATCTGGTCGGTCGCCTCGGCGACGAACCGGAACGACGCGCGCGCCGTTGTACGATGGAGGGCGGAGGACAGGTCGAGGCTTGGAACACCCATGCGGGTGATCGTGGCCGTCCGTGCCGTAGCGTCCTCTCGGGGGCGGCCGGCCGTCCTGATCTGGGACAGGACCGCCTCCCGGCTGACCTGGCAATCGCGTGACTGGCGGCTACAGAAGTCCAGATAGGCTTGCGGCGGCGGCGTGGGCGCGCCCACCGGCAAGGGGCCGCTCCCCCCTGGCGCCCCCCCATTGGCGCCGCGTGCCGCCCCCACTGCGAAAAACAGTACAC
>CAZXVO010000234.1:1675-6023 GCA_964643835.1 uncultured Phenylobacterium sp. | reverse complement strand
TGCAGTTCCACCCGACCGGCATCTACGGCGCCGGCTGCCTGATCACCGAAGGCGCCCGCGGCGAAGGCGGCTACCTGACCAACTCGGAAGGCGAACGCTTCATGGAGCGCTATGCGCCCACCGTGAAGGACCTCGCCCCTCGCGACATGGTCAGCCGCGCCATGACCATCGAGATCCGTGAAGGCCGTGGGGTGGGTCCGAACAAGGACCACATCTTCCTGCACCTGGACCACCTGGATCCCAAGGTGCTGGCCGCCCGTCTGCCGGGCATCTCGGAAAGCGCCAAGATCTTCGCCGGCGTCGACGTGACCAAGGAGCCGATCCCGGTCCTGCCGACCGTCCACTACAACATGGGCGGCATTCCGACGAACTTCTATTCGGAAGTGGTGACCAAGGTCGGCGAGAACCCCGACCAGGTGGTGCCGGGCCTGATGGCCGTGGGCGAAGCCGCCTGCGTCAGCGTGCACGGCGCCAACCGCCTGGGCTCCAACTCCCTGATCGACCTCGTCGTGTTCGGGCGCGCCGCCCCCCGGCGCGCCGCCTCGATCCTGAAGGCCGGGGCGACCCAGCCGGAGCTGAAGCCGGCCATGACCGACGGCCACCTGGCCCGCTTCGATCGCCTGCGCAACGCCTCGGGCTCCACGCCCACGGCGGCCCTGCGCCTGGAGATGCAGCGCGCCATGCAGGAAGACGCCGCGGTGTTCCGCACCTCGGACGCCCTGGCCAGCGGCGTGAAGCGCCTCGAGGCGGTCCAGGCCAAGCGCGGTGACCTGAAGGTCTCCGACCGCGGCATGATCTGGAACACCGACCTGGTCGAAACCCTCGAGTTCGAGAATCTGGTCGTCCAGGCCCAGGTGACGGTGGTGGGCGCCCACAACCGCACCGAAAGCCGCGGGGCGCACGCCCACGAGGACTTCCCGGATCGCGACGACAAGCAGTGGATGAAGCACACCCTGGCCTGGATCGACGACGCCAGCGGCAAGGTCTCCATCGACTATCGCCCGGTGCACGACTTCACCATGACCAACGAAGTCGCGCCCTTCCCGCCCAAGGCGCGGGTCTACTAAGGCACAGGGAACAGAGGATAATCCATGGTTCAGCTTTCCCTGCCCAAGAACTCCCGCGTCCAGAAGGGCAAGCACTGGCCCGCGCCGGCCGGGGCCAAGAAGGTCAAGACCTTCAAGGTCTATCGCTATGACCCGGAAGCGTCGGGCAACCCGCGCTGGGACACCTATGACGTGGACGTCGAGGCCTGCGGCCCGATGGTTCTGGACGTGCTGCTGCACATCAAGAACAACATCGACCCGACCCTGACCTTCCGCCGCTCGTGCCGTGAAGGCGTCTGCGGCTCGTGCGCCATGAACATCGGCGGCCGCAACACGCTGGCCTGCACCCATGGCCACGACGAGACGCCTGGGTCGTCCTGCCAGATCGCGCCCCTGCCCTCGATGCCGGTGGTCAAGGACCTGGTCCCCGACCTGACCATGTTCTACGCCCAGTACGCCTCCATCGAGCCGTGGCTGCACACCACGACCCCGGAGCCGCAGCAGGAATGGCGGCAGTCGCCGGAGGACCGCGAGAAGCTCGACGGCCTCTACGAGTGCATCCTGTGCGCCTGCTGCACCACCTCGTGCCCGAGCTACTGGTGGAACGGCGACAAGTATCTGGGCCCGGCGGCCCTGCTGCACGCCTATCGCTGGCTTATCGACAGCCGCGACGAGGCCACCGGCGACCGTCTGGACGCGCTTGAAGACCCCTTCAAGCTCTATCGCTGCCACACGATCATGAACTGCGCCCAGGTCTGCCCCAAGGGCCTGAACCCCGCCAAGGCCATCGCCGAGGTGAAGAAAATGCTGGTCGACCGCGTCGTCTGACGCGGTCTGTCCGGGTCGGCGGCGATCCGAACTGCGTTTAGCAAGTTGACGCCGCCGTCACTTTTCTGCATGGGGCTTACATGAGCTCGTTGGACGCGCATGTGGTCATCATCGGGGCAGGGCACGCTGGCGGCACGGCGGCCGCCTTGCTGCGCCAATACGGGCACACCGGCCTGATCACCATGATCGGCGAGGAGCCCATCCCGCCCTATCAGCGGCCGCCCCTGTCCAAGGCCTGGCTTAAGGGCGAGGCCGACGCGGACTCCCTGGCGCTGAAGCCGCTGGAGTTCTACGCCGAGAACAACATCGACTTCCGGCCGAACCTAAAGGCGGTGTCCCTGAACCGCGGCGACAAGACCGTCGCCCTGTCGGACGGGACCAGCGTTTCCTATGACGTTCTGATCCTGGCCACCGGCGCCCGGGCCATCAAGCTGCCCGTCGAGGGCGCGGACCTGGACGGCCTGTTGGAACTGCGCACGGCCGCCGACGCCGAGAAGCTGAAGGCGGCGCTTGGCCCTGGCAAGCGCCTGGCCATCGTGGGCGGCGGCTATATCGGCCTGGAGGCGGCGGCCTCGGCCCGCAAGCTGGGCGCTGAGGCTGTGGTGCTGGAGCGTGAGCCGCGCCTGCTGGCCCGCGTCGCCACCGAGACCCTGTCGAGCTTCTTCCAGGCCTATCACGAGCAGCACGGCGTCATCTTCGAGCTGGGCGCCCGCGTCGTCGGCTTCGAGGGCAAGGATGGCCGCGTCACCGGCGTGAAGCTGGCCGACGGCCGGGTGATCGCCTGCGACGCCGCCCTGATCGGGGTGGGCGCCGCGCCGAACGAAGAGCTGGCCAAAGAGGCCGGCCTGGAGTGCGCCCGGGGCGTGACGGTGAACCTGGAGGCCCGCACCTCCGATCCGTCGATCTTCGCCATCGGCGACGTCGCCCACCGGCCGATGCCGATCTATGACCGCATGTTCCGGATGGAGAGCGTTCCCAACGCCCTGGAACAGGCCAAGCAGGCCGCCAGCGCCATCACCGGCCGACCGGCGCCCGCCGGCGAGGTGCCGTGGCAGTGGTCGGACCAGTACGATCTCAAGCTCCAGATCGCGGGCTACGCCTTCGATGTGGACGAGGTGCTGTTGCGCGGCGACCCCGCCAGCGGCAAGTTCGCCATCTTCCACTTGAAGGGCGATCAGGTGCAGTCGGTGGAGGCGATCAATTCGCCGCCAGAGTTCATGATGGGCCGTCAGCTGATCGGCAACCGCAAAGCGGTGTCGAAGGAAAAGCTGGCTGACCTGTCGGTTTCCATGAAAGAAGTCGCCGCTTAGTCACGGCGGGAAGGGGAGAGATGGCCAAGATCACCTACATCGAGCACGACGGGAAAGAGCACGTCATCGACGTGAAGACCGGCCTGACGGTGATGGAAGGCGCGGTGAAGAACAACGTGCCCGGCATCGACGCAGACTGCGGCGGCGCCTGCGCCTGCGCCACCTGCCACGTCTATGTGGACGAGGCCTGGCTGTCCAAGACCGGCGACAAGTCGGCCATGGAAGAGTCCATGCTGGACTTCGCCGAGAACGTCGAAGGCAATAGCCGCCTGTCCTGCCAGATCAAGGTCTCCGATGACCTCGACGGCCTGGTGGTCCGCCTGCCGGAAAGCCAGCACTAAGCGTTCAACGCTGAATTCGACCGCGCCGGGCGCCGCTAACCGCGGCGGCCCGGCGTTGTCATGTCCGGATCGGCTCACCTGATCCGGTGGAGATCGACCCTTGGCCCTGTCCCCCGAGCGCCGCGAGGCCCGCCGCCGCAATCTGATCGAGGCGGCCGAGGCGCTGATCCGCGAGGCGGGGGACGCGGGCTTTCAGATGCGCGAACTGGCGGCTCGGGCCGGGGTCAGCCCGGCGACGCCCTACAACCTGATCGGCGGCAAGGGCGAGATCCTGCGGCTGGTGGTGCGCGACGAGTTCGCCAGTTTCGAGGCCCGGCTTGAGGCTCTGCCGCCGATGTCGCCGCTCAAGCGGCTGATGGCCGCCACCGACGAGGTGGTCACCCACTACGAGGCCGACCGGGGCTTTCACCGGGGTCTGATCCAGGCCGCCTTCGGCGCCGCCGAGCCGGAGGTGCGCCAGTTCATGGGCGTCGAGGGCCTGACCTTGTGGCGGGGCCTGGTGGCCGCGGCGCTGGGAGCCGGCGAGCTGTCGGCGGCGCTGCGGGCCGGGCCGCTGACCAATATCCTGCTGCGCACCATCGCCGGCGTCGCCGAGGCCTGGATCACCGAGGACTGGGACGAGGCGCGATTCCGGCTGGAGATGACGGCCTCGGTGGGCCTGCTGCTGGCCGCCGGCGCCGCCGAGCCCCTGCGGCTTGATCTGCTGGCGCGGGCGGCGGCGGCGCAGCAGGCGATCGCCGAAAGCTAGACACAGACGTCATGGCCGGGGGTTTTGCGCCCCCCCAAAAAACCCCGCGGGGAGCGGGGGGGGCCCCGGCGGGCC
>CAZXVO010000234.1:0-1665 GCA_964643835.1 uncultured Phenylobacterium sp. | reverse complement strand
GAGGCGCGCGGGCGCCGCCGTGATCCTGCTGTTGAAATCAGGTGCGTATGGGTGGCCGGGACAAGCCCGGCCATGACGTCTTGATAGGTGCGCCTAGAACCCGAACTCGGGATGTCCCGCGGCGCCTTGGGCGGCTTCGGGGAGGTGGCAGGTGAAGGTGGCGCCGGCGCCTGGTTCGCTTTCCAGGGCCACCCAGCCGCCGTGGAGCTCCACCAGGGCCTTGACCAGGGCCAGGCCCAGGCCGGGGCCGCCGCGCTCGCGGCCGATGAAGCGGTCGAAGATGTGGGCCTGGACGTGGAAGGGGATGCCGCGGCCGGTGTCGGAGACCTGCAGCTGGATCTCGCCCAGCGCCCGGCGGGCCGACAGGGTGACGACCCCGTCCGGCGGCGTCTGGCGGATGGCGTTCTCGGTCAGGTGGTCCAGGGTCTGGGCCAGGCGCTTCACGTCGCCGCGGATCAGGCCGATGTCCTCGGGGTGCTCGAGATTGATCGCGACCTTGACCTGCTCGGCCTCGCGGGCCCAGCGGTCGGCGGCCTCCTTGAGCAGTTCGGCGACGTTAACGTCCTCAAGGTCCAGGGCCATTTCGTCGGCGTCGATCTGGGCCATGTCCAGCACGTCGTCGATGGAGCGGGCCAGCTGGGTGGCGGCGGCGCGCACGGCGGCGGCGTGGCCGCGGCCGCGCTCCGACAGGCCGTCGCCGGAGCGTTCCAAGAGTTCGGAATAGCCGATGATGGTGGTGAGCGGGGTGCGCAGCTCGTAGGAGACATTGCCCACGAAGTCACGCTTCAGGCGCTCGGCCTCGGCCAGGGCGGCCGAGCGGTCGGCCAGCGCGCTCTCCAGCTTGCGGGCGTCGGTGACGTCGGCGAAGGCGATCAGGGTCGCGCCGTCCGGCAGAGGCCGCGACTGGTAGACCACGATGCGGCTGTCGGAGGTCTTCACCTCGCCGGACATCGGCGCGCGGGCCTGCGGATCGGTGTCGGCCACCCGGCCCTTCAGCTCGCGCCAGAAGCCCATGTCGTGCAGGCGGGGCACGCAGAGCTCGACCACGCCCTCGAAGTCGTGGGCGACCTCCAGCTGCGGGGCGGTGACATTCCAGAATCGCTCGAAGGCCTCGTTGTGCAGGCGCAGGCGGCCGTCGGACCCGAACACGGCGACGGCGTCGTTCAGCTTGTCCAGGGTCGCCTGCTGGACCTGGATCAGGGCGTTGTACTGGGCCTTGAGCTTCAGCTCGCCGGTGATGTCGGAGAACAGCAGCACCACGCCGCCCATGGGGTGCGGCTGACGCACCACCCGCAGGGTGCGGCCGTCGGGCAGGCTCCACAGGTCGTCAGGCGTCGATTCCAGCTGTTCGTAGCGGTCGAGCTCCGCGGCCTTCCACTTGGTGTAGTCCGCGGTCTCGGGCAGGCGGCGCAGCCGATCCAGCACCTCGCCATGGCTCGGCCGCTCGGCCAGCCAGGCCGGCTCCAGGCCCCACATCTCGGCGAAGGCCGTGTTGTGGAACATCATCTTCTTGGTCTGGCTGAAGATCGCCACGGCGTCGGCGATGTGGTTCAGGGTCTCGTCGTGGGCCTCGACATTGCGCTTCAGGGCCTCGCGGATCTCCTCCAGCTCGGTGACGTCCTCGGTCCAGACGCCGACGCCGCCGCCGTCCAGGGGCTGGGCGGT
>CAZXVO010000233.1:1477-6043 GCA_964643835.1 uncultured Phenylobacterium sp. | reverse complement strand
CCGTGTCGTGCTGTGCATTTTCGCGCTAATTCTCGCGGCTCTGGCGGCGACAAAAGCCGGCTGTCTCTGCGGGATATGCAGAAACTCCGGTTTGCATTTTCTTGGAACAGGCGCTCATAGCGCCCAAGGCGGGATTTCCTACGCCTAATCTGTGACTTAGCCGACCAATCGGCCGCTCAGGAACAGGCGCATATCAGGAGCGATAACAGGCTCAGAACAGGTGGCAAATTCGCACCGAACAGGCGCTCAACAGGACCGGAACAGGTCGCTTGCACGGCGCGCCTCGGCCCAGCCCCATTAAACGTCAGCGAGATCTCATTATATTCGACCTGAGCGGTGTTATAGGCGGCGCTAAACTGCATCAAACTCGCCTCAGGTCGCCCTATAGAAACCTCGGCCTTAGGGGCCGAAACGCGCCCAAAAGGCCCCTATTCCAGGATCATCGCCCGCTGCCGCGCCCAGCTGACCGGCAGCGGCTTGGCCAGCAAGCCCTGGAGCGTAACCCCGGGCGGCAGCGTGCCGTTCACGATCGCGGCTTGCAGATCAGGCGCGAGGTAGGCCAGCCGAACCAGCTTGCGCTGGAAGCTGTCAGGCGGGTTAGCGGCTGACTTAAGCTGGGCGTCCGAGGCCGTCGGGGCGATCCCATACTTGCGCGCGTACTCGTGCGCGCGCCTAAGCGCCTTGATCAGAGCGGGATCACGTTGAGCCGTTGAGAAGGCCGCACCACCGCCTGGCCCCACCAGCCAGGTGCGTCCGCCTCGAAACACCGGACGCACAGCGATCACCAAGCGCGCCCGGCCTTCAGCCCCCGGGCCCAAGGTCTCGTCCTCTGTAGGCGCGACGGCGTGGCCAAGCGCATGCGGCAGTTCGATCTGGACCGAGTTGGCATGAACCTCGACACGCAGGTCGATCCTCTCTGGCTCGATATGCGCGGCCCGACGCTTGAGCCGTTCCGCCACCAAGGCTTCGAGCTGTGGCGCCGAAACGCGGACCACTGCGTCTCGGTCCGGTCGCCCGGCTGGCGACGCAGCGGTCACATAGTAGCGGAAGGGCTTCCCAGTCTTCCCGTAGCCAAAGCTGGGAGACATCGGTCTCCCCTCTGCGTCGAAGATCTTGCCCTTGAGCCAAGCCTCCGCCGAGCGCAGGGGTCGCTCTCGACGGCTGACCGCGTTCTCCTGAAGGCGCGCCTGGACCGCGTCAAAGACTTCCTGGCCGATGATAGCGACATGCTGACCTGGATGGACCTTATCCTTGTGCCGCACCTGGCCGACATAGAGCGGGTTCTTCAGGAGTTGGAATAGGGCGCCGCGGCTGAAGGGCTGGCCGCCCTCCTCCGCCCCGGTCTTCTTGACCCGGCGCTTGCTGACGACGCCCTGCGCGTCGAGCTCAGCCTTCAGGGTGTAGACGGATCCCAACTCGAGGTATCGCGCGTAGATGTTGCGCACCAGGTCGGCCTCGGCCGGGTTGATCTCCAGCTTACGCCCGACCGCGTCATAGCCCAGCGGACAGGGGCCTCCCATCCACATGCCCTTAGCTTTAGAGGCCGCAATCTTGTCCCGGATACGCTCTCCGGTGACCTCGCGCTCGAACTGCGCAAACGACAGCAGGACGTTGAGCGTCAGCCGCCCCATCGAGGTTGTCGTGTTGAAGGCCTGGGTGATCGAGACGAAGGAGACGCCTCGGGCGTCGAACGCTTCAACGATGCGCGAGAAGTCCGTCAGGGACCGCGTCAGTCGATCGACTTTGTAGACCACTACAACGTCGACCAAGCCGCTCTCGATGTCGGCCAATAGGCGGGTCAAGGCTGGCCGCTTCATTGAGCCGCCTGAGAAGCCGCCGTCATCGTACGCCGTCTTGACCACCCGCCAGCCTTCGCCGGCCTGGGAGCGAACATAGGCCTCACAGGCCTCGCGTTGGGCGTCGAGGGAGTTGAAGTCCTGCTCCAAACCCTCATCCGAACTCTTGCGGGTGTAGATGGCGCAGCGAAGGGGCTTGGTGCTCATGCCGTTTCCTTCCGCAGACCAAAGAACCTCGGGCCGTTCCAGCGAACGCCAGTGATCACTCGGGCTACCTCGGAGAGGCTGCGGTAGAGCTGCCCATCATACTTGAAGCCTTCGCCGGTCCGCTCGACGTCGTAGCGGCGGCCCTGCCACTCTCGACTTAGCCGTGCTCCATCGGAGAGGCGGCTAACCTTCACCGCTGCGGAAGCCTTAAGGGCGTTTCGGACTTCAAGGCTAAGTCCACCATGGGCCTCGGCCTGGAGCTTCCAACCCAACAAGTGTCGAAGCGTATCCGGTGACCTTAGCGGCGGCGGTAGACCGAAGCGCTCACTCCAAAGCTGCCGCAATTCTCCAAGCGACATCGTCTCCAACCGCTCAATGGCTTCGTCGAGGACGTCGAAGTTTGAGGACCTCATTGGCTGAATTCTCAACTCTCAAAGCGAGGCTCGAATTGAGTTTCGAACCGGCTTCGACGTCTAACTCAACGTCGCACTTGAGCAAGTAGAGAATTGAGTTGGCGCTTTAGTTTGAATTTGAGTTTCGAATTGAAGTTGTTTACAGCGCCGTTGAGTTCATTTATTTCTATTTTTTCTCTCTCATTTCTTATTTTCTATTGCGCGCATCATTTCGCGCGGGCATGAATTGTGCGTCGGACGAATCCGACGCCCGGCGCCGGGGCTTCAATTGACAACTAGGAGGGCCCAATGACGGTCCACGCACCACTCACGCCCGCGTGGGACGGCGAAGCCTTGCCCACGAACTCCCAGCTGCGCCTGCAGTATCTGCCAGTCGATCAGCTGCGCCCTTATCGGCAGAACGCTCGCGAGCACCCCACCTCGCAGATCACCAAGCTCGCCAAAAGCTTGCAGCGGCACGGGGTCGTCCAAGCGCTCGTGGTGGATGAAGCCGGCGAAATCATCGCGGGTCACGCGGTCCTGCTGGCGGCCAAGAAGATTGGAATCCGCGAGCTGCCCTGCATCACGCTGTTTGGCCTGAGCGATAACGACAAGCGGCGGATCCGGATCGCGCTGAACAAGCTCGGTGACCTGTCGCGCTTTTCGCCTGAAGGGCTGCGCTCTGAGGTTCTGGCCATCGTCGCAGAGGAGCCGGTCATTGATCCGGAGGAGCTTGGCTTCGAAGTCGGAGAATGGGACGTCGTCCTGAAGACCGAGCCGAGCGCCGACGACGACACCTTGCCGGAGCCGCGGCCAGAACCTCGCGCTCAGCGTGGAGATATCTGGAAGCTCGCCGACCATATGATTGGCTGCGGCGACGCTCGCGATCAGGCCTTCCTCGGCCAGGTCATGGCAGGCGCCGCGGCTGACGCGGCTTTCTTGGACGTGCCCTACAATGTCAGCATCAGCGGCCACGCCACCCGCTCGGGCCAGCACGATGAATTCGCAATGGCCTCGGGAGAGATGTCCGATGACGAGTTCGTCGAGTTCTTAGGTCGGAGCTTGGGGGCGGCGCGTGGCGTGACCCGTGATGGCGGCGTGCATTTCCTCTGCATCGACCATCACCATGTCGATCAGCTCATGTCAGCCGCTCGCCCCCTGTACGGTGCCCGCATTCATATCTGCGTCTGGAACAAGTCAAACGCCGGCATGGGGTCGCTCTATCGGTCCAAGCACGAGTTCGTAGCTGTCTATCGGGTTGGCGAGGCGCAGCCTCTCAACAACGTCCAACTGGGCAAGTTCGGGCGTTCACGTACTTCAGTGTGGGATTATCCCTCGGTGAACATGGTCGGGAGCAGCCGCGCCGCGGAGCTGAAGTGGCACCCGACGGTCAAGCCCGTCGCCCTCGTCGCTGACGCTATCAAGGATGTCACGCGCCGGGATGACGTCGTCTTGGACACCTTTCTGGGATCTGGCACCACCCTGATCGCTGCTGAGCGGACCGGACGCTGTTGCCGCGCGATTGAGCTCGAGCCTCGCTATGTCGACATCGCCATTGACCGCTGGGTGGCGATCACCGGCATGGAGCCCGTGTTAGTTCATCGGGAGCCACACGACGCACCGCAGCCGCAGCCGCAGCCGCAGCCGCAAGACGCTCACACCACTTCTGGCTGGGGGACGCAGCATGGCTAAGCGCCGCAACCCCACCACTCCGCGGGACAACTCGGGTCGCTTCGCCAAGGGCGCCTCCGGCAATCCCGGCGGGAGGCCCAAGAGCACCAGGTCAAAGCCAAAGGACACGGCCGAGAAGATCGCTATCAAACAGGGCGGTAAGACCAAGCTTGTCGACCCCAAAACACTGATTATGAAGAAGCTGGCGTACGCGGCGATCTCCCAGGACGGCACGGACGCTGCCCGGCTCTATCTGCGGGAAGTTCGACTGAAGGCGCGCCAAGAGGCCAAGGCAGCGCCCCATGCTCATCCCCGGCCACGATCCAGGGGCCAATCGCTCTACTATGAGCAAGCGCTCATGGCGCTCGGCGTGACTTCCCAGTAGCCAGTCGCCAGCATGAAGTCGGCCATGAAGATCATGGCGTCCTCCCGCGTGGCATTGCCGGCCAGAACCTTGCTTGCAGCATCCGCGCGGCGCGTGGCGTCGATGTAGGGGTTTT
>CAZXVO010000233.1:0-1467 GCA_964643835.1 uncultured Phenylobacterium sp. | reverse complement strand
TCGCTGACCTCGACAGGCGCTACTCCGCCGGAGCGTATGACGCCCAAGGCTGGAAGGCTTTGCAGATCGCTCTGGACTCTCCGAAGGTGCTTGGAGTCCGTTATCCCGGTCGCCGCTGCGTCATCACCACCGAACTGCAGGCTAGGCGAGCCCGCAGCGCCGAGATCGAGAAGTCCTTCGCCGAGTTTGACGAGATCATTGCCCGGGCGAAGGAGGAACACCGGGAGTCTGGCGTACGCCGCCGGTCGCGGGGGCGCTAGTTGGGTGCCTGAGCGGCCTCTTCACGGCAGCTCGGCAGTCGCACTCGGAACAATTGCAGTAGCTGCGGCATTCAGCTTGAGCCGCTCCGAGGTTCGAGCCATGTTGCGCCCGGGCGAGCCAGTCGGCTCCCTGGGGCGTAGGAACCCCTCGCTGGCGGCGCCGAGTGCAGCCGTCATCAGCACTCCTCGACCATGCGGTCGGGGAGGCGGCAGTGTATGTCCAGGGCTTCTCTCTTTGAGGGCGGCCTAAAGACTGTCGCGGCTTCCCAGCGAGGCTTCCTAACTCCCCGATCACCAGGCGGGGAGGATGCTGCGTGCTCCTGCCCGATGAAGGGCTAGGAAATGAAGAGCGTAGCTACCCTCACCCAAGGCGCGGCACTGTTCGCCGCTGGATGCCTGATCACCACCAGCCCAGCGCAGGCTGCGACCTACGGCGCATGGACGGTAGAGGTGCAGAATGACCTGCCCCCTTCCTGATCCCTCGATTTGAGTGAGAGTCCGTCCACAGAGGAGACGGACGTGAAGAAGAGCAGGTTCAACGAGGCGCAGATCATCGGCGTGCTGCGGGAGCAGGAGGCCGGGAGCCCGACGGCGGAGGTTTGCCGGCGGCACGGGATCAGCGAGCAGACGTTCTATCGCTGGAAGGCCAAGTACAGCGGCATGAGCATATCGGACGCGCAGAAGCTGAAGACGCTGGAGGACGAGAACCGGCGGCTGAAGAAGCTGCTGGCGGAGTCGATGCTGGACGTCTCGGCGCTGAAGGACCTTCTGGGAAAAAACTGATCGGGCCCGCAGCCCGCCGGGAGGCTGTGCTCCGTCTGATGGCGGAGCGCGGCTTCTCGCAGCGGCGGGCCTGCGGGCTGGTCCAGGTCGATCCGAAGACGGTGCGCCGCGTGGCCCAGCCGGGCGATGCGGACGTGCGCGAGCGGCTGCGGGGCCTGGCGGCGGAACGGCGCCGCTTCGGCTACCGGCGGCTGGGCATCCTGCTCGAGCGTGAGGGCGTCTGCATGAATAAGAAGAAGCTCTTCCGGCTGTACCGGGAGGAAGGCCTGGCAGTGCGCAGGCGCCGAGGCCGCAAGCGCGCCACGGGCACGCGGGCGGCGATGGCGCTGCCGGACGGTCCGAACCAGCGCTGGAGCCTGGACTTCGTGTCCGACACGCTGAGCTGGGGCCGGCGCTTCCGGATCCTGTGCATCGTCGACGACTT
>CAZXVO010000232.1:0-6048 GCA_964643835.1 uncultured Phenylobacterium sp. | reverse complement strand
GGGGGTCCTCCATTGGGCGCACGTTCGCTGCGCCGCATCTTATCAGCGTTAGGAAACATGCGTGACGTGACGGCGCCTGACAAGGCGTAATCGTGACGCGGGCGTCATTTTTCTGGGGCGCGCTGCGTGGAGGCGGGGAGGTTGGTCTCACCACGATGGGCAAAAAGAGCACTATGCAACACGAAGAGTGGGTCTGCGCGCTTCGCGCGCGAAACTCGTCCGCTCCCGCTTTCTGAGGCTTTTCTCGCCTTCGCGCCCTTTGTGCCCTTCGTGGTGAATTGGGGCCTCGCCGCTGGCGAGGCCTGGGTGAATGGCTGTCCAGAATTTCTGACCTGACGCCGGGACAAGGGCGTGCTCTTAAGTGAGGTTCGAACGCTCGTTTGAATTGGGAGCCCGCATGGCCGCCGACGTCCTCTTCCAGCCCTTCTCGTTCAAGGGCCTGAACCTCAAGAACCGCTTCGTGATGGCGCCGATGACCCGGTCGTTCTCGCCGGGTGGCGTGCCCACCGAGGAGGTGGCGCAGTACTACAAGCGCCGCGCGGCGGCGGAGGTGGGCCTGATCGTCTCGGAAGGCACGGGGGTCAACCGCCCCGCCTCGCTGAACGACAAGAACGTGCCGCGCTTCCATGGCGAGAAGGAACTGGCCGGCTGGAAGCGGGTGATCGAGGCGGTCCACGAGGCCGGCGGCGCCATGGCGCCCCAGCTGTGGCACGTGGGCGCGGTGCGCTCGCGCGATCCGGAGTTCGCCACGCCCGAGACCTATGACAGCCCCTCGGGCCTGACCCGTCCGGGCAAGGAATTCGGCAAGCCGATGAGCGAGGAAGAGGTGGCCGACGCCATCCAGGCCTTCGCTGACGCGGCGCTGGCCGCCAAACAGCTGGGCTTCGAGACCATCGAGCTGCACGGCGCCCACGGCTACCTGATCGACCAGTTCTTCTGGGACGGCACCAATGTCCGCGAGGACGCCTATGGCTCCAAGGGCCTGCCGGGCCGGGCACGTTTCGCCGCCGACATCCTGAAGGCCGTGCGCCAGGCGGTGGGCCCGGACTATCCGGTGATCATCCGCATCAGCCAGTGGAAGCAGCAGGACTATGAGGTCAAGCTGGCCGCCACCCCGAAGGAGATGGAAGCCTGGCTGACCACCCTGACCGACGCCGGCGCCGACATCCTGCACTGCTCGCAGCGCCGGTTCTGGGAGCCGGAGTTCGAGGGCTCTGACCTGAACTTCGCCGGCTGGGCCAAGAAGCTGACCGGGGTTCCGACCATCAGCGTAGGCTCGGTGGGCCTGACCGGCGAGTTCATCGCCGCCTGGGGCGGGGAAGCCTCGACGCCGGCCTCGCTGGACGAGCTGATCAAGCGCATGGACCGGGGCGAGTTCGACCTGGTGGCCGTCGGCCGCGCCCTGCTGCAGGACCCCAACTGGGTTCTGAAGGTCAAGGAAGGCCGCAACGACGAACTGATGAACTATGACCTCAAGGCGCTCGCGACCCTGAGCTAGGCCGTTCGGGGCTGCGCGTCCGCCGCCTGGCGGGCGCGCAGCCGCTGAATGAAGCGCCGGCCGAAGTCCTGGCCCGGCTGCTCGATGAAGGCGTAGAGCGGCCAGGACACCAGGGCGGTGGCGGCGATGGTCGCCAGGCTGGCCGCGATGAAGGTGACGGCCGCGCCGCCCGGCAGGTCACGGATCGCGGCGTAGACGCCGCAGCGCTTGAGCACCGGGATCATGTAGGGGTGCGCGAGGTAGAGGCTGAAGCTCACCTTGCCCAGCCAGCGGGTGACGGGATTGCTGACCAGCGCCGATGGGTTGGACGCCATGGCCAGGCAGGCGGCGGCGATCGGGATGGTCCACCAGAGTTGATAGACGGCGGCGTCGCCGGCCCGGGTGAGGGCGACCGCCCAGGGATTGACCAGCCACATCAGGAACAGGGCCGAGCCCAGGGCGAACCCGGCCAGCGGCCAGAAGGGCAGATCCCGCCGCAGCTGGAACAGCCGATAGGCGACAAGGCCGGCCCCGAAATAGGGCAGGTTGAACAGGATGCTGTGCTGAACGAACCCGCTGATCTCGCCGCTCTTCAGGGCGAACAGCCAGGCGACGACGCCTGCCGCCAGGGTCAGGCGCAGGGCCGAGACGAGGTCGCGGGCGAGCGCGATCACCAGCGGAAAGACCAGGTAGAACAACATCTCGACGCCGATGGACCAGGAGGCCAGCGCAATGCCTTCCACATGAGCCGGGGAGAGGTTGAAGGTGAAGGTCGCGGCCAGGACGAGATCGAGCGGATGGCTGATGGCCCAGCCAGGGCCGAGCACCACGGCGATCCGGGCCAGACATGAGGCGTAATAGAGCGGGGCGATGCGGAACAGGCGGCGCAGATAGAAGTCGCGCACCGCGCCGTCGCCCTTCAGGCGGTCCTCATAGCCATAGGCCAGGCTGAAGGCGCTGACGGCGAAGAACAGGGGCACGCCGATGGCGGCGTGGCGCTTGATCACCATCAGGGCCTGGGGCGGATCGAAGCCGGCGATCCACACGACGTGGTAGAGGATGATCGCCACGGCCGCATAGGCGCGCAGGGCCTCAATGCCCCCTAGAAACCGGCGCTCGCCCATGTCACTCCCCCAAGCCGAGGATGACCATAGGCGCCCCGCGGGGACGGGTGAAGGGAGATCGGCATGTTCGAAGGCGGATGCGCCTGCGGCGCGGTGCGCTATCGGCTGCGGACGGCGCCGATGTTCGTCAACTGCTGCCACTGCCGCGACTGCCAGAGGCAGACCGGCGGGGCCTTCGCCATCAACGCCATGATCGAGACCGATCGTGTCGAAGTCGAAGGCGAGATGGTGAGCTATTGCATGCCCACCGATAGCGGCCGGCCGCATGATGTCTGGCGCTGCGCGGCCTGCGGGACGACGCTGTGGTCGGACTATGGGCGGCGCAAGGTGATGAGCTTCGTGCGCGTGGCGACCCTGGACGATCCAACGGCGCTCAAGCCGGACGCGCACATTTTCACGCGCACCAAACTGCCCTGGGTGGAGGTGAGCGGAGCGCCGGAGTTCGAGGTCTATTACGACATGGCCACCCAATGGCCGGCGGAGAGCCTGGCGCGGCGCCGGGCTCTCCTGGGCGACGTCTGATCAGGCGTTGTAGTTCAGCTTCAGGCCGGGGCGGGGCCACTTGGCCTTGAACAGCTTGCCGGTGGCCGAGGCCGTGACCCAGGCGGTGGTCATGTCCGGGCCGCCGAAGCAGATGTTGGTGACGATCAGGTCGGGGAAGGCGAAGTGCTCGTGACTGCCGTCCGGGTCGATGGCGGTGATACCGCCATTGATGATGGTGGCGACGCAGACCTTGCCGGTGGCCTCGACCGCCAGGCTGTCGAACAGCTGATAGCCCGGCATGTTGGCGATCACCCGGCCCGGCGCGAAGCCGGGGGGCGGGGCGAGCTGGCCGGTGGACTCCACATCGAAGGCCCAGAGGCGGCCGAGATTGGTGTCGGCCACATAGACCACCTTTTCATCGGGCGAGAGGCCGACGCCGTTGGGCGAGATGATGTGGTCGCGCTGGCGCGAGATGTGGGAGCCGTCGATCTTCGCGTAGTAGAGCGCGCCGAACTTCTTGCCCTCCGGCGTCGAGCAGCCGTGGTCGGTGAACCAGAAGCCGCCGGACTTGTCGAAGACGATGTCGTTGGGGCCGATCAGCCGCTTGCCGTCGCAAGAGTCGTAGAGGGTGGTGAGTTCGCCGGTCTTCAGGTCATAGCGCTGGATCATGCCGCCGGTGTGGCTGGGCGGGGTGGGGCCGGGGATGGTCAGGCCGCCATTGTCCAGCCACTCGAAGGAGCCGCCGTTGTTGGTGATGTAGATGGCGCCGTCCGGGCCGATGGCCGCGCCGTTGGGGCCGCCGCCGGTGTTGACCACGGTCTCCTTGCGGCCGTCGGGATAGACGCGGGTCAGGCGCTGGGCCTTGATCTCGGTGAGGATCACCGAGCCGTCGTTCATGGCGATGGGGCCTTCCGGGAACTCAAATCCCTCGGCGACGAGTTCGAAGTCCATGGCGCGTGTCTCTCCCTATGATTTTCTGGCAGTATGGCTGGGAGCCGCAACGTGAGGCCAGCCGTGACGAAGCTCTATGACCGAGATTTCTTCGCCTGGACCCAGGATCAGGCCGACGCTCTGCGCCGCCGCAGCGCCAACGAGATCGACTGGGAAAACCTGCTTGAGGAGGTCGAAACCTTGGGCCGCCAGGAGCAGGGCGAACTCACCAGCCATATGACGGTGCTGCTGACCCATCTGTTGAAGTGGGATCATCAGGCGGCTCGGCGGTCGCGCAGCTGGATGCTGACTATCCTGGAGCAGCGGGAACAGATCCGCCGGCTGTTGCGTGACAATCCGAGCCTGAAGCCGCGGCTGGCTTTGGTGTTGGATGACGCTTTCCGGGTGGCCCGACTGCGGGCGGCCAAGGAGATGCGGATCAGTTTGAAGGCTCTGCCGGCTCAGAGCCCCTTCGATTGGGACCAGGCGATGACGCGTGAGGTCAGCTTCGAGGGCTGATCAGCGCCGCTCCAGCACCCGGATCGTGAAGGGGTGGTCGTCGCCTTCGGCGGCCGGATAGTCCTGGGACCGGACCTCGACCCACTTGGTCTCGTCGAAGCCCTTCAGGGTGACATCGCCCTCGATGTCGGCGTGGACCTCGGTGAGGTAGATGCGCCGGGCGCGGGGCAGGGCGAGCTCGAACAGGGAGACGCCGCCGATCACGCAATATTCGCCCACGCCGTCGTCCTCGGCCTGTTCCTTGGCGATGGCCATGGCCTCGGCGAAGTTGTCGCAGACCACGCAGCCCTTGGGCTCGAAGGAGCCGTCGCGGGTGAGCACGATATTGGTGCGGCCGACCAGGGGCTTCTTGGGCAGGCTGTCCCAGGTCTTGCGGCCCATGATCACCGGCTTGCCCATGGTCACGGCGCGGAAGTTGGCGAGGTCGGTCTTCAGCCGCCAGGGCAGGTCGCCGTCCCGGCCGATGACGCCGTTGCGCGCCCGGGCGATGGGGCCTGCGGTGAGGATGGGGGTGGTCATGGGGGGAGATTACATGACTCGGGGGCGGCGCTTAAGGAACCCTCTCCCCGCAGGCGGGGCGAGGGAGCGTCGGTTTCACACCGCGATCGGGGCGGCGATCTTGTCGTGGGCCTGGTAGCCGCGGAGCTTGAAGTCCTCGTATTCGAAGGCGAACAGGTCGTCGCGGTCGGCGATCTCCATGACCGGCAGGGGCAGGGGTTCGCGGGTCAGCTGTTCGCGGGCCTGGTCCAGGTGGTTCAGGTAGAGGTGCGCGTCGCCGAGCGTATGGACGAACTCGCCCGGCTGCAGGCCCACCACCTTGGCCACCATCATGGTCAGCAGGGCGTAGGAGGCGATGTTGAAGGGCACGCCCAGGAACACATCCGCCGATCGCTGGTAGAGCTGGCAGGAGAGCTTCCCGTCAGCCACGAAGAACTGGAACAGGCAGTGGCAGGGCGGCAGGGCCATGTCCTCGACCTCGGCCGGGTTCCAGGCCGAGACGATGTGGCGGCGGCTCTCGGGATTGGTCTTCAGGCCGTGGACCAGGTTGGCGATCTGGTCGATGACCCGGCCGTCCGGGGCGGTCCAGGAGCGCCATTGCTTGCCGTAGACGGGGCCGAGCTCGCCGGTCTCGTCGGCCCACTCGTCCCAGATGCTGACGCCACGCTCTTGCAGCCACTTCACATTGGTGTCGCCGCGCAGGAACCAGAGCAGTTCCAGGATGATCGACTTGCGGTGCAGCTTCTTGGTGGTCAGCAGGGGGAAACCCGCCTGCAGGTCGAAACGCATCTGGCGGCCAAAGACGCCCAGGGTGCCAGTGCCGGTGCGGTCGCCGCGCTGGACGCCGTTGTCCAGGATGTCGGCCAGCAGGTCGAGATACTGGAGCTCGGGATGCCGGGGTCCGAGGTCGGCTTCGACAATCTTGGCGTGGGCGTTCATCGCGGCCGTTCGTCCGTGGTGCAAACACCGAATCATTCCGGTGATTCGGGGAGGCGTGGGACGCCAGATTTTGTCGCG
>CAZXVO010000231.1:0-6073 GCA_964643835.1 uncultured Phenylobacterium sp. | reverse complement strand
CAGCGGCCCTGCCGACAGCACGGCGCGCTCATAGTCCAGGCCGCTCATCAGCACGCCGACCCCGCCGTTGAACGGGCCCATGATGTTCTCTTCCGGGACCTCGCAGTCCTCGAACACCAGTTCGGCGGTGTCGGAGCCGCGCATGCCCATCTTGTCCAGCTTGGGCGAGACGCTGAAGCCCTTCATCCCCTTCTCGATCAGGAAGGCGGTGATGCCCTTGCCACCCATGTCCGGGTCGCTCTTGGCGTAGACCACCAGCACGTCGGCGTGCGGCGAGTTAGTGATCCAGAACTTGGTCCCGTTCAGCACGAACCGGTCGCCTCGGCGCTCGGCGCGCAGGCGCATGGAGACCACATCGGAGCCAGCGCCCGCCTCACTCATGGCCAGGGCGCCGACATAATCCCCGCTGATCAGGCCCGGCAGGTAGCGCCGCTTCTGCTCATCCGTGGCCCAGCGACGGATCTGATTGACGCAGAGGTTCGAGTGCGCGCCGTAGCTGAGGCCCACCGAGGCTGAGGCGCGGGACACCTCCTCCATGGCCACAACGTGTTCCAGATAGCCCAGGCCCAGTCCGCCGAACTGCTCCTCCACCGTGATCCCGTGGAGGCCGAGCGCCCCCATCTCAGGCCACAGATGGCGGGGGAAGCTGTTGTCGCGGTCGATGTCGGCGGCGATGGGGGCGATGCGGTCGGCGGCGAAGCGCGCCGTCGTCTCGCGGATGGCGTCTGCGGTCTCGCCCAGGGCGAAATCCAGCGCGGGTCCAGTGTTTCCGGTCATGCCAGGGACCTAGCATGAGCCCGGCCGCCCTGCGAGATGTCCGAAAACGACGAAGGGCCCGCCGATGGCGAGCCCTTCTGAACAGATCAACCTGATTGTGAGGTCTAGCCGGCGTATTCCTCGTCGCCGTCGTCGGCCTCCACATGGCCCAGGCGGCCCAGCATCAGGTAGGCGGCGACGCCGAAGAAGCCAATGCCGGCGATCCCCGCCATCCAGCCCACGGTCATGGGGTTGAACAGGCCGCTCTCGACATCCGGCGGCACGCTGGCGGCCCAGAACAGGCCCCCGGCGAAGAAGGCCAGACCGGTCACCGCCAGGGCGATCAGCGGCAGCAGGCTCAGCTTCGGCTGTTCGGCCGGAATGCTGTCGAAGTCCGGGTCGAACTCCAGGGTGTCGTCGATGATGATCCGGCGGGCCGGGGCCGGCGGCGGTTCGGGCTGGGCCAGTTCGTCATTGGCCACGGCCGGGCGCGGATCGAACAGGGTCGGGCCGGCTTCATTGGCCGGGGTCGGCAGGTCCAGGTGAAGGGCGGGCGCCGCGGCCGGTTCTTCCGGCTCCGGCGGCGTCAGCACAAAGGCCCGGTCACCGGCGGCCATGGCGAGGGGCGCGGGCGGCGGAGGTGGCGGATCGGCCGGCGCAAAGGCGGGCCGGGCCGGCTCAGGCGCGGGCGTCACCTCCACCAGCATCGGCGGGGCGAACGAGCGCGTGGTCTCGGGCTCCGGCGAAGGGGTCGGCGCAAGGACCGGAGCGGCCTGCGGCGCGGGCTCGGGCTCCGCCGCAGGGGCCGGTTCGGCCACGGCTTGGGGTTCCGGCTGCGGCTCGGCCTTGGACGCTTCGGGTTCGCGGAAGATGGTGGACAGGCGCGAGGTCACCACGGCGGCGGCGGTCTGGGTGGGGCTGGGCCCCTCCTCTTCCGGCACGACGGGCAGGATCGGCGCGGCGCCGGTGTCACGGACCACCACGGCTTCGGGGCCGTCCATAGGTGCCTTGACCACAGTCGGGGTCTCGCGCGGCACCAGGCCGGTGGCGTCCATGTCCACATTGGGGCGCAGGATCGGCGACGGCGCCGGCACCCAGCCATGGGCCGGAGTCAGGAACAGGGTCTTTTCGGCCGAGCGGCGGCGGACCAGGGCGTCGATGACGATCCGCTCGCCCTCGAAGTCGGCCTTGCGCCACAGCTCCATGGCGCAGGCGGCCTGCAGCAGCTGGCCCTCATTGACCCGGCGCAGCACCGACGAGCGGCGGAAGTTGTCCACGCCGATGTTGAAAGCAAAGGCGCACAGGGCGTCGAACTGGTTCTGGGTGAGCGGCGTGAAGGTCCACTCGTTCACCGAATGGGCGACGGCGATGAGGTCGTACATCAGGAGCGCCTCAGCGTCCTGTTCCGTGACCTCGACCCCTTCGCGGGCCGTCAGGGTGTGGCCATAGCCGATCGTCCACCGCCCATCGGGTAGGCGCGCGGACTTCTTACGATACCCTTCAAACCGCTTGATCAAGTCGATCGCGGCGCGGGAGATCTGGTGGCGCGGTTTCATGCCTGCTGACCCAAATTGAGACATGGACCCTGGGGTCCACACCTCTACCGGCAAGATAGGGGCCGAACTAAAGCAGGATAACCGCGGCCAGGCCCAGGAAGGCGAAAAAGCCCGTGAAGTCGGTGACGAAGGTCACGAACACCGAGGAGGAGACCGCCGGATCGCGTCCGAACTTCTCCAGGGCCAGGGGCACCATGGCGCCGGCCAGCGCCGCCACGAACAGGTTCACGATCAATGCCAGACCGAAGGTCAGGCTGAGCCGGGGGTCGTGGAACAGCAGATAGCTGACCCCGCCCATCAGGGCGCCGAGCGTCAAACCGTTGGCCAGGCCGACCACCAGCTCACGCAGCACCGTGCGCACCGCATTGGCGGCGGACAGTTCGCGATTGGCCAGGCCGCGCACCGCCACGGCCAGGGTCTGGGTGCCGGCGTTGCCGCCCAGGCTGGCGACGATGGGCATCAGCATAGCCAGGGTGACCAGCTTGGTGATCTCGCCCTGGAAGGCGCCGATGACGCTGGCGGCCATGGCGGCGGTGACGGTGTTGATCAACAGCCAGGGCAGACGGGTGCGCACCGTCTCGGCGACGCTCGCGTCACGACCGGCGTCGGACACACCGGCCAGGGCCAGGATGTCTTCTTCGCTCTCTTCCTGGATAACGCCGACGATGTCGTCGACGGTGATCTGGCCGACCAGCCGCCCGCCGGGCTCCACCACCGGGGCCGAGATCAGGTGGTACTTGTCGAAGATGTAGGCGACCTCTTCCTGGTCCATCTCCACCGGGATTTCGCTGACCGGCTCCATGATCTGGGCGATCGGCGTGTCGCGGCGGGTGCGCAGGAGGTGGCTGACCGGCACGGCGCCAACAGGCTTGTGCGCGGGATCGACCACATAGACGTCGAAGAACAGCTCGGGCAGTTCATCGCCTTCGCGGCGGAAGTGGTCGATGGTCTGGCCCACGGTCCAGAACTGGGGCGCCCAGACCACCTCGCGCTGCATGAGGCGACCGGCGGTCTCTTCCTCATAGGCCAGCGAGGTCTCGATGGCCGCCCGCTCCATCTCCGGCATGGCGGCGAGCACCTGGGCGCGCTTGTCGTCCTCCAGGTCCTCGACCACGTCGACGGCGTCGTCCGAATCCATCTCCCCCAGCGCCTTGGCCAGGATCGGGGACGGAACGTGTTCGAGGATGTCTTCGCGAATCTCCGGATCGAGTTCGGAGAGCACTTCGGCCAGGGCTTCGGGATCGAGGTGGGCCAGCACCTCCTCGCGATCACCGGCCGACAGGAAGCCCATCAGGTCGGCGACGTCGGCGGGCCGCAGCGCGCCCAGAAGCTCGCTCAGCCGCTCGGCGTCGCCGCGATCGAGGGCGTCGGCGACGATGGCCACATAGTCCGGGTTTAGAGCGTAGTCCTCGCCAAGGGCGAGGTCTTCAAGGTCTTCTTCCAGCTCAGAAGTCACACGGTCCTTGGCTTCGGTCAGGTCGGCCGTTTCGCGGCTCATCGCGGACCTCCGTCAGCTTCGGATCGATATGATTTCTTCCTGGGAAAGACCCTGATTCACTGGTGCGGTCGAGAAGACTCGAACTTCCACGGGTTGCCCCACAGCGACCTCAACGCTGCGCGTCTACCAATTCCGCCACGACCGCTCGTGGTGAGGCGCGGGGTTAGCAAACCGCTCCGCCGCGCGCAAGCGCCGTTAGCTGATGCCGCCGGCCATGTAGTCGTAGACGTTGGCCGCTCGCGTCACCGCGATGGAGATGCGGTCGTCGTTGATCTGGATTTCCCCGCGGGCGACGGGGTGGTTGTTGGCCAGGATCCAGACTTCCTCGTTCACAGTGGCGTCCAGGGGAATCACCGCCCCGCGGCCCATGCGCAGCAGTTGCTGCATGGGAAGGACCGAGCGGCCGAGAACCACGGCGATCTCGACATTGACGGCATTAACTTGACCCAAGACTAGACACCCCGGAACGCTTATGCAGCCGAGCGCGGATGGCGCCCGTGCGACTTGGCCCCCACATTGAAGCTGACATGCTTGACCGCTCGTTAAATCCCGGACCCGAAGCGCCGCTTTTCGGACGCGACGACGGACAGGCCGCAGGCTGGGCGATCTCGCCTGGATATGTCGACTATCCCCAGGCCGTGGCGGCCATGGAGGCCCGCGCGCAAGCCATCGCCGAAGGGACCGCGGGCGAGCTGGTCTGGCTCTTGGAGCATCCGCCCCTTTACACCGCTGGGGTTTCGGCCAAGGCGGGCGATCTGCTGAAGCCCGGACGCTTCCCGGTGTTCGAGACCGCGCGGGGCGGACAGTTCACCTATCACGGCCCAGGACAGCGGGTGGCCTACGTGATGCTGGACCTGACAAGACGCGGGCGCGACGTGCGCGCCTTCGTCGCGGCGCTGGAAGCCTGGGTGATCGGGGCGCTGGCGAGCTTCAATGTGGAAGGCCTGATTCGGCCGGGACGCGTGGGCGTGTGGGTCGAGCGCGGCATGCCGAAGCGCGAGGACAAGATCGCTGCGATCGGCGTGAAGCTGAGGAAGTGGGTGAGCTTCCATGGCGTGTCGCTGAACGTCGAGCCGGACCTGAGCCACTTCGACGGTATCGTGCCCTGCGGCATCACCGAACATGGGGTGACGAGCCTGGTGGACCTGGGACTGCCGGTGACGATGGACGAGGCCGATGCCGCGCTGAAGGCCAGCTTCGAGCGGGTGTTCGGCGCCGTGCGCGAGGACGGCTCCGCCGGTTTAGCCACTTGATGAAGTGGTATTGGACCCCAGCACAAGAAAGCCATAAGGGATTGTTTTAATTATTTAATCGGATTGCTTCCGAAGCGATTTGCGCCCTGCTCGCCCGGCATGACTCCCAGCTCGACCACCGCCCAGATGATGGCGATGGAGCAGAGGAAGTCGAAGAAGCCCAGGGGCTGGGGCCAGACCGCGACGATGGCGAACAGCACCAGGGCCGCCAGCCAGCCGGTGCGCCCCCGGTCATGCAGCCGCTTGGACAGCACGCAGGCGCCGCAATAGATCGCCGCCGGATAGACGAACCATCCCGTCAGCCAGTGCAGGGTGACCGGCGTGCCGGCCTCATAGAGCGCGACCAGGCCGGTGAGGATCGCCGCGGCGATCAGGAAGGGCGCCCGCGCCAGCCGGCCTTCGGCGGAGAAGAACAACTCCCCCCATCCTGCCTGGCCGCCCATGTCGCCTCCCGCGATGACTTCGCAGCGACAATATAGGAGGCTCTGGCCCGGCGCCATTCCACTGGAGATTCCCATGCGTTCAGCCCTGCTGGCCCTTGCCCTGTTCGCCGGCTTCGCCGGCGCCGCCTCGGCCGACGCCAAGGCCGACAACGCCGCCTTCCTGGCCAAGAACGCCACGGCGGAGGGAGTGAAGGCCCTGCCCGCGATCCAGTACAGGGTGCTGAAGTCCGGCCCTGCCGACGGCCCGATCACCCGGCGCTCCAGCACGGTCCATGTCCGCTATGAGGGCCGGTTCCTGAACGGCAAGGTGTTCAACACCTCCGCCGAGGTCAGCCCGTCCGACGGAATCGCGGTGTTCCCGCTGCAGAAGCTGATTCCCGGCTGGATCACCGTGCTGCAACTGATGAAGCCCGGCGACGAATGGGAGGTCTACCTGCCGCCGGAATTCGGCTACGGGGCGCCCGGCAAGGACACCGTGCCGCCGAACAGCCTGCTGATCTTCAAGATCGAGCTGGTGAGTTCTGAGCCGGGGTGAGGCACAGAGCTGCTCCCCCTCTGGGGGAGCTG
>CAZXVO010000230.1:5762-6076 GCA_964643835.1 uncultured Phenylobacterium sp. | reverse complement strand
CCTTCCGGCTGAGCGATACTCACGGCGATATCTATCGTCGGGCCGTGGGCGAGGTGCTGCATGCCGACCGTGAGCCGCTGTGGGTTCTGGAGCAGATGCGCAGGGTCCAGGGCGGGATGCTGTTCCAGGCCCAGTACCAGCAGCAGCCGGTTCCCGCGGACGGCGTGGTCATCAAGCGCGAGTGGCTGCGGTTCTATGAGCAGCAGCCGTCCGCCTTCGAGCGGATCATCGTCTCCTGGGACACCGCCTCGACCCTGCAGGAGACCAGCGATTATTCCGTCGGGACGGTCTGGGGCTCGGTTGGCATGGACTTC
>CAZXVO010000230.1:0-5508 GCA_964643835.1 uncultured Phenylobacterium sp. | reverse complement strand
CAGCGAGCTCACGGCGTTCCCTAACGGCCGCCACGACGATCAGGTCGACGCCACCAGCCAGGCCCTGCGCTACCTCACGCGCGACGCCCACATCCGCAAGCCGCCACTGCGGCGTCGGGTGGGCGAGCGCAGGCGGTTGCGGGAGCCTGGCTAAGCGAGCCTCGCCTTGAACCAGTCCATGGCCCGCAGGAAGGTCGACGTCGTAGTGGGCGTGAAGTCCGCCAGCGCCAGCCGGGGCTGCTTGACGATGGCGTCGCTCGGAAGTTGATCCCGCAGAGCCAGGTTCAGCTGCTCGCGCCAGGCGTCGCGCTCGGTCGCGGCCTCGAACACCGGCCGCTTGGCAAGCCCGCCCATATAGAGCGTCAGCTGTCCGTCCGGGCTGATCAGGAACGGATAGAGGTTGTCGCCATGGGCGCTGAACACCGGGCCGATGGCCCCGGCGGCGGTGATCTGCACCCGGTCCGCATTGCCATGGCACCAGGCGATGATATCTCGGGCCGCCTGGGCGGCGCCCGCCTCGCCCCGCGCGGCGATGGCGTCGAGCACCTTCGCCTCGTCCCAGGCGGCTCTGGCGCCGCCGACGCCTTTGCGGTCCACGGCGCTCTGGCTGCGGCCGACCACCACCGGCGCCAGCGCCTTCATGCCCTCGCCGGCATACTGGCGAAGCTCCACGCCCAGGACCTCGGCCGGCTGCATCTGCAGGTTCAGGAACTCGATGATCCGCCGCAGTTCCTGCGGGATGCGGTCGGCCACGAACAGCAGCCGAATGCGGCCGGCCTGCAGGTTGGTCTTCACATTCAACCAGAACGCCTCGGCGTCCTGGTCCTCACCGAGGTGCAGAGCAAGGGCGAGGTCGGGATCGACGCCGGCCGCCTCGCAGCGGCCGATATAGTGGGCACGCAGGCCTTCGGCGCTCCAGAAGGCGTCGCAGTTGGCGGCGTAGTCCAGCATCTGGCCCACCACCTCGCGGCGGATGCGGGTGTCGGTCTGGCGCTTGACCTCAACCAGCGTGGGGATCCCATCCTGGTCGAGAAACAGGTGATCCAGCGCCCAGCGAGGGTTGCCGCCCTCCTCCAGGCCAATCCGCTGTTCCTGGTCGATCAGCAGGAATCGCCGCGGCGATCCAACGTCGATCTGGTCGCCGGCGAGCAGTTCGGGGAAGTTGGCCAGCAACCGCTGGAAGTCGGCTTCGGAGGCGAAGTGCGCCGCCTCCATGGCCACCAGGGTCTCCTGGTCGGTCAGAACAAACACGCCTGCGCTCATCGTTTCACTTTCTGCATCCTATGAGTCTCGGATGTGAACGACAGCCATGCTGTAGCCGAGCCAGTCAACTCAATTGAGACTCATCGGCTGTAGATCGATCGGCTGCGAGACCGCTCCCTCGCGGCCATGGACGTCAGGGCCCGAGTGGGGCGCAACATGAAGCGGCTGCGCGAGGCCAGGGGCTGGTCGCAGGAGGAACTTGCCGACCAGGCCGGCATCCATCGCACCTATGTGTCCGGCGTCGAGCGCGGCGTGCGCAACCCCACCGTCACTGTGCTGGAGAAACTGGCCATTGCGCTGGGTGCGACGCTGCCGGACCTCGTGGTGTAGTCAGCTTCGATCGGACCTGGCGGTCAGCAGTTGGCCGGCCTGGGCGAGCGCCGCGGCGTTGCGGCAGCGGGTCATGATTTCCTCGAAGCGCCTCTCGGCCCCAGCGCTGGCCACGGCGTCGAGGGCGGCTTCGAGGTCGTCGGCGAGTGCGATGAGGATCGCCTCGATCGCCAGATTAGAAGGGGTGACGGCGGTTTCGTCCATGACCGGACGGACGCTTGCCGCGCGGCGGAAGTCCAGTCGGATCAGACGCTGACCGGCGACCGCGCACCCATGAAGGGCGGGAACCCGGCATAGAGGTTGGCGCGATCCGCTGGTGGCGGCGGGCCGACCGGACCGACCAGGACGCCCTTGGGCTCCAGATAGGAGGATATCTCCCGCTTCGGATTGTCCCTCCAGCCGATGTTGAAAGAGGTCTGCCGGCTGAAGAACACCACCCGGTGGAAGTCGACATGGTCGTGGAGCCACCAGGCGAGCCGGCGCCACTCGGCGGGATCGTGGGTGTTGAGGAACCACGGGATCACGATGCAGGCGCAGGCCCCAGCGTTGCCCTCGGCGTCCCGCACGTCCCAGATGTGGTCGGCATAGCTGTAGGCGTTGCGGGCGCACTTCAGGCCATTCTCGTGGCCGAACTGGTTGAGGCTTGGAGAGCGGTAGCCTGAGCGGATGTGGATGCGGCCAAAAGTGTCCTGCAGCGGCTCGAGGATCGTCTCGCACAGCCTACGGCCGGTCTCGACGAGCAGGTCGCGATCAACGGGAATGTTGGGCAGGTTGTAGGCGGCTGCGATCTCGCTATGCAGGAAGTCACGCAGGAAGAACGAATTCGACAGCTGGGTGCGGCCCAGGTCTTCCAGGTCCCAGAAAGCCTTCATAGCCGCCCTCGTGATGTGACTCATTGGATACATGAAGGGCATGGGTTCGGGCGCAGTGTCGAGACCGAGGTCGGCGGAATTCGGCCGCTGCCTTAGTCCGTTCGGCACCAGATGCGAACCTTGGCGTCAGGCCGGAAAGCGGACGTTGATCCTGCCCCACAACATATACACCGAACCCAGGTCTGTTGAGTTCGCAGATCAACAGCTAGGGTTGATTTTCGAGATTGAAACTGTCCGGCGATACAGATGACGCTTCGAACGATCGACACCCTGGTGATGCTGATCGCCGACCAGAATGGCGGCAAGAGCAATCAGATCCGCAGCCTGTTCGAAGAGCCGGAACTTCACGCCTACTACGGCGGCTACCCGAGCCAGCGGAACATCGCCCGCAAGTACCATGTCCACCCCGACATGGACCTCTTCGTGCGGCTGTCGTCGTGGCACGAGCGAAACGAGACCTACACCACGGTCAAGACCGACCTCGCCAGCGGCTACAGCGACCCCCGTCGTCGCTACAAGGTCATCGCACCAGCGCAGGTCACGAAGACGGCGAAACTGGTCAGCGGCGAAGACCTGTTCATGCGCCTGCTCCAAGACTTCGACGTTCGCAGGGCCCACGCGGTGTGGCTGAGCCCAGACCGCTCCAGCAGGACGTCCTTCCAACTGAGCCCTGCATTCGCAGCGTTCCTGTCGGCCAACCGTCACGCCTCCGCACTGGCCATCGACGCGCTCGCTCTCCATCCCAGCGCCGCGCCGAAGACCAACACGATCAACGCCCGTCTCCTGGCGGACCTGCTGTTCCGGACCTGACGATTGAGAAAAGCCGAAGAGGTCGTCACCGGCCTGAAGACGGCGTACCTCCACCGGGTCGCCGACCGTTGGAAGGGACATGAGCGCGAGCTTCTGATCGAGATGGTGCGGGGCCTCGACGAGGCCGCGTTCGCTTTGACCTTGGCGACGAACCGCGCCGAGCTGAGAGCTAACGACTACTTTCGCCAGTCGATGTTCGACGGCGCCGCGTCGGCGATGGCGCCCGTTCTCCATAGACTCTCCGATGAGCCGGGCGGCGTGCCTTGGGGACCCTCGATCCCAGACCTCGCCGCCTTGGCCGACAACCATCTCGCGACCTGCGGGAGGATCGCTGGGGTGTTGCGGATCACTCAACTCGAACGGTTCGGACTGGCGGAGGCGACGTTCCTTGCCGACGACCTAGTCGTCATTGAGGTCGCTTCGGAGGCGGAGGAGCGCGCCGAGCGGGCCGCCGGCGCCCTTTTGATCCAGGACGCGGAGGCGACCTATCGGCGGGCTGAACGCACCCTCTACGCGCAGAAGGACGCGATCGCCCAACAGATCGACCAATGCGTGTACCCCTCCGATGGTTGGTTCATCGGCTACGACAACACGGATGAACTGGTCACCTACCATCGCCAAGCGGCACGCATCTACGGCGCGGGCGTGCCGGAAGCCTCCGCACTCCCGCCCACGGCCCGCCTCGGCGATCGCACGTTCGCCGAGTGGACCGATGTCTCGCTCTATGCCTACGGCGCGACGCTCCAGCATTGCGCGTTCGCGTCGAGGCTGATGGCGACCACGCCCGGACTAAAGCTCCGAAACCTCCTCAGCATCTACGCGCGCAAGGACGACATCGACGAGGTGTGGCAAGCCCGCGGCGAAACCTCGGCATCCGCGGAAAAGGTGATCTCAGCCCTGACGCTTGATGCTGCTTCGGCAGACGGCTTCGATCGCGAGCACGACCACCCGCTCCCCTACTACATCGATTTCGGCCGGGACTTCGTTCTCCTGCCAATGTTCGGCGGACTGTTGAACCCCTACGGGGGAGCGCTCCTGCGGCTGCGGAGCGGCTATCGCAAGGCGTGGGACAGCGCCGTCAATGGACGCGAGGCGGTGTTCAGGGATGATCTCCAGGCCTTCCTGCCGTCGTCCCGCTACCTAGTCCTGCCGACAGGCCGCAAGCTGAAGCGGGCCGATGGCAGTGACCTTACGGACGTCGACGCGGTCGTCGTCGATCGATCGACTGGCGATGTGATCCTCGTGCAGCTCAAGTGGCCCGACATCTATGGGCGCTCGCTAGCCGAGCGTGACAGCCGGCGCCAGAACCTCCTGCGGGCGAACGACTGGGTCGAGAAGGTTCACGGCTGGGTCGCCGGCCGCAGCGCAGACGACGTGGCGCAGCAACTCGGGCTCGGGCGGGCCGGCCCTCGTCCACCCGTCCTCTTGGTGATGTCCCGCTACGCCGCGCGCTTCACGCGGGAGAGCGGCTTCGATCCGCGCGCCCGCTGGATCAGTTGGCCGAGTTTCGTCGCCGCCTACAGGAAATCACCCAAAGCCGGCGTCGTTTCGGCCTTGCGGCGGCCGAAGACGCCACCCCAAAAGCCCGCCGTCTCGACGCACACTCTGCCCGGCCTACGGGTCGAGGTGCGTGGCGGATGAACACGTGCTACGGGCTTGGGGCCGGGTAGGCTTGATCGAGCCATGCTTTCACGGCAGCGCCCGACGCCAGGTCCCGCCGGGAGATCAAGAGGTCGGCCAGGTCGCCTCCCGAACAGACGACGATGGGGTGCTCGTCCTCGACGATCTCCTTGTAGGGCTGGTCGCCGAGGTAGCTCGTGGTCACGAGCATGCCGAACTGCCGGTGACGAAGCCGCGAGATCAGCCGCGACATCACCTCGACCCCCAGCCCAGACGACGGCTTGTAGCATTTCGCTTCCATGGCGAAGTCGACCGTCACGCAATTCTGCGGCTGGCCGATCCGGTATTTGCCGACGGCGTCGCGCCCACCGTCTCGGCTGGCTCGGGTCACATCGAGACCGACCACGTTCGGGTCCATCAACCTGACGATGTCCGCCGCGAACTGCTCGAAGGCGTGGGGCCGCGCGCTGAAATGTGCGTGGACGGCCTCGGCAATCTCTCGCTGCCGCTGGTCCCCGAGTTGCTGGGTCTTGGAGCGCACCCTGGTGACCCGCTCCGCGCGCAGCGCGGTCGCCTTGCCGCTCGCGACCCACTGGCGCCAAACCGTCGGACA
>CAZXVO010000229.1:0-6091 GCA_964643835.1 uncultured Phenylobacterium sp. | reverse complement strand
TGGCGGCGTTGTAGTCGGGGGTCTTGTGCAGATCCATGACCACGCTGCGGTGGCCTTCCCAGATCATGTTGCAGGCCACGCCGAACACGATGACCAGGCCCAGATAGCCCAGCCAGCGGAAGCGGTGCAGCAGCTTGGCGATCCAGCTGGCGACCACGCCCATCAGGGCGATGGAGAGCAGCAGGCCGGCCACCATCACCCACGGGTGATCGTGGGCGGCGCCGGCCACGGCCAGGACGTTGTCCAGCGACATGGTCAGGTCGGCGATCAGGATCTGCACCAGGGCCTGGCGAAGCGTCTTGGCCTTGGCGACGGCGGGCGGGGCGGCGCCTTCGGCCTCGCCCAGGGCGTCTTCCAGGACGTGCTCGCCCTCGGCCTCGGCGGCGTGCGCCTGTTCGGCCAGCTCACGCCACATCTTCCAGCAGACCCACAGCAGCAGAACGCCGCCGGCCAGCAGCAGGCCCACAAGCTGCAGGAGCTGCACGGTGATCAGGGCGAAGCCGATGCGCATGGCCACGGCCGCGCCCAGACCCAGCATGATGGCCTTGCGGCGCTGCTCCTGGGGCAGGCCGGCTGCGGCCAGGCCCACGGCGACGGCGTTATCGCCGGCGAGGGCCAGGTCGATCAGGATGACCTGCAGGAAGGCGACAAGGGCGCCGGCGGCGGGCAACTGGTCCAGGAAAGACATGGCGTCTTAGTGGGGCGCCCGCCGGGCTTTCGCAAGGTCAGGCGCGCGGCGTCAGGCTCGTGACCACATTGCGGCCGCGCTCGTCCTGGGTGACGGCCACGGTCGCGCCCAGAGGCTCGGCGCTGATCATCTGCTGGACGATGTCCCCCTCGGCCATGGCGACGAAGCGCTCGCCGGCCGCGGTGTTGCAGACCAGGACCCCGTGCGGCGCCTCGCGGCCATAGTCGATGGTGTAGGTCACCACCTGGCCGCCGGCCGGCTTGTCGGCCATCGCCGGCTTCGGCCACGCATTGATATCCGCCTGCAGGCCCTTGGACTCAAAGGGCTTCCAGGGCGCGGCCTTGGTCGAATAGACGCCCACCGAGTACTTGGACAGGAAGCCGCCATTGGCGCCGACAAAGCCATAGGCGCCGGGCTTGGCCCGCAGGGCGCGGATCATGCTGGCGATGGCGTGCATGGAATAGTTGTTCCCGGCCCCGCCGAAGAAGGGCAGGCCGCCGGTGACGGTCAGGGGGCGCGGGTCATCCGCGGCGATGCCCAGGTCATCGCGGACATTGGTCACAGCGATGGGGAAGCAGCTGTAGAGATCGAAAATGTCGATGTCGGCGGCGGTGACGCCGGCCCGTTCCAGGGCCGTGCGGCTGGCCAGGGCGGCGGCGGGATAGGCGGCCAGGTCCTGGCGTTCGATGGGCGTGCGCTCGGCGACGTCGGCGCCGCCGTGCAGATAGACCCACTTGGATTCCGGAATGCCGAGCTCGCGGGCCTTGGCGACCGAGGTCATCAGCACCGCCGCGCCCTGGTTCGCCTGGTCGCGGGCCACCATCCGGCGCGGGAAGGGGTCGGCGACGATCCGGTTCTTCGGCGTGACCGTGGCCAGGCCCTCGGCGTCGAACACCTCTTGGCTCATGGCGTGCGGATTGGTGTGGGCGACCTCCGTGAACGGGGCGAACAGCTTGCCCATCTCCAGCGCATAGGCCTCCCGCGACAGGCCGGTCTTGGCCCGGCGGGCGTTCTCGAACAGGGCGTAGAGCTGGATGGGCGTGCGGGCGCCGTGGCCGGCCAGCTCCATCGTCACCAGGCCCTCCAGGCCATAGCCACGGAATTCCATCTGGCCGCCGACCGTCTCGCTCCAGTCGCGCTTCTCGCCCTGGGACATCAGGTGGCGGACAGTGGAGATGGCTTCGGAGCCGAAGAACAGGGCCATGCCGGTCTCGCCCTTGGCGATGGCTTGGGCGAACTCGTTGACCAGGTGCTGCGGACCCTGGCCGCCCACCGGCTCCAGGATGGCGCGGGCCGGGTCGGCGCCGATGCGGTTGGCGACGGCGCGGGGGAAGTTGTCGGCGCGGCCGAAGGGGGCGACGGCGTGCTCGCCGGAGATCTCGAACTGCGGAATGCCGGCCACGACGTCGAGGTGCGGCGCGATGGCGGCCACCGACAGGGCGTCATCCAGGGCGGCGCGGGCGGCGGCGGCGGCCAGCTCCACCGGCGACAGGGCCTTGTAGTCGGGCGCGTCGATCCGCTCCGAAGCTTCGCCCACACCCACGATGATCGGCGTCAGATCAGTCATCTCGCAGTCCTCCCGACTTATGGGCCCTGTTCTTAGCGGCCTGACGTGGCGGCGCCTCAAGCCCTGTCGGCGCGGCCTCTCATTGCGTCTATACGGGGCGGGGAGGGGCCATGTCCCAGGCGGTGGTGAAATCGGCGCAGCGCGCCTTTGCGATCCTGGAGCTGTTCGAACTGGAGCGGCGGCCCCTGAGCCTGACCGAGGTGACCCAGGCCCTGCGCTATCCGACCTCGTCGACCGCCGCCCTGCTCAAGAGCCTGGTGGTCACCGGCTATCTGGAGTTCGACCGGGCCCGGCGGGCCTATCGGCCGACCATGCGCATCGCGGTGCTGGGCCAGTGGGTGCACGAGGGCCTGTTCGGCGAGGGCGCGATCCTGGCCGCCGCCCACCGGCTGCACGCCGAGACTGGCCTCACGGTGGTGCTGGCCGCCCAGTCCGACCTGCATGCCCAGTACCTGCATCTGGTCCATTCCAGCGAACCGCTGAAGGCCATGGTCACCCCCGGCCAGCTTCGGCCCCTGGCCTCGTCCGGCATGGGGCTGGTCCTGCTGAGCGCCCAGGCCGACGCCGAGGTGCGCCGGCTGGTGCGGCGGATCAACTATCTGCGTCGGGATGAACAGGTGGACCTCGCCGACCTGCTGGTGCGCCTGCACGAGGTCCGCAGCCGCGGCTACGCCTTCTCCAAGGATGCGGTCAGTCCGGGCTTTGGCCTCATCGGGGTGCTGGCCCCGCGCCAGGCCGACGCCCGGCAACTGGCCCTGGGCGTCACGGGCCGCAGCGAGGAGCTGACCGCGCGGGAAGGGGAACTGGTCGCCGCCCTGCGCGCCGCCGTCGCTGACCTGCCGGCTTGAGCGTGCGTGCGCGCCCAAATGTCGATAAGGAGCGGACCATGTCCGCCGAGATCGATCCCTTCCACGCCATCGCCATTTCCGCCCTGGCTCACCGCCTGAAGGCTGAAGGCCATTCCATCATCCATATGGAGTTCGGCCAGCCTTCGACGGGCGCGCCGGCGGCGGCGATCGCCCGCGCCCATGAGGTGCTCGACACCGACGCCATGGGCTATTGGGAAAGCCCGGCCCTGCGCGATCGGATCGCCCGGCACTATGTCGAGACCTATGGCGTCACGGTGGAGCCGGAGCGGATCGTGCTCACCTGCGGCGCCTCGCCGGCCCTGGTCCTGGCGCTCAGCGCCGCGTTCCGGCCCGGCGATCAGGTGGCCCTGGCCCGGCCGGGCTATGTGGCCTACCGCAATACGCTCAAGGCCCTGCACATGACGCCGGTGGAGATCGCCTGCGGACCAGAGAGTCGGTTCCAGCTGACCGCCGCGCATCTGGAGGCCTTGGATCCGGCGCCTCAGGGGGTGATCCTGGCCAGTCCGGCCAATCCCACCGGCACGATCATCGAGGCGCAGGAGCTGGAGAAGATCGCCCAGGTCTGCGCGGCGCGGGGTATCCGGATTGTCTCCGACGAGATCTATCACGGCCTCAGCTATGTGGAGCCGGCCCGCTCCATGCTGGAGTTCGCGCCCGACGCCCTAATCGTCAACAGCTTCTCCAAGTACTTCAGCATGGTCGCCTGGCGGCTGGGCTGGCTGATCGCGCCGCCGGAGCTGCTGGGCCGGGCTCGCGCCCTGGTCGGCAACCTGTTCCTGACCGCGCCGTCGCTCAGCCAGCATGCCGGGTTGGCGGCCATGGACGCCCGCGACGAGCTCGAAGGCCACATCGCCGTCTACCGCGCCAACCGGGAGCTGTTGTTGAAGGCCTTGCCGGAACTCGGCCTGCGCTCCATCGCCCCGCCGGACGGCGCCTTCTACATCTACGCCTATGTGGGCCATCTGACGGACGATAGCCTCGCCTTCTGCAAGACGCTGCTGCGCGAAACCGGCGTGGCGACGGCGCCCGGCGTGGATTTCGACCCGGTGGAGGGCCGCCACTATGTGCGGTTCAGCTTCGCAGTCTCGACGCCTGAGATTGAAGAGGCGCTCAAGCGGTTGAAGCCCTGGTTCGCCGCCCGGATGGCCGCGGCCTGAGCCGGCCTATTGCGGCAGGCCCGCGCGCCCATGCAGGGCGCAGCCGCGCCAGAGCGCCGACGCCATCGCGACGATAAATGCGGTGAGGGCATTGACCATGCCCGGCCTCCTGATTTCCTCCGGCCGCGTCTGACGCGCGGCTGATGGGAGGAATGGAACACGCAAACCCGTGTTCTGGCAACTGGCCCTCTTGCTCTAGAGGCAAGGTCCTCAAAGCAAAACGGCGGCCCCCGAAGGGACCGCCGCCTGATGGGATGCGCGCTCTGGCTTAGTGCGCGTGTTCCAGCTGCTTATGGCCGTGATGATCATCGTGGCCATGGCCGTGGTCGTCATGCCCGTGGCCGTGATCCCCGTGACCGTGGTCGCCGTGCCCATGATCACCATGGCCGCCGTGGCCGTGGTCATCGTGACCGTGCGCAGCGTGACCGTGGTCGTCGTGATGGGCCGCAGCAGCGCCGTGACCATGATCGTCATGGCCGCCATGACCATGGTCGTCATGCCCGTGGCCGCCGTGGCCGTGGTCATCATGACCGTGCGCAGCGTGGCCGTAGTCGTCGTGATGGGTCGCAGCAGCGCCGTGACCATGATCGTCATGAGCACCATGACCATGGTCGTCATGACCGTGGCCGCCGCTGCCGTGATCATCGTGACCGTGGGCGGCATGGCCGTGATCGTCGTGATGAGCCGCAGCAGCGCCATGACCATGATCGTCATGGCCGCCATGACCATGGTCGTCATGCCCGTGACCGCCATGGCCGTGATCATCGTGACCGTGGGCGGCGTGGCCATGATCGTCGTGATGAGCCGCAGCGGCGCCGTGGCCATGGTCGTCATGCCCGTGACCGCCATGGCCGTGATCATCGTGACCGTGAGCGGCGTGCCCATGATCGTCGTGACCGCCATGGCCGTGGTCGTCATGACCGTGGCCACCATGGCCATGATCATCGTGGCCGTGAGCGTCGTGCCCATGTCCATGGTCGTCATGGTGCGCATGGGCGGCTGCCGCGCCGGCGATCGCCGCCCCAGCCGCCGCAGCGGCCAGCGGGGCCGCCAACGACGAATGGTGGCCGCCGTCATCCGGCTCCGGCGAGGCGAAGACCGACTCGCCCATGCTGCGGAACTTGCGCCGACGCTCGGCGCGCCGCGCGTTCTCGCCGACGCTGCGGGCGATCGCCACCAACAGCGCCAGGCCAGCCAGCAGCAGCCCGAGGGCCACGACCGACTTGGAGGGTACTTCGCCGACGCCCGGCAGCTTCACGGTCGGCATGCCCGGGATGGCGAGCTTGTCGAGCAGCGAGCCCTTGGCGCGCGGTTGGACCGAGTCCACCGCCGACTTCACGGCCTGTTCCAGGCTGGCCAGGGAGAAGGACATCGGGGCCTTGCCGCCGTTCAGGCTGGCGTCGACGTCTGCCTTTAGCGGGCCCTTCTCGCCCGCGCCGGGCTTGACCTGCCAGTTGAAGGCCGGCGCTTCGCCCGGCTTCAGGGTGGCGGTCTGCGGACCGTTCGGGGTGATTTCGTAGCCTTCGCCCGACAGGGTGGCGGTGACGTCGGCCTTCTTCGCGGCCTTGCCCAGGCCGAGCTTGGCGGCTTCGCGCTGGATGATGGCCAGGACGGTCTGCGGCAAGGACAGGCTGACCTCGGCGGGCTCGCCCTTGGCCAGGGCCTCAGGCACGGTCAGCTTGGAGCCGGCGGCCACCTCGCCGCCCACGGCGGTCTGCAGGGCGGCCAGGCGGGAGTCCGCGGGCTCGGGCAGGCCGGCCGGCGGCGGGTTCAGCTTGGCGGCGACCACCGGAGCCACCGCGGTCGGCGG
>CAZXVO010000228.1:0-6160 GCA_964643835.1 uncultured Phenylobacterium sp. | reverse complement strand
GACCACGGCGCGGCGATCCAGAAGAAGGGCGCCTGCTGCGCCGGCCAGGACATCCACGACGCCCGCACGGCGGCCGACGCCATCGGCATCCCGCACTACGTCCTGGACTATGAAAGCCGCTTCAAGCAGCAGGTGATCGAGGACTTCGCCGACGCCTATCTGCGCGGTGAGACGCCGATCCCCTGCATCCGCTGCAATCAGACGGTGAAGTTCCGCGACCTGCTGGACCTGGCCCGCGACCTGGGCGCCCAGGCGATGGCGACCGGCCACTATGTGCGCCGCGAGGTCGGTCCCGCCGGCCCCGAACTGCACCGCGCCGCTGACCCGGCCCGCGACCAGAGCTATTTCCTGTTCGCCACCACGGCCGAGCAGCTGGACTTTCTGCGCTTCCCCCTGGGCGGCATGCCCAAGCCCGAGGTGCGCCGCGCCGCCGCCGAACTGGGCCTGGCCATCGCCGACAAGCCGGACAGCCAAGACATCTGCTTCGTGCCGGAAGGCCGCTACACGACCCTGATCGACCGGCTGCGCCCTCAAGGGGCCGTGGCGGGTGAGATCGTCCACTTGGACGGCCGGGTGCTGGGCCGGCACGAGGGCGTGACCCGCTACACCATCGGCCAGCGCCGGGGGCTGAATGTCGCCGTGGGCGATCCGCTGTTCGTGGTGCGCATCGACGCCGACAGCCGGCAGGTGATCGTCGGTCCGCGCGAGGCCCTGCTGACGAGGGCCTGCACGCTGAAGGAAACCAACTGGCTGGGCGAGAGCCCGAGCCTGGAAGCCGCCGAGGGCCGGCCGGTGCTGGCCCGCGTGCGCTCGACGCGGGAGCCGGTGGCGGGCCGCATCGCGCTGATCGACGGCCAGGCCGCCGTGGCCTTCGATGTGGCGGAGGAAGGCGTGGCCCCGGGCCAGGCCTGCGTGCTCTACGCCCCGGAAGATCCGACCCGCGTGCTGGGCGGCGGGTTTATCGACCGGACCGTTCGGGTCGGGGACTAATCCCATCCGCTCATCCCGGCGAAGGCCGGGATCCAGGTGACGTGCGCGTGCCTATCCTGGTCTGCGCTGAGTCCCGTCCGGCTGACGCTGGCGCTCCATGATCAGGTTCCCGGCATTCGCCGGGATGAGCGGATGAAGGGTTTCCGTTACGTCGCTTCTCCCCAAGCCGGCGGGAGGGGCCTATATCCGGGGCATGACCCAAGCCTCCGATCCCGTCGTCATCGCCTCGTACGCCCGCACCCCCATGGGCGGCTTCCAGGGTGTCCTGTCCTCCGTGAAGGCCACCGCCCTCGGCTCGGCCGCTGTCAAGGCGGCGGTGGAGCGGGCGGGGGTCGCGCCTGAGCTGGTGGAGCAGATCTTCATGGGCTGCGTCCTGCCTGCGGGCCTGGGCCAGGCGCCGGCGCGCCAGGCGGCCCTGGGCGCCGGCCTGCCGAAGTCGGTGGAGGCCACCACGGTCAACAAGATGTGCGGCTCGGGCATGCAGGCCGCGATCATGGCCCATGACGCCCTGGCGGCGGGCTCGGCCGACATCATCATCGCCGGCGGCATGGAGAGCATGTCGGGCGCGCCCTACCTGCTGCAGAAGCACCGGGCCGGCGCCCGCATCGGCCACGACACGGCCTATGACCACATGTATCTGGACGGCCTTGAGGACGCCTATGAGCCCGGCCGGCTGATGGGCGCCTTCGCCGAGGAGAGCGCCCGCGCCTACCAGTTCACCCGCGAGGCCATGGACGAGTTCGCTATCTCCAGCCTGGCCCGCGCCAAGGCGGCGGTGGAGGGCGGGGCCTTCGCCCGCGAGATCGTTCCGGTCGAGGTGGTCGGCCGCAAGGGCACCGAGACCGTCTCCACCGACGAACAGCCGCTGAAGGCCGACCCGGCCAAGATCCCGACCCTGAAGCCTGCCTTCGCCAAGGACGGAACCATCACGGCGGCCAACGCCAGCTCGATCTCCGACGGCGCCGCGGCCCTGGTGCTGACGAGAGCCTCGGTGGCCGAGAAGCTGGGCCTGAACGTTGTGGCTCGGGTGGCCGCCCACGCGGCCCACGCCCACGAGCCTGGCCTGTTCACCACCGCCCCGGCGCCGGCGATGCAGAAGGCCCTGAAGAAGGCCGGCTGGAGCGTCGATGACGTGGACCTGTTCGAGGTCAACGAGGCCTTCGCCGTGGTGGCCATGATCGCAGAGCGCGAGCTGGGCATCGACCGGGCCAAGCTCAACGTCAACGGCGGCGCCTGCGCCCTGGGTCACCCCATCGGCGCCTCAGGCGCCCGCGTCATCGCCACCCTGCTGTCGGCCCTCCAGGCCCGTGGCGGCAAGAAGGGCGTCGCCAGCCTGTGCATCGGCGGCGGCGAGGCGACCGCGATGGCGGTGGAGCTGGTCTAGAGCGTCTTCGCCAGCGCCTCGAGCTGCTGGGCCACGACACCCCAGCCGTCATGGAAGCCCATGGTCTCGTGCTGGGTCTTCGCCTCCACGGAGGGGTGGCCGACGCGGGCGAGGTAGAGCGTGCGACCGTCGGCCTGGGGCTCGAAGGTGATGACGGCGGTCATCATGGCGTCGGGGTTGGGGATCCAGCCCTCGGTGAAGGCGTCGGTGAAGACCAGTTTCTTGCCCGGCTCGATCTCCAGATAGACGCCGCTGTTCGGATGGGTCTCGCCGTCCGGGCCGTACATCATGATCTCGTTACCGCCGCCGGGGCGCAGATCCATGCGGGTGACCTCGGCCCGCCAGGGCTTGGGGCAGAACCACTCGGGATAGAGGGCCGGGGTGGTCCAGGCCTTGAACAGCTGGTCGGGCGTCGCCTCCATCAGGAAGGCGCTGACCAGTTCGCGGTCATTGCGGGGGGCGATCTGGGCGGCGGTGGCCATGGGCGTCTCCTGGGCAGGGTCTGAACTGAGGACGGGCGGGGCGCCGCCGTCCCGACAGCCGCCGGCTATTTCATCGCGTCCAGCAGGTTGATCTTCACCCCGCCGGGCAGCTGCATGTCGCCGCCCTTCATGTCGTTGGGGCAGGGGCCTTGCCAGGCGGCGTCGATGGTCATCTTGCGCGTGCCGTTCATCTGCGGCGCGGCGGCGCCCTCGGTCGAGCTCTCGGCCTGGATCTGATAGTGGGCGTCGAAGTCCCCCTGGGCGACGCCGGAGGTGGTGGTCTTGCCGCCCGAGCCCATGTCGCACACCGATGAGAACCGCCAGCCGCCATCGGTGGTCTTGGCGGTGATGTTCTTCTCGCAGATGTCCTTGGTGGCCTGGGTTCCCCACCAGGACAGCTTCTCGTCCGTGGCGCCGTCCAGGCAGATGCGGCTGACCTGCACGAAGTCGCCGTTGGAGACCCGCTGCTCCCATAGGCCGGGCTTGCGCTTGGGCGGGGTTTGGGACGGCACGAAGGCCGGCTTGGCCGCAGGGGGCGCGGCGGCGGGCGCCTTCTCGGCTTCCTTCGAACAGGCGGCCAGGGCCAGGAGGGCGATGGCGGAGAGGGCGAGACGGCGGGCCATGGGCGAACTCCTTGCAGACAGGCCGGGGAGGCTAGCGGGGATCGCAATCGGCGGCGAGTTGCTTATGTTTCATCCATGACCCAACCGCTCAAAGACACCGGCGCCCGCTACGAGATGGTCGAACAGGGCCAGACCTCCTGGGCCGATTATCGTCGCGATGGTTCCAGGCTGATCATCGACCACGTGGAGGCGCCGACCGCCCTGCGCGGTACGGGAGCGTCCGGCCGGCTGATGGCGGCGCTCGCCGCCGACGCCCGCGACAAGAGGCTGAAGATCATCCCGATCTGCGGCTATGCGGCGGCCTGGCTGCGCAAGAGCCATGAGTTCCGCGACCTGCTGGCCTAGGGGCGGGGAACCTGCGGCCTTAGCCCGCATTCCCGACTCGAACTCGCCAGTTGTAGTCACGCCGTTAACCCTTTTGCGGAGACTGCGATGACCCCTCGCTTCGGTGTGGTGGCGGGCCTGGACTTCGAGGCCGCGCCCGATGCGGACCTGACCGAGCTGCTGTCCGGGCGGACGGAGTTCGCCAGCGCCCGCATCGCCTGGTATCGCCGCCGTCGGCTCTTGGCCCAGTTCGTCTCCAACCTGTTGAGAAGCTTCGGCTGCGCGGCCCTGGCCGTGGGCGCGGTGCTGCCGGCCCTGCGCGAGGCGGTTCCGGGCCTGGCCGGCCTGCCCATCGGCGGCTTCGCCTTGGGCTATGTGCTGCTGGGCCTGGGCGCCGCCGCCCTCGCCGCCGACCGGGTGTTCGGGATCGGCCGCTCAGTCCCGCGCCTGCAGGCCGCCGAACTCGGCATCGCCGGCGAACTGGACCTGTTCCACGCCGACTGGATCGCCTACGCCGACGTTCCCGTGGCGGAGCGGCGGCGTCGCAGGTTGGACCTGGCGCGGGCGTTTACGGCGGAGGTGAACCGGCTGGTGCGGCGCGAGGCCGAGCGGGCGCAGGAGATGGCGGGGTAGGGCCTTCTGAGAAGAGGGTGATTCAAAGCGAGCCAAACGCCGAGCAACTGTTGCGCAGGTGGATTGGCTCTTGCCGCCTCGTATCGCCTACTATCCCATAGATTGTGGCTTTCCGCCTCTCGTGCGACCGATTTGGGGGTTCCTCTGTATGTCAGATGATAGTCTGCACAACGCGCTGAGAGTGATAAACTCTATTGATGTCAACGGAGTTGATCGTAAAGACGAATTGGGAAGGGAGTTTGCGTTCTTTGATCTGTATAGAACTATAGTAAGTGCTAGAAAAGTTACTGATACAATTGCAGATGAAATTTTTCACGAAATACCAATTGACCTGCAATTCAAGGCGGCCAACGCACTAAATTTAATCGCATCAATGTATGGCCTGTCTAGGAATTTTTCCGTAGCTCAGGGGAACGCAAAATCCGAGCATGAGCGAATTGAAGCTGTTGCAAGGGCGCAGGTAGCGGAATTGTACCTGAGTTTAGCTCCGGTTGTTTCTTTGCATCTTCAGCTGTCTGCTTCGAAGGGGGAGGCGGACTCTGCGCTTGAGCGACTTGAGTCTGAGCGGCGGGAGGTGCGCGAGCTCTGGGAGCGGACAAGCGACGAGGCGGGTCGCATTCTGGCAAGTCTGAATGATGTCCTTGCCTCTTCTAGATCGGCATCTGCCGAACTCGCGACAATTGTTGAGGCGGAGCATTTTGGAGAGGCCAGCAGCAAGTACGCGGAAATTGCAAATAGATGGCTGATCGCGTCTGGGATAATGTTGGCAATAGTCGTGATCGTTTCTGGCGTATTTATATTTTTCTCCCTAGACACATACATTGTCAAAATGACGAACTATGCACTAGTAAACTATGTTGGATCAAAGATACTTTTCATTGCAATACTTCTGTATGTGACAAATTCGTGTGTGAGATCGTATTTCGCAAATAAGCACAATGAAATTGTCAATGCTCACAGGAAGAATGCAATAATGTCATACAGAGCCCTCGTTGTATCTGCGACTGCGGTAGAGGCGAAAGACATTATTCTTTCCCACGCAGCTTCGGCGATCTTCTCTCCTCAAGATACCGCTTTTGTTCGAGGCGGGAGCGCTCCTGAAGTGCCGACGAATATTGTAAATGCTTTTGGAAAATTGCCCGGAACAAATCTCTAATCCAAATAGACTTCGAAAGCCTAGGCCTACCTTCTCCCCTTCCGAAACCGCTCCGCGCTCTCGGCCCTGGCCTCCGCGCGCGCCTTCTTGACCACCGTCTTGTCCGCGCTCTCGCCATCCCCTGAGAGGGCGTCGTTGGCGAACTCCAGGTCCATGAGTTTCAGGCGCTTCATCTCGTCGCGCAGGCGGGCGGCGGTTTCGAATTCCAGGTCGGCGGCGGCCTGGCGCATGCGGGCTTCCAGGTCGCGCAGGGTCGCCTTGAAGTTGTCGCCGACAAAGGCCTGTTGGCCGCCGGGTTCGGCGACGCCGGCCGGGACGGTGACGCGGTCCTTCTCGTAAGGGGAGGCCAGGATTTCCTTGATCTGGCTCTTCACGCTCTCCGGCGTGATGCCGTGTTCGAGGTTGTAGGCCTGCTGCTTCTCCCGGCGACGCTGGGTCTCGGCCATGGCGCGTTCCATGGAGCCGGTGACGTTGTCCGCATAGAGGATGACGCGGCCGTCGACGTTGCGCGCCGCGCGGCCGATGGTCTGGATCAGGCTGGTCTCGGAGCGCAGGAAGCCCTCCTTGT
>CAZXVO010000227.1:0-6166 GCA_964643835.1 uncultured Phenylobacterium sp. | reverse complement strand
GCTTGAAGGGCCGGTCTGAGACCACGATTCACGGCTATCAAGATGTCATCAACCGACACGGTCGCGATTGGCTTCCCAAAACGCTGGACGAGTTGGGGCGTAGTCGACGCGCCTTCACCGAGCGCCACACCCACCTCACGCTGAACTCGGGCCCAACCACGGCCAACCAGTTCATGCGCGCATTCCGCGCGATCTATCGCTACGCGCGTAGATTTGACCCAGACCTTCCGGCCCCGCCGACGGAGGTGATCGAGTACAACTCTGAGTATGGGCGGGAGAAAATCATAACCGACTGGCCCGGGTGGCTAGAGGCGGTCCAGGCACAGAGGAACCCTATCGTTAGGGACTGGTACCTGTTTCTTGCCTTCACCGGCATGCGCAAGACATCTGCGGGGGCCGTCCGGGTTCGGCACATCAAGTTAGATCGCGGGTTCCTGCACGTTCCCAACCCAAAGGGCGGGACTAGCCGCGCCTTCGACTTGCCCCTGTCGCGGCACTTGATGGAAATTCTTGTGGCGCGGATTGCAGAGAACCAGACCCAGTATCCCGGTTCTCCATGGCTGTTTCCGTCGCTGTGGTCGGCGAGCGGGCACCTCACCCAGGTCTATTCTCGCTACCTGCCCTCGCCGCACGTCCACCGCCACTCCTATGCGACCGGCGCCAAGGCCGCGGGCCTCGGCGAGTACGACATCAAGCTGCTTCTCAATCACAAGATCACTGATGTAACGGGGCGCTACCTCCACGCCTCCATGCTCGGCGCCCACCTGCAGGCCTGCCAGGAAAAGGTGACCGCCTGGCTGCTCAATCAGATGAATCCCTCGGCCCAAACCGCAGGAGGGCCTCATGAAGGTCAATGACTTCGAGCACGCCTTGGAGGGCCTGGAAACGGTCATCGGATGGATGGTGGAAGATCACCATAACCTGGCGATCAGCGCCATTCCCCGAGACCCTCGCGATTGCCGCCGGCGTCTGGACCACCTCGGCACCTTTGCTGGAGATCTCACCGAGATCTGCAGGGCGGCCGCCGTCCTCATGGAGCGCTGGGAACAGCTGGTCATCGCCACTCAGGAGGCCAGCCAATGAAGGCCATCAGCGTACGCCAGGGCCGCCTGCTGGCCCAAGCCATAGCCTCTCCGCTGGGCGCCGTACCTCTAGGCGAGAGAGGGTCCATCGCCGGAGCCGGGAATAGTTTTGCGGCGCTCGTCCGGCACGGGCTGATGGTGGTTGCGGAGGACGAACACGGTGTTCGGCGGCTGGTGATCACGCCGGCCGGGCGGGCGGCGATGGGTGAAGAGCCAACACCTGACCGTGCGCGGCGAAAGGTGAAAAGAGCCTCTCGGACCCACGACGCGATCGCCGGTTTGGAGCCCCCAGAACCTTCTGAGGAGGAGTCCGAAATAGCGGCCGAGGTCGGCCCGAGGGGGCGGATAGGGGTGATGTTGCGCCTCATAAACCGACCGGAAGGCGCAAGTGTCGCGGAGATTATGGCCGCGACGGGCTGGCTCGAGCACTCGGTTCGGGCGGCCGTCGCGTCCTCCCTACGGGCCCGCCTTGGCTATAAGGTCGAGCATCTGAAGGGTCCCGATGGAGGGAGGTATCGCACCATCATTCGCCCTCAAGCGGAGGAGTCACATGCCATCCCGCCGGCCGGCAGCGCGAGCCAAGGGCCATTGCGCGCTATCAATCCTCAAGTGGAGGTCCACTCCCGGCGCAGAGAAGGCCCTAGGCGGCAAGCTGCAAAGCTTAGGCGGGGCCCGTGAATTTGCCAGCTCAGTTGTTTTGGAACCAGAAGTTGGGTGGCTGGGTGAGGTTGGCCAGGGTGACGCCGTAGTCACGGGGCGCCCAGTAGCCGCGGGTAGGCCAAAAGTCTGCGCCTCGGTGAGCTAACGGTAAGGGTTCTAAGTAGTAGCGCCCGTTGCGGACGGCCTTGAGTATCGCGTAGCCGTGCGAGCCTCGCCCCGTCCAGAAGTGGACGAGTTCACCAAGGAGCGGCTCGTAGGGTTGGGCCAGGAGGGCGGCGGGCTCGAATAGCCGCGGACGCCTGATCACCGGCCCCAGGCTCGGAGCATCAGAGCTGCGCTGGTTCGCCATGCTCCAGTTTCAATTCAGCGGCCGAGAAGTTGCTGCCCCTGAAGCACTTCCCGGCCGACTGTCTCAACAATGGCGCACCCAGTAGTCCTCTCAGCACAAAGGCGACCTACCGGAAGCGGGGGTTCCGAAAGGCCGTGGGGCGGGGCCGCTGCATGATATTGGCGCCGGCGCGCTGACGCGGATCGCGCTGGGGATGAGGCCCGCCGGTCCGCGCGGCGGGGCCACCCAGGCGGAAGGGCGAAGGAGGGCTGTTCTTGCCCTCCTTCAGCCAGCGCAGGCATTGGACGACCGCGTCGACCTGGTCGTCGTGGCTGCCGGTGGGAAACTGCACCGCCTCTTCGAGGAAGGCGGGAGTCCAGGGCTCATAGCGCGGCAGGTGAACGCGCCCGTCGGCGAAGATGTCGAACACCGAGAGCACCCGGTCCAGCTTGGAGAGCGTTGGCCGCGGGATCGCGACCAGCCGGGTTCCCATTGCCCGCAGGGAGGAGATCAGCGCCGGGCCTAACGCGGCGTCCTCGATCAGCACGCGAGCCTGGGGATGCTGGCGAATGAGGCTGAGGGCCCTATCCTTCAGCGCTTCGAATTCGAGACGCCCACGCCAAATCTGCGAGATGTAGAAATTCTGACCATAGCGGTGGATGACGGCGCAGACGCTGTAGGAGCCGCTGGTGGTCTCGGCCCCGGCCAGGTCGAAGCTCAGGTAGGTCTCGTAGGGGAGGTCGGGAAGCCCATCCACCAAGGTGAAGAACCGCTCCTCCAACACCCCGGACGTGGGGCTGACCGGCGACTGCTGGTACTGTGAGGACCAGACAAAAGTCGGCATGCTGCGGCGCAGATCGGCGAGGCCCGTCTCACCCCAGCGCTCCGGATCAAGGATGTTTCCGACCGGCCGTCGCCAGCCCTCCCCTCCAGCATAATGGTCGGTGAGGATCTCGCATATTAGCGGCACGACCACCTGCTTGAACGCGCCGCTCTCGACCAGACGGCTCGTGAGGTCGTCCGGATGCAGCCGCTGCATGACCAGGACGATCGCGCCGGTGGCCGGGCTGTTCAGGCGCGACAGGTACTTCTCCACCACCAGGCTATAGGCCCGGTCCCGCATGGCCGCCGACTGGACGTCGCCAGCGTCATGCGGGTCATCGAAAACAATCAGGTCCGCACCGTGGCCGGTGACCCCAGCCTCCAACGACCGGGCAAAGACGTGGCCGCCCAGCGTCGTCTGGAAGTCGCCGGCGCGATTGTGGTCGGACCGCAGGCGGGTCTGCGGGAAGACCCGCTGATACCAATCAGCCTCTAGCAGCAGGCGCACCTTGTCGGCGTGGGCGCGGGCGAGCTTATCATCATGGCTCACCAGGAACGCCTTCGCCCGGGGTTGCTTGCCCAACAGCCAGGCCACATAGGCCACCGCCATCACGAAGCTCTTCAGGCTGCGCGGGGGGGCGTTGAGCGCCAGCCGCTTGGTCTTGCCCTCGAACACCTCCGCCATCAGGGCGGCGAACAGGTCAACGTGCCAGCTGGAGCGAAGGGGTTCGCCATGTAGGTGCGCGAAAGCCTTCAAGACGAACGCGCGGAAGTCGTCGCGCAGCAGGGCGTCGAGGACTTCCAGATCGGAGTCGGTTGACATAGCGCTAGCTCTCCCCAGTCGAGGAGGTGGGGGGAGATGGCGCCTTCTGGCGGCCGCGGGCGAGATAGTCGTCGAGAATCTGGCGATCGGTCTCCGCCAGCGGCGCGTGCGCGTCCGATCCGACACCGGGGTCGTCGAGCGTCGCCTTGGCTACTAGGGCGATGAGCAGGCTGGCGGCCCGTGCATCCCCCTTCAGCGCCTTGGCCACCAAGGCCTTCAGCATCGCCCGCTGCTTTGAGACCCGAAGCTCGCGATCGCCCTCGCGGATGCGAATGGTCTCGCCGAGCTCCTCGGCCAGATCCGTGGCGAGGTTCTTGGCGCCCTTCGGCCGGCCCTTGGCGTTGCCCGAGTGGCCGGGCTTGAAGCGGCTGGCCTTCGGCGGCCGACCGTAGCCGACCTCATAGTCGCCCTTGCGGTCAGTCATGGCCGGCCTCATCGCCCAAGTCGGCACGCACCATGAGCGCTGCGGGCGGGCGCAGCTGGTCCTCGCGCTCGGCGAAGGTCTCGTCCGTCTCCACCAACACCGCTGCCCTGCCCGTCTCGGCCTCGAAGCGCCGGATGATCACGTCGGCATAGCCGGGGTCGAGCTCCAGTCCGTAACCCCGCCGGCCGGTACGTTCGGCAGCGATGATGGTGGTGCCCGAGCCCAGGAAGGGGTCGAGCACGATGTCGCCGCGGCGGCTGACGTCCTTGATGGCGTCGATCACCAGCGCCGCCGGCTTTACGGTTGGATGAAGCTTGATCAGGTCGTCACGGTCGCCGCCGACGGCGTTCATGCCACGGTAGGTCCAGAGATTGGACCGCGAGCGGCCCTTCTGCCCGAGCTCGAAGTTGTTGATGTGCGGCCCATCGCCATGCTTGGCGATCCAGACAAGTTCGTGCTGGGAGCGGTAGAAGGTGCCCATGCCGGCGTTGGTCTTGGCCCAGACACACATGTTCATCAGCGTCAGGCCAACCGCGTCGATCGCCTGCAGTAGCTCGGCGGAGTGGCGCCAATCCATGCAGAGGTCGAGGATCGCGCCGTCCGCCAGATGCGGCGTAGCCGCGGCCAGGAAGTCGGTCAGGAAGCCGACAAACTGGTCCTGAGACATTTCACCCGACGCCATGGAGAACTCGCGGTGGCGACCACGGCCGGCGACAAAGCCGTTGATGGCCACGTTATAGGGCGGGTCCGTGAACATCATCCTCGCCTGCCGGCCGTCCATGAGCCGCGCCAGCGCCGCGGGGTCGCGGGCGTCGCCGCAGACAAGGCGGTGTTCGCCGAGCCGCCAGAGGTCCCCAACCTGGGCGACGGCCGGACCGGCCGCGGGCTCGGGCGGGGCGTCCTCGACCTCGCCCGCGCCTGGCTCATCGATCGCCAGGCTCATGTCGATCTCGACGGCGTCAAAGCCGGTGAGCTCCAGGTCGAAGCTGAGGTCGATGAGTTCGCGAAATTCCTTAGCCAACACGGCCTTGTTCCAGCCGGCGTCCTGCGGCAGGCGGTTAAGCGCCAAACGGATCAGCCGCAGTTCGTCGGGGCTGCGGCCGGTGACGACCACGACGGCAGCCTCGGTGTAGCCCTCGTCCTTGAGGACCTGGGCCACCAGCACCCCGTCGACGATGCGGCCGTCGGGGTCGATGAGGATCGGCGCGAGCTGGCCGAAGCGGCGGATGAACGACGCGAGCTTGCGATGCTGCTGACCGCCGTGGACACGAAGGGTCTGATCCAGGCCGGTCAGCTCGGCGAGCTTACGGTGTTCGATGGTGAGGGAATTGCGCATGTGAGTCTCTGATTTGGGGAGGGCGGACGAGGGTTGGGCGCCGTCAATTGGGACAGTGCCTATCCTCGCCCGCGCGACTTCGTGGGAAGCGGCTGACCCCCATGCCGAATATGTCGTCCTGAACACTTTCGGCGCTGGGAGGCGTGGGGTGGGGAAGGATGTCCGGGCGGGGATTACCTCGCCCGGACCCTCAGTCGCCTACTCGGGGCCGTCGTCAGCGGGCAGGGGCGCCTGCTGGTACTGGGCCGCAAAATCTTCGGGCGACACGACCCGCTTCAGGCGCCGGATCTGCTCAGGCGACCAGGTCGCCGCGCCCAGGACGTCGCCCCGGACGCGCTTGATCCCTCGGCTGCCGCTCAGCCGATACTCCAACCGTTGCTCGGCGATCAGCGGCATGAACCAGACGCCGTGCTCACCGCCGGCGATCAGGCGGCCACTGATGTCGTCCTCATGCATGCGATGCGTTACCAGCAGCGTCGATCCGTGGGGCTTCAGGCGGCGGCAGGCATGTTGGTAGAGCTCGAAGTCGACATCGCGCGCCACCTTGCTCATGTCGCCGTCCGCCTGCGGCGTCTCAAAGATCATAAGGTCGACCGGAGGACCGGCCTGCGCCTGGCGAAGCGTCCGGAACGTGAGCTGGCCGCCCAGCGTGGTGCGCAGGGTGTGGGTGGCGCGTGAAGCCGCCCCCAGC
>CAZXVO010000226.1:3813-6176 GCA_964643835.1 uncultured Phenylobacterium sp. | reverse complement strand
TAGGGCATGAAGACCCGCAGCATCGGCTCGGCCATCAGGCCGGTCTCCTCGCCGACCAGCCACTGCGTCCACCAGCGCAGCTCCTCCACGGCCCAGTCCAGGCCCTGCGGCGTCGCGGCCCAAGGATAGGTGTGCCCCCAGGGCCCGATCATCCCCTTGCGCGGAACCGCCAGGTGCTCCAGCAGCCGCGGCACAGGATCGGCATAGGCGTCCCGCCAGCCGGAGACGACATAGGTCGGGACCTGGATCGCGCTCCAGTCCTGGTCGATGGAGCCGCGCCGCCAATAGGCGTCGTTGGTCTGGTGCTCCAGCCAGGTCCGCAGGATCGCCGGCGTGGAGTCCAGGCGCTGCCGCCACATCGTCTCCCAGGCCTCGCCCACCACCGCCGGATCGGGCGGGCCGGCCATGACCGTCTTGAACAGCACGCCCCACTGCAGGTTCGTGTGTCCGACCGCGCCGCCGACATAGTGGGCGTCGCCGCCATAGCGGGTGTCGGTGGTCCCCAGCGCCATGATCGCCTTCAGCGCCTTGGGTCGCCGGGCGGCGACCTGCAGGGTGTTGATCCCGCCCCAGGACAGGCCGCGCATCCCGACCGCGCCGGAGCACCAGGGCTGGCGCGAAATCCAGTCAATGACCGTCTCGCCGTCGGCCAGCTCCGGCTCGGCGTACTCATCGGTCAGCACGCCTTCGGAGTCGCCCGACCCGCGCACGTCGACCCGCACATAGGCGAAGCCGCGGCTGGCCATCTGCCGGCCCCAGGCGCTGTCGTGGCTCCGGTAGCCGTCGCGCTTGCGATAGGGGATGTATTCCAGCACCGCCGGACTTGCGCCCTGGCCTTCCGGCAGGAACAGCCGCGCCGACAGCCGCACCCCGTCGCGCATGGGGATCCAGGTGTGCTCGATCTCCCTGACCCCGCGCTCCGGCGGCAGGGTCCAGCCCGCGGCGCGCACGGCCTCAGGCAATCCGGCCAGCCCAGAGGATGCGGCGGCGGCGATGACGGCGCGACGGCTCGGCTTCATGGGCGCTCCAGACCGCAGGCGCTCGGGCCGCTTCACTGCGCCCCGGCCACCGCTTCCGCCAGCTTGAGCACGGTGTTCCAGTTCCGGCCAGTGCCCTTGGTCGCGAGCTTGGCCTCAATGACCTTGATCGTCAGCTTCGAGGTCCCGATCCCGTCGGGATAGACCAGGTAGGCGCAACGCCCCGCCAGGCTCACCTGCTCGCGCCCCTTGATCGCCGCCCGCAGCGCCGCCAGCGCCTCAGCATCCGGCGCCGCCTTCAGGGGCATGACCACCATGTGGCTCGGATCGTCCCGCGCCGCATCCGGATAGGGGTTGGCGGCGATCATCTCCCGCCAGGCCTCGCCCGAGCGCACCAGCACCTCGGTCTCAAGCCCGACCCGCTGCGCCAGCGCCGCCTCCAGCCGCGCCTCCACCTCAGCGTCCGCCCCGTCGCCCGCGAAGACCACATTGCCAGTCTGCAGCAGGGTGCGCACCGCGGTGAAGCCCAGGGCCTCGAACACCGCCTTCAGGTCGCTCATGGCCAGCTTGGTCTTGCCGCCGACATTGATCGCCCGCAGCAGCGCGATCCTTGCGTGCATGATCACCCCTTGCAATCCGCGAACATTTCAGGAACGATACTGCCTGTCCTGGCGGTGGGGTGCAAGGCGTGACCAGTCCCGGCGAAGTCTCCGACCTGTCGGCCCTGTGGGCGGCGCCCAGCCTGCCCGCTCAGAAGGTCCAGCCGCACTATCACGGCCACCGCGAGCGCCTGCGCACCCGCGCCCTCGACGGCGGGACCGCCGCCCTGCCCGACTACGAACTGCTCGAACTCTTCCTGTTCCGCGCCATCCCGCGCGGCGACGTCAAGCCGCTGGCCAAGGCCCTGCTCACCCGCTTCGGCTCCTTGGGCGGGGTGCTGGGCGCCACCATCCCCGAGCTCGTCACCGTCAAGGGGATCGGCGAGAGCGTCGCCCTCGACCTCAAACTCCTGCACGAGGCGTCTCTGCGCACCGGCCGCGAGGCGGTGTCCAAGCGCCCGGTCATCACCTCCTCGGCCCAGCTCGCCGCCTATGTGAAGACCGCCATCGCCCACGCCCCGCGCGAACAGTTCCGCGTCATGTTCCTCGACAAGAAGAACCAGCTCATCGCCGACGAGGTGATGAACCACGGCACCGTCGACCACGCCCCCGTCTATCCCCGCGAGGTCATGCGCCGGGCGCTCGAACTCTCGGCCAGCGCCCTCATCCTGGTCCACAACCACCCGTCGGGTGACCCGACCCCGTCCCAGGCCGACGTCGCCATGACCCGCGAGATCATCGAGGCCGGCCGCTCGCTACGCATCGTCATCCACGACCATCTGGTCGT
>CAZXVO010000226.1:0-3713 GCA_964643835.1 uncultured Phenylobacterium sp. | reverse complement strand
GCAGGACGTATCGAGCCGTGGACCGCAGAAGCGACGCCCGCCGCCCCTATCGCAAGACCCGCCGCCCGGTGGAGCGCATCCGCATCCTGGGCGTGACCATGGATCTCGTGCGGCTGGAAGAGATCATGCACCACGTGGCCGACCACATCGCGCGCAAGCAGCGGTTCGTGGTCGCCAACCACAACGCCCATAGCGTCTATCTGATGGGCCGGAACGCCGAGTTCCGCCGCTATTTCGACTTCGCGAACCTGACCATGGTGGACTCAGGCCCCATGGTGCTGCTCAGCCGGCTTGTGGGCCTGAACGCCCGCGGCTTCCACCGCTGGACCTATCTGGATTGGCGCCACCACTTCTGGAGCCTGGCCAACCGTCACGGCTGGCGGGTCTTCTATCTGGGCGGCGCGCCCGGCGTGCCGGAAAAGGCCGCCGAGGCGCTCTCCGAGAAGTATCCCAACGCGGTCATCGGCGTCCGCGACGGCTATTTCGACGCCGCCCCCGGATCGGCCGACAACGCCGCCATCCTGGCCCAGATCGAGGCCTTCCAGCCCGACGTGCTGTTCGTGGGCATGGGCATGCCGCGCCAGGAGGTCTGGCTGCTGCATCACCTCGACAAGCTGCCGCCCTGCGTCACCTATTCCATCGGCGCGGCCTTCGACTACGAGGCGGGCGTCCAGTACTCCCCGCCCCGCTGGGCCGCCCGCATGGGCTTTGAATGGCTGGCCCGCCTGCTGGCCGATCCCAAGCGCCTGGCCGGCCGCTACCTGGTCGAGCCCTGGTTCCTGCTGGGCCTGGCGCTCAAGGACATCGCCGCCGCCCTCCTGGCCGGCCGGCTGATGAAGGGTTTCTTCAAGCCCCGCGCCGCCCGCCAGCCCGGCGTCGAGGCGCCCGCGGGTCCTTAGATCGGGATCGAAAGCCGCGCGGTCTGCGTTCTGGCGATCTGGCTTAGCAAAGACGGATCGAACAGATGCCCCGCATGCCCCTCCTCGCCCTCACCCTGATCGCCGCCACCACCGCGCTTGCGGCCTGCGACCGCGAAGCCGGGCGCAAGCAGGAGACGGTCGGTTCCCTCGAGTCCGGGGCCGGAGCGCTCCTTGGCGACAAGGACCTCAAAGACCAGGGGAAGCAGGACAAGGTGACCGGCCAGCTCAAGCAGGGCGACCTCGGCGGCGCCCTCGACGACGCCAAGCACTAGTCAGTCAAGGATGGTGCGGGCGGCCGGACTCGAACCGGCACGGGCCTCAGGCCCAACGGATTTTAAGTCTGGCGCGTCTACCAGTTCCGCCATGTCCCCGCGCGGCGCGACGGTAGGGCATCGGCGGGCGATGGCCTAGCCCGGCGTCTCTTCCTCAGGCCGAGGTGGTGATCTGCAGCGGCGCCCGGCGTCGCGCGATGGCCGCGGCGATGTCCTTGAAGGCCAGGGGCAAAAGGGCCCACGGCTCCAGGCAATAGCGGGCGAACATCCGCCGCGGCTCCTGAGCCAGGCGGAAGGCCCAGACCAGGCCCGCGTCGCTCATCCACGGCGGCGGGGCGACCTGGACATCGGCCTCGTAGTCGAAGGCGGCGCCCACCGGCATGATTACGCAGTTGGGCAGGGCCTCGAGATTGGCCTCGATCCACAGTTCCTGCCGCGGCATGCCCATGCCGACGAACAGGATGTCGGGCTTAAAGGCGGCGATCTGCGCCAGGGCCTCGGTATTGCCCGGCGAGCCGGGCTCAGCCTCGAAATAGCCATCGCGGCCGCCGATCACCGCGCCGGGATACTTGGCCATCAGCCGCTCTGACGCGGTCTCCACCACGCCGGGCGCGCCACCGACATAGAAGACGCGGTAGCCCTTGGCCGCCACCATCGACCAGAACAGGGGGCGGAAATCGACATAGCTGCACCGATGGAAGGTGCGGCTGGGCATGCCCAGCAGCCGGGCGAAGAAGATCACCGGGGTGGAGTCCATCTCGATGAGGTCGGCCTTGGCGAAGAAGCTGGCCAGCTCGGGGCGCGTCTTCAGCAGGTAGAGGCTGTGGCTGTTGTGGTTGGCGATGATCGCCTTCTTGCCGGCGCTGATGAACCGGCCGATGTGATGCATCACCTCCTCAGGACGCACCAGATCGATGTCGCCCCCCAGGATGTGGATGCGCTCGCTGGTCCGGCGGGCGGAGCGGAATTGGGCAGGCTGGGCGCCGTCCATCGCGATTGGGCTTCCGTCAGTGGCGGTCAGAGGCGGTCAGAGGCGGGAGACTAGGGCGGTGGCGCTTAACAAAGGGCTGAAGGTGCGTATCGCGCGGGTGTTGGCGGCGGCGGGGCTGGAGGCCCCCCTTGAGCCGGAGGTCATCGACCACGGCCGGTCAGGCGATCTGGTGGCGCGGTGTGGCGAGGCCTTCGTCAAGATCGCCAGGCGTTCGGAGACCTGGAACGCCAGCGCGCTGGCGCGCGAAACCGGCGTCCTGCGCTGGCTCGCCGGCAAGGCGCCCGTCCCTCAAGTGCTGTGGTCGGGCCCGGTGGCCGATGACCTCGCCCTGGTCATGGCGGCCGCGCCGGGCGCCGCCCTCTCCCATGTCCCGGCGGCGGATGCGGAGGCGGCTCTCACCGCCACCCTCCGCGCCCTGGCCGTCCTGCACGCCGTCCCGATCGCCGACTGTCCCTTTGACCAGCGGCTGGCCCTCAAGCTGGTGGAGGCGCAAGCCCGCCTCGTGGACGGCGCGGTCGACGAGACCGACTTCGACGCCGAGCGCCTGGGCCTCACGGCGGCGGAGGCCTGGACCCGGCTCACCGCCATGATCCCGGTGACCGAGGATCTGGTCCTGACGCACGGCGACGCCAGCCTGCCCAACTTCGTCTGGGACGACGGCGCGGGTGTCACCCTCATCGACCTTGGCCGGTTCGGGATCGCCGACCGCTATCAGGATCTGGCGCTCTTCCTGCGCTCGGCCAAACGCAACCATCCGCAGGTCGACGCCGTACGTCTGCTGCGGACCCACTATCCTCTCGCCGAGCTAGATGAGGCCCGCCTCGACTTCTACCGCTTCCTCGACGAGTTCTTCTGATGCCCGCACCCACGATCGTCTGGTTCCGCCGGGACCTGCGCCTGGCCGACAACCCGGCGCTGGAGGCGGCGGTGCGGTCAGGCGGCGCGGTGATCCCCCTCTATGTGCTGGACGAAACGCCGGGCCTGCGCGCGCCTGGGGCGGCCTCGCTCTGGTGGCTGGACAAGTCCCTGGCAGCACTTGGCGCGGGACTGGACGCCATAGGCTCGCGGCTCATCCTGCGCCGCGGCGTCGCCGCTGACATCGTCATCCAGCTGGCCCTCGAGACCGGGGCGGCGTCGGTGTGTTGGAACGCTCTCTTTGATCCTGGCCACCCCGAACGCGACAAGGCCCTAGCCGTGGCGCTGAAGGCTCAGGAGGTCGAGCCCCATCGCTTCAATGGCGGCCACCTGGTCAATTTGGACGCGGTGAAGACCAAGGCCGGCGGCGCGTTCAGCGTCTTCACGCCCTTCTGGCGAACGGCGCGGCAGGCGGTCAGTGACGGGGGGCCGATCCCGACGCCAGACACCCTGCCCGCCCCCGACGCCTGGCCCGCCACCGACCGGCTCGCCGATTGGCGGCTGCACCCCACGGCGCCGGACTGGTCCACGGGCTTTAGGGACTGGGCGCCTGGCGAGGCCGGCGCCGGCGCCGCGCTGGAAACCTTCACCCGCCAGGCCCTGAGAACCTATTCC
>CAZXVO010000225.1:0-6198 GCA_964643835.1 uncultured Phenylobacterium sp. | reverse complement strand
GGGGGCGGCGAGTTCGCGCGCGAACCGCTGGCCGGCGGCCGAGGCGACCCGCGCCCCGACCACGGCCACGGCGGGGCGATGCAGCAGGGTCTCGTCGCCGAGCGTCCAGATCAGCGGCGGCGGCGGGTCCAAATGGGCTAGGCCCAAGGGGAATTCCGGCTCGCACGCGGCGATCAGCCGCGCCCCCAGCCTCGCGCCCTGCTCAAGTTCGGCGTCGGCCTCGGCCGGGCTGGGGATGCGCGGCGCCGCCGCCCGGCCGCTGCGGCGGGCCAGGTCGGGCAGGGCGGCGAGGGCCAGGGCCGGCTCGCCATAGCGGTGGATAAGGTCTCTGAAGCTGACCGGTCCGATGCCTTCAGTGCGCGCCAGCCTGAGCCAGTCACGCCGGGCGGCGTCGGTCAGCCTCAGCGTCACGCCGTCGTCTCAGCCGGCGGCGCGGCCTTCTTGGCGCCGATGCGCGGCTCTTCGCCCTTGAGCAGGCGAGAGATGTTCTCCTTGTGGCGGATATAGACCAGCACCGCCATGAACACGCACAGGGCCGTCACCGGGTAGGGCTGGTCCCACAGGAACAGCGAGAACAAGGGCGCAAGGGCGACCGCCGTCAGGGCCGCCAGGGACGAGATCCGGAACACCGCCGCCATGATGATCCAGGTGAGCGCCGCCGTGGCGCCGACCGGGAAGGCCGCGGCCAGGAGGGTGCCGTAGAAGGTCGCCACGCCCTTGCCGCCCTTGAAGCCCAGCCAGACCGGGAACAGGTGGCCGAGGAAGGCCGCGCCCCCCGCCAGGCAGGTGAGCAGGGCCTGGGCGTCCTTGGAGCCGTGGCGGGTGGCCAGCCAGGCGATCAGCACCGCCATGGCGCCCTTGCCGCCGTCCCCCAGCAGGGTGATCAGGGCCAGGTCCTTGCGACCGGTGCGCAGCACATTGGTCGCGCCGATATTGCCGGAGCCGATGCTGCGGACATCGCCCGCGCCGCCCAGGCGGGTGGCGATGACGCCGAACGGGATAGAGCCGAGCAGGTAGCCGCCCACCAGGGCGGCGGCGATCAGCAGCGGATTGAGCTCAACAGGCATGGTCGTTTCCCCCTGATTTGAGCCAAGTCCTATCCGCGCCGCCGCGGCCCGTCACCTCGCGTGATTGTTACGAGGTTGAGAACAAAAAGGCAACAATCTTCAGGCGCGATAGACGACGCGGCCGTCGACCAGGGTCATCTTGACCTCGCCCTGCAGCCGGCGGCCGTCGAAGGGCGAGTTCTTGGACTTGGACTTCAGCTGGGCCGCGTCGACCAGGATCGGCGCGTCGATGTCGCACAGCACCAAGTCGGCGGGCGCGCCCTGGGCCAGGCGGCCGGCCGGCAGGCCAAGCAGGTCCGCGGGCTTGGAGGTCACCGCCCGCATCAGGTCGATGAGCGGGATGCGGCCCTCATGGTGGAAGGCCAGCAGGGCGGGCAGCAGGGTCTGCAGGCCCACGGCGCCGGGCGCGGCCTCGTCATAGGGCAGGCGCTTGTCCTCGGCCGGAGCCGGGCAGTGGGCCGAGACCACGATGTCGATCAGGCCGCTGGCCAGGGCCTCAATCAGGGCCTGGCGGTCATCCTCGCCGCGCACCGGCGGGTCGAACTTCAGGAAGGTGCGGTAGTCGCCGATGTCGATCTCGTTGAACGACAGGTGGTTGATCGATGTGGTGGCCGTGACCTTCAGGCCCTTGGCCTTGGCCCGCGCCAGGGTCTCCAGGCCGCGGGCCGTGGTCACCTGGTCGACCAGGAAGCGCGCGCCGGTCAGCTCGACCAGGGCCATGTCGCGCTCGAGCATGATCTGCTCGGCCACGGCCGGGACGGAGGGCAGGCCCATGCGGCCGGCGAATTCCCCCGCCGTCGCCGCAGCGCCAGCCGACAGCCAGGGGTCGGCGGGGCGATGGGCGACCAGGGTGTCGAAGCCCTTGGCGTAGGCCAGGACCCGCTGCATGACCTTGGAATTGACGATGGGCCGGTCGGCGTCGGTGACGAACAGGCAGCCGGCCTCGCGCATCAGGCCGATCTCGGCCATCCGCTCGCCCTTGGCGCCCTTGGTCGCGGCGCCGGCGGGATAGACGTGGACCAGCTCGATGTCGCGGGTCCGGCGCAGGATGAAGTCCACCACCGAGGGCTCGTCGATCACTGGATTGGTGTCGGGCTGCAGGACGATGGAGGTCACGCCGCCAGCGGCGGCGGCCAGGCCGGCCGACTTCAGCGTTTCCTTGGTCTCGGCGCCGGGCTCGCCGGTGCGGACCTTCAGGTCGATGAGGCCGGGGGCCAGCATGGCGCCGCGAGCGTCGATGACCTCGACCTCCTCGGACAGGTTGCCGGGCGCAGCGCCGTGCAGGACCTCGGCGATCAGGCCGTCGCGCACCACAAGGGCGCCGGGGCCGTCATAGCCGCTGGCCGGGTCGACAAGGCGGGCGTTCACGAAGGCGATAGGGCGCGGCATGGCTTAGAGCTCGAACCGTTCGAGCCACTTCTCGGCGACCGGGGGCGCATAGGCCGCCAGGGCGTCGATCAGGGTCTCGGGATGGTCTGCAAAGGTCAGCATCTGGCGATGCACGGGTTTGACGAAGGCCTGGTCCACCGTGTGGTCCAGAAACCGAGCCAGGCCATCATAATAGCCGGCGATGTTCAGGAAGCCGACCGGCTTCCCATGGAAGCCCAGCTGGCCCCAGGTCCAGATCTCGAAGACCTCTTCCAGGGTGCCGGCGCCGCCGGGCAGGGCGATGAAGCCGTCGGACAGCTCGGCCATGCGGGCCTTGCGCTCGTGCATGGAGGCCACGACCTCCAGCCGGGTCAGGCTGGTATGGGCGATCTCCTTGCGGCTGAGCGCCTCGGGCAGGACGCCGATGACCTCGGCCCCGGCGTCCAGGGCCGCGTCGGCGACCAGGCCCATCAGTCCGACCTTGGCGCCGCCATAGACGAGGGTCAGGCCGCGGCGGGCGATCTCCTTGCCTGTGGCCACGGCCGCGCGGCCATAGCCCGGATCGGCCCCGGGGCTCGATCCGCAGAAGACGCAGAGGCTTCGCATCAGGCGTTTTCCAGCCGGGCCGCGAGGGTCGCCAGCACCGCCATCCGCGCCGCGACGCCCATCTCCACCTGGTCCTGGATCAGGGAGACGTTCAGGTCGTCGGCCACGTCGGAATCGATCTCGACCCCGCGGTTCATCGGCCCCGGGTGCATGACCCGCACATTGGGCGCCGCATGGGCCAGCTTCTCGCGGTCCAGGCCGTAGAAGCGGAAGTACTCGCGCTGGGACGGCGCCATGACCCCGTCCATCCGCTCGAGCTGCAGGCGCAGCATCATGACCACGTCGCAGCCCTCGATGCCCTTGCGCATGTCGTGGAAGACCTCGACGCCCCAGCGGTCGGCCTGGGTCGGCATCAGGGTCGGCGGGCCGACCAGGCGCACCTGGGCGCCCATCATCTGCAGCAGGCCGACATTGGAGCGGGCCACGCGGCTGTGCAGGACGTCGCCGCAGATGGCGACCTTCAGGCCGCCGATCCGACCGAAGGCCCGGCGCATGGACAGGGCGTCCAGCAGGGCCTGGGTCGGGTGCTCGTGCTGGCCGTCGCCGGCATTGACCACCGAGCAGGTGACCTTCTGCGACAACAGGCTGGCCGCCCCGGAGGAGCCGTGGCGCACCACAAGCAGGTCCGGCTGCATGGCGTTCAGGGTCACCGCCGTGTCGATCAGGGGCTCGCCCGTGGAGCTCGACGAGGAACGGGGGCTCATATTGACCCCGTCCGCGCCCCACCGCTTGCCGGCCAGCTCGAAGGAGCTCTGGGTGCGGGTGGAGTTCTCGAAGAACAGGTTCATCAGGGTCCTGCCCTTGAGCAGGTCCAGCTTCTTCGAGGTCTGGCGATTGAGCGACACGAAGCCGTCGGCCAGATCCAGGAGGTTCGTGACCTCCACCGGATTGAGGTCCAGAACGGACAGGAAGTGGCGGCGCGGGAACGGGAAGGTCCGGTTGAGGACCTCGTTCAGACCGGGGGGCAAGGCTGTCATTAAAGGGGCGTCTTAGGCGCAACCGGCCCAGGCGCCAAGGGGCGTGGCCCTATTCGCCTGGGGACAGGCCGCGAAGCCGCTCCAGGGCGCCCTGCAGGATCCAGCCCGCGGCCATGGCGTCGACCAGGTCGGCGCGCTTGGCGCGGCTGGCGTCCAGTTCGTCGATGAGGAAGCGATTGACCGCCATGGTCGACATCCGCTCGTCCCAGAAGACGATGTGAAGCTCGGGCCGCAAGCGCAGGAGATTGCGGGCGAAAGCGCGATTGGACTGGCAGCGCGTGCCTTCAGTCCCGTCCATGTTCACCGGCAGGCCAATGATCACCGCGGCGACCTCGCGGTCCTTCATCAGGGCGAACAGCTTGTTGGCGTCGTCGGTGAACTTGGCCTTCTTCAGGGTGTGCAGCGGCGTCGCCACCATGCGGGTGATGTCGGACACCGCGACCCCGATGGTCTTCTCGCCCAGGTCCAGGCCGATCAGAGCGCCATAGCGCGGCAGGAGGGCGGGGAGTTCGGTGATGTCGATGACGGCCATGGCGCTGCATAGCGGGGATGGCCGGTGGCGGCGATGAGAAAGACCTGGGCTGATGGTCTCATGGGGTCTGGGGTTTCGACGACCTGAATCGTTCGGAGCGTTTGACGTCAACATGGACGAAGGGGGTTTGGATCGGCGGCAATGACATGAAGTTATGTAAAAACAATGGTATATGCGCGCTCCTTGTCCCTTCGTCATGGCCGGGCTTGTCCTGGCCACCCATGATCTCCGTGGGGGCGGGGGAGGCGCGGCGCGTACTGTCGGGCTCAGGCGCGTATGGGTAGCCGGGACAAGCCCGGCCATGACGGGATGTCAGGGGCCTTGCAAATCAGCTTGGGTCCCCCGGATCGCCGTTCCGGCGACCGGAGGATGACGGAGTTCTGGGGAAGGCAACGCATCACTTGTCAAAGCGGCCCCCTGGCGGCTAACCCCTGGCTCAACAACAGGAGGGCCCCATGGCCATCGACGCGGCGACCGTCCGCAAGGTCGCCAGGCTGGCGCGCATCGCCGAGCCTGAAGATAGACTGGAACCCCTGGCGCGCGAGCTGACGGGGATCATGAATTGGATCGAGCAGCTGAACGAGGTCGACACCAACGGCGTCGAGCCCATGACCTCGGCCGTGGCCGTGACCCTGCCGATGCGTGAGGACGTGGTGACCGACGGCGGCGACGCCGCCCGCGTCCTGTCCAACGCGCCCAAGTCCGTGGGCGGCTTCTTCGTCGTGCCGAAGGTGGTTGAGTAATGACCGACCTCACCAAGCTGACCCTCAAGGCCGCCCTCGACGGCCTGAGCTCCAAGGCGTTCTCGTCGCTGGAGCTGACCCAGGCGCACGTCGACGCCGTGGCCGCCGCCAAGCCGCTGAACGCCTACATCCTGGAGACCCCGGACAAGGCGCTGGCGATGGCCAAGGCCGCCGACGCGACCCGCGCCAAGGGCGAGGCCGGTCCGCTGACCGGCGCGCCGCTGGGCATCAAGGACCTGTTCTGCACTGAGGGCGTTCGCACCACCGCGTGCTCGAACATCCTGGGCAACTTCGTGCCGACCTATGAGTCCACCGTCACCGCCAATCTGTGGCGCGATGGGGCGGTCATGCTGGGCAAGCTCAACATGGACCAGTTCGCCATGGGCTCGTCCAACGAGACCTCGGCGTTCGGCGATGTGGTGAACCCGTGGCGCGCCGCGGGCTCGAACCGCAAGCTGACGCCGGGCGGCTCGTCAGGCGGTTCCGCCGCCGCCGTGGCCGCGGACCTGTGCCTGGGCGCGACCGCCACAGACACCGGCGGTTCCATCCGCCAGCCGGCCGCCTTCACCGGCACCGTGGGCATCAAGCCGACCTATGGCCGTTGCTCGCGTTGGGGCGTTGTCGCCTTCGCCTCGTCCCTGGACCAGGCCGGCCCGATCGCCAAGACGGTCGAGGACGCCGCCATCATGCTGAAGTCCATGTCGGGCCATGACCCGAAGGACTCCACCAGCCTGGACATCGCGGTCCCCGACTATCCGAGCTTCGTCGGCAAGTCGGTGAAGGGCCTGCGGATCGGCATTCCGAAGGAATACCGGGTCGACGGCATGCCGGCCGAGATCGACGCGCTGTGGAGCAAGGGTGCCGAGTGGCTGAAGGCCCAGGGTGCGGAGATCGTCGAGATTTCG
>CAZXVO010000224.1:0-6412 GCA_964643835.1 uncultured Phenylobacterium sp. | reverse complement strand
CGGTCGGCGTCGACAACGGCCGCTGGCGCATGGCGCTGGAGGCGCGCAACCTGTTTGACAAGACCTATGTGACGCTGCGCGATCCGACCCGGGACGTCTATGGCGACCCCCGGGAGATCCGGCTGAGCCTCTCCTACGCCTTCGGGTCTGAGGCGCGGTAGCGGCGCAAAGGCTCGCCGGCGGAAGGGGAGAGCCCGCCGGCGAGCTGCTGATTTGAGGACCTGGCGCATGAAGACCTGGCTTGGCGGACTGGTGGCGGCCCTGGCGCTCGCGGGCGCAGCCCATGCGCAGGAGGGGCCAAAGGCCCGGATCGATAGCGGCGTCCTGGCCGGGGCGACCGCCGAAGGGGTTTCGGTCTTCAAGGGCGTCCCCTTCGCCGCCCCGCCGGTCGGCGCGTTGCGCTGGGCGCCGCCGGCCCCGGTCGCCGCCTGGAGCGGAGCGCGCGACGCCACCGCCTTTGCGCCGATCTGTCCGCAGCCCGCGCGCCCAGACGGCGTGCTGGCCATGGGCGCCCAGGCCCCCAAGAGCGAGGACTGCCTCTACCTGAACGTCTGGGCGGCGCCCAAGGCGAAGCAGGCGCCGGTTATGGTCTGGATCCACGGCGGGGCCTTTCGCTTCGGCTCCGGCGTTGGCCCGATCTATGACGGGACCCGGTTCGCCCAGGACGGCGTGGTCCTGGTCACGATCAACTATCGGCTCGGAGCTCTGGGCTTCTTCGCCCATCCGGCCCTGACCAAGGCGGCGCCGCCCGGTGCGCCGCTCGGCAACTACGGCCTCATGGACCAGCTGGCGGCGCTGAAGTGGGTGCAGGCCAATATCGCCGCCTTCGGAGGCGACCCGAAGAACGTCACGGTGTTCGGGGAGTCAGCGGGCGGCTCCGCGATCCTGTCGCTGCTGTCCACGCCGGCGGCCAAGGGTTTGTTCGCCAAGGCCATCGTCCAGTCCGGCGGTGGCTGGCAGGCGCGCACGAACCTTGCTCAGGCGGAGACGGCCGGTGTCGAACTGATGACCAAGGCGGGCCTCGGCGCCGACGCCTCGCTCGAGGCCATGCGCGCCCTGCCGCCCGAAGCCCTGTTCGACTTGCCCAAGGGGATCGGCTCGGTGGGTCCGTTCCAGGACGGACGCCTGATCAACGACACCCCCGCCGAGGCCTTCACCTCCGGTCGCGCCATCGATGTGCCGCTGCTGATCGGCTCGAACAGCTACGAGGCCTCGTTGCTGAAGGCCTTCCCGCTACCGACCGCCGCGGTCCTGGCGCGTCTGACGCCAGCCCAGAAGGCCGCCTATGCGGACTTGCCCACCGACGAGGACCGGGTCGATGCAGCCTATACCGACCTGGTGATGGGCGCGCCCGCGCGCTGGGTCGCGGGGCAGGCGGCCAAGGGCGCGCCGTCCTGGCTCTACTACTTCTCCTATGTGCCCACGGCTCAGCGCGGTCGGGCCAAGGGCGCGCCGCACGGGGCGGAGATCCTCTACGCCTTCGCCACCGGCACGAAGCTCGCGGGCCGGTTCAGCTCGCCGCAGGACCAGGCGATGGAGACCCTGGTGCACGGCTGCTGGGTGGCCTTCGCCAAGACGGGCGCGCCGGCTTGCCCCGGTCAGCCGGCCTGGCCGGCCTACAACCCCGGCGCCGACACCCTGATGGAGTTCGGCCTGGAGAGCGGCCTGCGGCCCCAGTTCCAGAAGGCCCGCCGCGCCGCGGCCGAGAAGGCCTCGGGGCGGTAGCGGAGGTCGATACGCGGCTTGCAAGACCAATCAGTCTGATTATATTTCAATCATTGCGATTGGAGCCAAGCATGACCGCTGAAACGAAGGTTCTGACGGCGCATGTGCCCCTAAGCCTGGCAGAGAAGGTCGAGGCGATGGCGTCTCGGCTGGAGCGATCCCGCGGATGGGTCGTCAAGCAGGCGCTCGCCGCTTGGGTCGATCAAGAAGAAGAGCGTCACCGCATGACGCTCGAGGCCCTGGCTGATGTCGACGCGGGGCAGGTCATCGATCATCAGGCGATCAAGGCCTGGGCCGATAGCCTTGCAACGGATGCCCCGTTGCCGCCGCCTAAGCCGTGAAGACCCAATGGACCGGAAGGGCGTCCTCCGATCTTGTGCGGCTGCATGCGCACTTGAGCCCGGTGGCGCCGCAGGCGGCGGCGCGGGTCATTCGAGACCTTTCGCACGCTCCAGACCGGCTGCTCGACTACCCGCGTCTCGGCGAGAAGCTCGATGCCTACCTGCCGCGTGAGGTTCGCCGGATTATCGTGGGCGACTACGAGATCCGTTACGAGATCGCTGCCGGGACCATCTTCATACTGCGACTTTGGCACTGCCGTGAAGCGCGCAGTCCCGACGCCGAGTAGCCGCGCGGACGAACCCTGGATTCAAGGTATCGAGCGCTTGTCGTTGACGAAGTCGACGTCCGGGTTCTCGCCGACGAACATCGAGATCGCGTCCACGTGCAGGTCCTTGCCGCCCCAGGGCGGCGGCGCGACGGCCGGGGCCGGCAGGAAGGCGGCCTTCCAGGCGGCGTAGTCGTCGAACCAGAACTCGGCCACGCGCGGATATTCGGCCCGCTCCGAGACCGCCTTGTAGAGGGCGTAGCGCTTCACGCCGGGCCGGGCGGCGGCCATCTTGGCGTAGGTGGTCTCGTACCAGGCGTCGCCGTCGGCGGCGCTGACCCCGGCCGGATAGCGGAAGAACACCACCCAGCGCAGATAGGGCGTCTCCTTGGGCGGCGTGTCCTTGGACACGAACACCGTCTGCGGGTTCACTGGAATGCTGGCGGTGGTCGAGGTGAAGGGCGGGTTGGCCCAGCCGCCGGGCGGCGGGGTGAAGGAGTTCAGGCCGCCATAGATGTTGTTCGGCCGGGTCTCCTGGAAGTCGGCCAGGCTGTCGAACTGGATCTCGGTCATCCGGCCATAGAGCAGGGGATAGGCCGCCTTGGCTTCCTCCGGCGGCAGGTAGGACCGGAAGGAGATGTAGTTGCGCTGCCAGGCCTTGTAGGCGCGGCGCACCTGCGGGGCGTGGAAGGTCATGTACCAGCGGTCCAGCACCAGCTGGTCGGTTCCTGGTTTCAGGTCGACCAGGATGTAGTGCTTCATCGCGCCCACGGCGAAGGCCGGCGTGGCGGCGGCAAGGGCTGCGGCGGCGGTCAGGCCTAGGGCGAGGCGGCGGGTCAGGGACATGGCGGATCCTCAGGCGGGCAGGGCGAGGGCGACGAGGCGGTGCGGCTGTCGGCGGAAGCCCATGCCGCAGACGATGAACTGGCGGCCGTCCGTTTCATAGGTCATGGGCGGACCCAGGGTGTGGCCGGGCAGCTCGATTTCCGCGACGATCTCGCCGGTCGCCTTGTCGTAGGCGCGCAGCACCTTCTTGGCGTAGCGCGGGTCATGCGGGCCTTCGCCCACGAACAGCAGGGTCTTGGTCACCAGCGGTCCGGTGCGCCCGGTGGAGCCGACCCAGCCGAGATTGAACGGCTTCATCGCCGGGCTGTCGGTGGCGCCAGGACCATTGGGCCGCATCCAGAGATGCTGGCCGGTGTTCAGGTCGATGGCGGTGATGCGGCCATAGGGCGGCTTCAGCAGCGGCAGGCCGCGCGGGCCGGTGACCACCCGCGAGCTGCCGGCGATCTCCTCGGTCTCATTGGCGCCGGCCACCCGCTTGCCGGTCTCATCCAACGCCATGGAGGCGATGGACGAGGTTGAGGGTACGAACAGCACGCCGGTCTGTGGATCGACGCCCGCGCCGCCCCAGTTGGCGCCGCCCACCCAGGCCGGGGTCTGGATCGTCGGCTGGGTCCCGAATGGCGTGAAGATCGGACCCCACTTGTAGTTGGCGAGAATGGCCTCAGCCTCCGCCCGGATCTCCGGAGTGAAGTCCACCAAGAGGTCGGCGCTCATGCCCGGATGCTCGAAGGGCTTGGGCAGGGTGGGGAAGGGCTGGGTGGGCGAGGTGCGTTCGCCCTTCAACTCGCTCTGCGGGACGGGCCGTTCCTCGATCGGCCAGACCGGCTGGCCGGTCAGGCGGTCGAAGACGAAGGTGAAGCCGGATTTGGTGACCTGGGCCACGGCCTTGATGCGTCGGCCGCCGACCGTGATGTCGACAAGGTTCGGCGCGCAGGGCAGGTCGTAGTCCCAGATGTCGTGGTGCACGAACTGGAAGTGCCAGCGGCGCAGGCCGGTGCTCGCGTCCACGCAGATCAGCGCGTTTCCGAACAGATTGTCGCCCGGACGGTCGCCGCCATAGAAGTTGTTCGTGGGGCAGGTGCCGGGCAGATAAACGAGGCCGGTCTCGTCGTCGGCCGTGAAGGGCGCCCAGATGTTGGCGTTGCCGTTGCGGTCGGCCGAGCCGCCCTCCCAGGTGTCGTAGCCGTAGTCGCCCTTGCGCGGCACGGTGCGGAAGGTCCACTTCAGCGCCCCGGTCCGGACATCAAAGCCGCGGACGTCGCCCGGCGGCATCTCAGCGATCACCGGGCGGTCGTGGATGTAATGGCCGACCATCACCACGTCGCGGCAGATAACCGGCGCGGAGGTTGTGCCGAACAGGTCGACCGGATCGCGGGCCAGGGGCCGGCTCAAGCCGATGGTTCCCAGATCCACCTCACCGTTCTGGCCGAAGCCCGGCACGGGCTTTCCCGTCTGGGCGTCGAGGGCGATCAGGCGATTGTCCCCGGTGGCGATGATCACCCGGGCGTCATCACCCTCGCGCCAGTAGGCGACGCCACGGTGGATCAGGCCCTTGCTGGTGAAGGCGCCGTGCTTCCAGGTTCCCGGATCATAGAGCCATAGGGTCGCGCCGGTGACCGGATCGATGGCGGCCACCTGGCAGAAGGCCGTGGAGACGAACAGCTTGCCGTCGACCATGATCGGGGTGGCCTGGAACTCGCCCAGCGGTAGGCCGGGATTGGCCGCGCGGACCGCGTCGTCGGGCGAGGCCCAGGTCCAGGCGACCTGCAGATCCTTGGCGTTGCCCCGGTGGATTCGATCCAGGGGCGAGTATTTGGTTCCGTGGTTGTCGCCGCCATAGACCGGCCATTCGCCGGCCTTGCGGCGCGCGCCTCCGCCACCGGTCGCGAGACTGGCGCAGCCGGGCAGGAGGAAGAGGCTGGCCCCGGCCAGCAGCAGGCTGCGGCGGTGCGGGCCCTGCGGCGCTGCAGTCGACGACATGACGATCCCCCCTGAGTTGTTTCTACGGGACTGGTCGCAGGCTCAGGGGCCGTGCGCAATAGGATTGTCAGACATTTTTGATGTCTCGCGCGACATATCCTTTCTGGGGCGCGACAATTGTAGACATTCTGCCGGGGTTTTCGAGTCTGGCCATGCAACCCGTACGCGCGGGCGGCACTCGGTGGCAATCCCTTGTGCGGCAAGGGGTCGCGGCCCTTTCCTCTAGGTTAGGTAAACGCTCGTTAAGCCTTCTCGCGCAATCCCTGGTGTGAGGACGCGCTATCTTGAGCCGGCGACGGCCAAACCTGTGGGTGAGTTATGTTCAAGACCATTGCTGAACAGCGGGCGTTCGGTCACCGGCTCATGGGCGGTGTTCTGTGGGGCCTCGTCCTTGCGGTCACCGGCGCTGCTCTGCTTCTTAAGGGCCCCTGGTTGGCCCTGGGCCTCGGCGCTGCGGCCTTGGCGGGCGGCGCGACCCTGGCGGGCGCCTCTGACAAGGATGGCGCCGGTGGCCGCATGGCCATCGCCGCGGCCCTGATGGGCCTCGTGTCCCTGATGGTGGCGGCCTTCAAGGGGCATCCCTGGCAGATCGACCTGCACATGGCCTATTTCGCCGCCCTGGCTGCCCTGGTGATCTATTGCGACTGGCGCGCGATCCTCGCCGGCGCCGCCGTCGTGGCCGTTCACCACCTGACCCTCAGCTTCCTGCTGCCCGCCGCCGTGTTCCCCGGCTCCGCCGGCCTGGGTCGGGTCATGGTCCACGCCGTGATCCTGATCGCGGAAGCGGCCATCCTGATGTGGGTCTGCCAGAGCATCGTCGGCATGTTCGCCGTCTCCAGCGAGGCGGTGTCCCGCGCCGAGGCGTCGCTGGACACGGCGCAGAAGGCCATGGCCGAGGCCGAGGCTGCGCACCATGCCGAGGAACAGGCCTCCCAGGATCGGGCCCGACTGCAGGCCTCCGTGGATCATGAGCGGGCCCAAGTCACCGAGAGTCTGGCCGATGGCCTGGCCCGGCTGGCGGATGGCGACCTGTCTCATCGCCTGAACAACGCCTTTGCGCCCCAGTTCGAGAAGCTGCGTCACGACTACAACGCCGCGATCTCGCGCCTTGAACAGACCATCGCCGCCATCAAGGCCTCGACCACCGGCATGCACTCCAGCGTGCGCGAGCTGGACCAGGCCGCCGCCTCGCTGTCGCGCCGCACCGAGAACCAGGCCGCCAGCCGGGAGGAGACCGCGGCGGCGCTCGACGAG
>CAZXVO010000223.1:0-6521 GCA_964643835.1 uncultured Phenylobacterium sp. | reverse complement strand
GCGCTGGCGGCGCCGGGGGTGGCGGCGGCGCGCCCGCCGCCCTGGCCCTAGCCCGGGCGAATCGCAGGTCGCTGTTGGCCGGGTCCTCGATCCACGTCTCGCCCCGCGCGGCCAGCCAATCGCGCAGGGCGGCCCGGCGCTGGTCGAGCAGCGGGCGTAGCAGGAAGACGCCGCGCCCTTGAGGCCAGGCCGGGGAGGGCGACCATTCACGGGCGTCCGGCGTGGTAGCGCCGGCGGCGCGCATTGCGGCGCTTTCCGCCAGATCATCGGCGGTGTGCCCCATCAGGATGACGCTCGCGCCTGCCTGCCGCGCGGCGTCAGCCAGCAGGGCGTGGCGGGCGGCGCGGGCGGCGGCGGGCAGGCCGGTGAGGGGCTTGTCGCCGCGCCAGGAGAGCGCCTGGAAGTCGGCGCCCAGGCGGCGGGCGTGGCCAGCGCAGATCTTCGTCCACCCGGCGCTTTCGGGCCTAAGCCCATGATCGACGGTGAGCACCAGCAGACGGCGACGGTGACGCTCAGCCCAGGCCGCGGCCATCAGGGCCAGGGCCAGGGAATCAGATCCCCCTGACAGGGCGACCGCCAGGGGGGCTCGGCTGTCCGGGTTCAGGCGCGCGTCGAGACGGGCGTGGACGGCCTCTTTTAGGCCGCGCACTTGGCCTGGGTCCGCGCGGCGGCGGCCCGGTTCTGCACCGCCTGGGGCGCCTTGGGATAGCGGCGCTTGACCTCGGCCAAGGCCTGGCAGGCGTCGTTCGGCTGTTTCAGGGCGATCAGGGACCGGGCCAGCTCGACCACGGCGTCGGGCGCCCAGCTGGTCTGCGGCCAGCCGCGGATGGCGCCGATATAGGAGGTGGCGGCGTCGGCGTTGGCGCCGCGGGCGCTCTGGGTCTTGCCCAGCCAGTAGCGGGCTTCCGGCCCACGGCTGGAGTCCGGATAGCGCTCGACGAAGTCCTGGAACGCGCCCTCGGCGCCGGCATAGTCGCCGCTGAGCATGATCTGACGGGCCTGGGTGAAGGCCTCGGCCGCGGTCTGGACCGGGGCGGCGGGCGCAGCCTGGCCCGTCGTCGCGCCGGCCAGCCCGGCGTCGGCGGCGGGGGCCGAGGCGCCGGCGCCGGCTTCCAGCTTGGCGATCCGGGCGTTGAGCGCGGCGTTCTCGGCCTTCAGGGTGTCCACGTCGCGGCGGGCCTGGGTCAGGCCGAAGGTGGTGGTCTCCAGGGCGCCGTTCAGCCGGGTCAGGGTCTGTTCGAGGTCGCTGAGCCGGCGGGTCAGCTCCTGGAGCTGGTAGTCGGTCTCGGCCGGCTGGACGACGACCGGCTTTCCGGAGTCGCGGCCCTGGAAGACGATGGCGCGCAGTTCGCGCAGCACCTGCTCCATGCGGTCGACCCGGCGAGAATCGCGGGCGTCCAGCGGGTCGATCGGGGTCTGGGCCAGGGCCGGGGCGGCGGTGGCCAGGACCAGGATGGAGGCGAACGGCAGGGCGAGGCGGCGCAGGCTCATGGTCTCATCATCACTTCGGTTGCGGGGCCAAAATGGGGCCGGGGCCGGGCTCAAGTCCAGTCCGGATCCTGGGGACCAGACGCAAAGAGGGGGCCCTTGCGGGGCCCCCTCCGGTACTCTCCTCGAACTGTACGCTTACCGCGCGCCGCCGGTGATGGCCGTGTGGCCGTTCCGGTTACGCTGATAGGCTTCCTCGGAGGTGCCCGGATCGATCGGGCGTTCCTTGCCGAAGGAGACGGTGGAGATGCGGGCGGCCTGGACGCCGCGGGCGATCAGGTAGTCGCGCACGGAGTTGGCGCGGCGGGCGCCGAGGGCCAGGTTGTATTCGCGGGTGCCGCGTTCGTCGGCGTTGCCTTCGATGCGGATCATCACCGACGGATAGCGCAGCAGCCACTGGGCCTGAGCGTTCAGGACCGGGCCGGCGTCGGCGCGGATGTCGAACTGGTCGAAGTCGAAATAGACCCGGTCGCCGACATTGACGACGAAGTCCTGGATCGAGCCGGGGACCGGACCGTTCGGGCCAGGCGGCACGGAGGGCTGGGTCGGATAGCTGGGCGGCGCCGTCGGGGTCGACGGGGTCGGCTTGGGCTTGGACGCGCAAGCGGTGACGGACACGGCGCAGGCCGCGACAAGCGCCAGTCGAAGGGCTTGCTTGGTGCTGAAGCTCATCTTGGGCTTCTCCTCAGGCTGGGGTTCGGCGACGGCGCAGGATGCGCCAATTCGAAAACTCTAACTGCTTTTTGTTGTCCCGCACATCTCAGAGAAACGCCACTATGTTTCCCTTACACCTGATTTCTCTTGCGGGTTGAGCGGTCTAGTTCAGCAGAGGCGACCAGGCGGGGTCCGACGCCGAGCCCGGATAGGGGGCGGGGCGCAGGATTCGGCCGGTCACATCCACGGTCCACAAACGCGGCGGGCCGCCAGGCGTTTCGCGGCTGAACATCAGAACCCGGCCGTTGGGGGCCCAGGTCGGGCTTTCGTCCAGGTAGCTGGTGGTCAGCAGGCGTTCGTCGGAGCCGTCGGCGCGCATGACGCCGATGTGGAACTCGCCGCCGGTCTGCTTTGTGAAGGCGATGAACTCGCCGGTCGGGCTCCAGACCGGGGTGGTGTAACGCCCGGCGCCGAAGGAGATCCGCTGCACACCCGAGCCGTCGGAATTCATCACATAGAGCTGGGGCGAGCCGCCGCGGTCGGAATTGAAGGCGATCCGCGAGCCGTCCGGCGAGAAGGAGGGCGAGGTGTCGATGGCCGGGTCGCTGGTCAGCTTGGCGCTGGAGCGGCTGCGCAGGTTCATCACATAGATGTCGCTGTTGCCGCCCCGCTCGACGGAGAAGGCCACGCGGCCGCCGTCGGGGGAGAAGCGCGGGGCGTAGACCATGCCCGGGAACTGGCCGATGGATTCGCGCCGGGCGGTCTCCAGGTTGAACAGGTAGATCGCCGAGCCCTCGGGCTTCAGCGTCATGTAGGTGATCTCCTGGCTGGTCGAGGAGAAGCGCGGCGACATGACGATGTAGGAGCCGTCGGTCAGGTAGGATGGGTTGGCGCCGTCCTGGTCCATGATGGCCAGCGTCTTGGTGCGGTTCAGGCGCCCGCCGCTTTCGGCCACGAAGACGATCCGGGTGTCGAAATAGCCCTTCTCGCCGGTCAGGCGCTCATAGACAGCGTCGGAGATCTTGTGGGCGACGCGCCGCCAGTTCTCCGGCGTCGAGGTGAACTGAAGACCCAGCAGCTGCTGTTCGGAGAAGACGTCCCAGAGGCGGAAGTCGACGCGCAGCCGGCCGCCCTCGACCGTCACCTGGCCGTTGACCAGGGCCTGGGCGTTGATCGCCTTCCAGTCCGGGAAGCGCGGCTGGACCGCGACATTCAGGTTCTTCTCGATGAAGGCGGCCTGGTCGACGGGCTTGAACAGGCCGGAGCGCTCCAGGTTGCCGGTGATGACCTGGGCGATGTCGGCGCCGCGCTGGCCGCCGAAAGCCGGGATGGCGATGGGCAGGGGCTGGATGTCGCCCTTGTTGACGTCGACTTCGATCTGGGCGCTGGCCGGGGCCGGGGCGAGGCCCGCGGAGGCCGCCATCACGGCCGCGAGGGCCAGGAACAGGGTCTTCAGGCGCATAGGTCGGTCTCCGAGGCTCAGCTGCAGGCTTCCTGGGCGTTGAAGGTCGGGGCCCAGGTGTTCCCGTAGGTCTCTCTTGGAAAGGCGTTGTCGGCGGCGGTCTTGTAGACAGCCCGGATGGCGCGGTCGGCGGCGGCCTTGACCACCGCGTTAGAAGATTCCTCTGCCCCGCCGGCGTTGACTGGGCCGACGATCTGGCCGCCCAGGCCCAGGGTGAATGTGACGCGGACCTTCACGGCCCGGCCGCCCTCGACCTCGCAGTTGGGGTTCCAGCGGCGCATCAGCTCGGACGCCAGGCCCGCCGCCGCATTGGCCGACAGCCCGCGCCCGGCGCCGGCCGCCAGGCGCTGTTGCAGGGCGGTCTCCGGCCGGGTCGGCCCCTTGGCGGCGGAGGAGGCCTTGCCGCCGGAGGGCTTGGACTTGGCCAGCGAGGCGGCCAGGGCGTCGAGATCGAGGCCCGTGGGTTTGGCTGCGGGCTTCTTCTGGCCCTTGGCGTTGGGATTGGTCGGGGCCTGAGGGGCCGGCTTCGGAGCCGCCTTGGCGGCGGCCTGTGGCTGCGGCGGGGCGGGCGTCGGCTTCGGGGTCGGCTGGGGCGAGGGCGACGCGGCCTCGGGCGGGGCGTCGGGTTCAGGCGCTTCGGTCTGGGCGGTCTGTTCCTTCTGCGCCTCGGCGGCGGCGCGCATGTCGGTGATGGCCGAGTTGGGCACCACATTGATGGCGACGGCGCCGCCGATGGGCAGGGCGCGTTCCTGCGGCCACGAGATCAGGGCGGCGACCAGCACGCCCGCGTGCAGCAGCACGGAGACGACCATCGCCAGCGAGAAGTCGGACCGCTCCTGCATGCCTGGACCCTAGGGCGCGGGCTTGGGCTCGACCGGCGTCGAGGCCCCGGACGAGGGCCCGCCGGTGTCGGTGAGCAGGTTGATCGAGGTGAAGCCCGAGGTGGACAGGGCGGCCATCACCTGGGCGACGATGGAATAGGCCGCCCGGCCGTCGGCGCGCACATAGATCGGGCGCTTGGTGTTACCGCCCACCATGGCCTTCAGCCGCGGCGAGAGGCCGGCGAAGGCCACCGCGTTTTCCTGCACATAGAGCGAACCGTCAGCCTTGATGGAGATGGTGATCGGCTCGTTCTGGTCCTCCATGGCCCCAGCCTCGGTCTTGGGCAGGTCCACGGGCACGCCGACGGTGAGCAGCGGCGCCGAGATCATGAAGATGATCAGCAGCACCAGCATCACGTCCACCAGGGGCGTCACATTGATTTCGGACAGGGCGCCGCGGCGGCCGCGCCGCCGGCGGCGTCCGCCCCCGCCGCGGGCGGCGAAGGCGTCATGGGTCGACAGCGCCATGTCAGGACCGCTCCGCGATACGGCGCTGGATGGCGGTGGACAGGTCGTCGGCGAAGCCCTCGAGCCGGGCGGTGTAGCGCGAGGCGTCGGTCGAGAACTTGTTGTAGGCGATATAGGCCGGGATGGCGGCGATCAGGCCGATGGCGGTGGCGAACAGGGCCTCGGCGATGTTGGGCGCGACCACGGCCAGGTTGGTGTTCTTCTGGATCGCGATGGCCTGGAAGGAGTGCATGATCCCCCAGACCGTGCCGAACAGGCCCACGAACGGGCTGGCGGTGGCGACGATGGCCAGGGAGCCGAGGCCGTCCTCCACCCGCAAAGCCTCGCGGGCGATGGTGGTGTCGAGCACCCGGTCGATCCGCTGGACCAGGAAGGCGGCCTGGGTGTCGGTGGTCAGGCCCTTGGCCCGGGCGTCGCGCCATTCGCGCAGGGCGCCCTGCAGCATGCGGGGCAGGGCGTGCTTGGGCCGCTCGCCGGCCTCCTGGGCGATATCCTCAAGACTGCGGCCCGAGGAGACCTCGCCCTCGAAGCGGTCGGCCTGGCGGTTCAGCACTGTGAAGCGGGCCAGCTTGTCGACGATGACGGTCCAGGACCACAGGGAGGCGAGGCCCAGGCCGATCATCACCCCCTTCACCACCCAGTCGGCGCGAAGGAAGAGGGAGATGAACGAGAAGGTCTCGGGCGTGATCGTCGTGGCGGCGGCGTCCATCAGGTCTTGGGCTCCGTTGGGCGGCTTGATCGAGTGGTCTGTATCAGACCAGTGGCGAACTTTGGGCCTAGTCCTAGCAAAAGAGAGGCCGAAGCGTCTCCAGGAGTCCCCCAGGAGGCTTCCTGGGGCGTCCCTTGAGGTCGATGCAGGCGGCTTCGACCTTGGCCTCGCAGATCAGCTCGTCGCCGCGGGTGATGCGCTGGGTGATGAAGAGGCGCGGACCCTTGGCCTCGTCATAGGTGGTGCGGACCAGGAGGGCGTCGTCGATCCGGGCCGGCCGCTTGAAGTCCAGGCTCATGCGCACGACGGTGAAGGCCGCCGGGTCCTCGCGATCCAGCAGGGCCGAGTGGTCGATGCCCGCCGCACGCAGGAAGTCCGAGCGGCCGCGTTCGAAGAACCGCACATATTGGCCGTGATAGACGACGCCGGTGAAGTCGGTGTCCTCGTAATAGATCCGCACCGGCAGGCAGTGCTCACGGCCCTCGATCCAGCCGCAGGAGGGTTCGGTGGTCATGCTTCCATCCGCTCATCCCCGCGAAGGCGGGGCCCCAGTCACTAGGCGCAGATTTTGTGATGTTTGATTTGGGGCTGTGGGGCAAGCGCCCTCACCCCTCGTCGAACAACGCGCCTTGGCCCCCCCTGGGCATCAGCGGCGGCCGGGGTAGGCCGATCTGGGCGTAGGCGCGGGCGGTGGCGACGCGGCCGCGCGGCGTGCGCTGGATGAAGCCCTGCTGCATCAGATAGGGCTCGATCACGTCCTCGACGGCGTCGCGGGCCTCGGCGATGGCGTAGGCCAGAGTCTCCACCCCGGCCGGGCCGCCGCCATAGTTCTCGATCAGGGCGCGCAGATAGCGGCGGT
>CAZXVO010000222.1:0-6521 GCA_964643835.1 uncultured Phenylobacterium sp. | reverse complement strand
TGCGTCAGGGCGTGATGCTGAAGATCAACGACGTGATCGACAACGACACCGCCGAGCTGGTGGCCACCGAATTCGGCCACACCGTGCGCCGTGTGTCGGAATCCGACGTCGAAGAGGGCTTCATCGGCGCCGAGGACGAGGACGATCACCTGGAGTCGCGGCCGCCGGTCGTGGCGGTCATGGGTCACGTCGACCACGGCAAGACCAGCCTGCTGGACGCTCTGCGTTCGGCGGATGTGGCGGCCGGCGAACACGGCGGGATCACGCAGCATATCGGCGCCTACCAGGTTCGCCTGGAAAGCGGCGAGCGGGTCACCTTCCTGGACACCCCCGGCCACGCCGCCTTCTCGGCGATGCGCGCCCGTGGCGCCAATGTGACCGATATTGTGGTCCTGGTGGTCGCCGCCGACGACGGTGTCATGCCGCAGACGGTGGAAGCCATCCAGCACGCCCGGGCCGCCGGCGCGCCGATCATCGTGGCGATCAACAAGATCGACAAGCCGGGCGCTGACCCGACCCGCGTGATCAACGAGCTGCTGCAGCACGAGATCGTGGTGGAAAGCCTGGGCGGCGACACCCAGGCCATCCAGGTCTCGGCGACCGAGAAGATGGGCCTCGACGACCTCATCGAAGGCATCCTGCTGCAGGCCCAGGTCATGGACCTGCGGGCCAACCCCGACCGCACCGCCGACGGCGTGGTGATCGAGGCCAAGCTGGATCGCGGCCGCGGCGCCGTCGCCACGGTCCTGGTCAAGCGCGGCACCCTGAAGCGTGGAGACATCGTCGTCGCCGGCTCGAGCTTCGGTCGCGTCCGCGCTCTGCTGAACGAGCGCGACGAACAGCTGACCGAGGCTGGTCCCTCCACCCCGGTGGAGATCCTGGGCCTCGACGGCACCCCGGCCCCTGGCGAAGCTTTCGCCGTGGTCGAGAACGACGCCCGCGCCCGTGAGCTGACCGAGTACCGCACGCGTCTGAAGCGCGAAAAGGCGGGCGCTCCGCTGGCTGGCGGCGTGACCATGGCCGACTTCATGGCCAAGCTGCAGGACAAGAAGATCTCGGAGCTGCCGGTCATCATCAAGGCCGACGTCCAGGGTTCTGCGGAAGCCATCGTGGGGTCGCTGGACAAGCTGGGCACCGACGAGGTTCGCGCCCGGATCATCCTGTCCGGCGCCGGCGCCATCAGCGAAAGCGACGTAATGCTGGCCAAGGGCGCCAACTCGCCCATCATCGGCTTCAACGTCCGCGCCTCGTCCCAGGCCCGCCAGCTGGCCGAACGTGAAGGCGTCGAGATCCGCTACTATGCGGTGATCTACGACCTGATCGACGACATCAAGGGCGTGCTCTCGGGGATGCTCGCGCCGGAACAGCGCGAAACCTTCCTGGGCAATGCGCGCGTCCTGCAGGTGTTCGATATCACCAAGGTCGGCAAGGTCGCCGGCTGCCGGGTCACCGAAGGCGTGGTCAAGCGCGGCGCTCGCGTCCGGATCGTCCGCGACAACATCGTGGTTCTGGAACTGGGCACCCTGCAGACCCTCAAGCGGTTCAAGGACGACGTCGCAGAAGTGGGCTCCGGCCTGGAATGCGGCATGTTCTTCCAGGGCTTCCAGGACATCAAAGAGGGCGACACCATCGAGTGCTTCAGCCTCGAAGAGGTCAAGCGCAGCCTCTAAGGCTCACGCCGAGGACAGCTTTGAAGGCCCTTCCCTAGCGGGGAGGGCCTTTTGCTTTGGGCTTGTCACCCCGCCGGGTGGCGGCCCCCCCGTCCAGCCCTTAGATTGGACCCATGCGCCGCCTTCTCATTCCGCTTCTGATCGCCACGGCCGGGCTGTCCGCCTGCGCCGCCATGCCTGTCGGCAATCGCAAGGTCCCGGAGCCCGCCCAGAGGGTGGAGCTCGACCTCTATCTGGGGACCTGGCGGGAGTTCGCCCGCTACGAAAACCGGTTCGAGCGCGACTGCGTCAATGTCACCGCCACCTATGGCCGGCGGCCGGACGGAAAGCTCTCCGTGCTGAACGCCTGCGAGCGGGACGGCAAGTCCACGGTGGCCAAGGGCGTCGCCCGCCTGACCGGTGACGACAAGGGCGCCAAGCTTGAGGTGTCGTTCTTTGGCCCCTTTTATGCGGACTATTGGGTGCTCGACCGCGCGCCTGACTATAGCTGGTCCATCGTGGGCGAGCCGAGCGGGCGCTATCTCTGGATCCTGACCCGCCAGGCCCGTCCTGACGCCCAGACGCGCGAGGATCTGATCGCCCGGGTGAAGGCCCTGGGCTACGATACCAGCCTGCTGCACTTCACCGCCCAGCCCTAGAGCGCCACCCCGATGCGACCCGCCGCCTTCTTGCGTCTGACCCTTGTTCTCGCCGCGGCGTTCAGCCTGACGGCCTGCGCCACCGCCCAGCGGCTGAGCGCGGCCAATGACGTCCACGCTCTGCTGGTGTCGATCCGCGACAATGACAGCGCGGCCTTCGAGGCTCACGTGGACCGCAAGGCGCTGAAGCGGGAGATCGAGGCGCGGCTGGTGGACCGGACCCGCACGGCGCAGGGCGGCGACGGCTGGAAGGCCCTGGGCGTGATCCTCGCCCCGGCCCTGGCCGACATCGCCGGCGACAGCCTGGTCCAGCCCAAGGTGTTCCGCAGCGTGGCGGAATACTATGGCTACAAGCCCTCCACCCCGATCCCCGGCGCAGTCGCCATCGCCGGGTCGCTGAAGGCCATGCCCGACGGCCGGATCTGCGCGACGCGCAAGAAGGATGGCCCCTGCATGCTGGTGTTCACCCAGACGGATGGGACCTGGAAGCTGTCGGGCTTCGAGGGCGACATTTCCATGCTGCGCGTGAAGCTCTGATCAGCTTAGTCTCCCTCCAGGCCTTGGGGGGACGACATGAACTACGAAGCCGCGCTTTCAGAGTACGACAAGTTCGAGTTCACCGACGGCCCCTATACGCGGCCGGTCTGGCGCCGAGGCTCCGGTCCGGCGGTCATCATCATCCATGAGATCCCTGGCCTGCACCCGCAGGTGATCCAGTTCGCCGACCGGGTGGCGGCGCAAGGCATGACTGTTTTCCTGCCCAGCCTGTTCGGCCAGCCGGGCCGGCCGGTCTCCACCGGCTACGCCCTGGGCTCGATGTTCGGGGCGATCTGCATCCGGCGCGAGTTCAATGTCTGGAAGGCCGGCAAGTCCTCGCCCATCGTTGAGTGGCTGAGAGCCCTGGCCCGCAAGGCCCACGCCGAATGTGGCGGCAAGGGCGTCGGCGCGGTGGGCATGTGCTTCACCGGCGGCTTTGCCCTGGCCATGATGACCGAGCCGTCGGTGGTGGCGCCGGTCCTGTCCCAACCCTCCATGCCGATGGCGGCGGGCTCCAAGATCCGCGCTGCCGGCATCGACGCCAGCCCGGCGGAGGTAGCTTGCGCCAAGCAGCGGTTCGCTGACGAGGACCTGTCGATGATCGGCCTGCGCTTCAAGTCCGACGCCCTGGTCCCCGACGCCCGGTTCGAGGCCTTGAAGCAGACCTTCGGCGACAAGTTCGAGGCCATCGAACTGGAGGACGAGGACGCCGCGGCCTCCGAGCGGCCGCCCCACTCGGTGCTCACCGTCCACCTGGCCGAGGACGGCCCCAGCAAGGCGGCCGAGCAACGGGTGATCGCCTTCTTCAAGGAACGCACTGGCGCCTGATGGTGGACAATCGGATGGCTCATCTCTAGAAGCGCCGGCTTCCCTGAGAGCGCGTCCGATCCGCGCCCCAGGCTTACAGAGGCAAGCTTCCCATGAAACGCCAGTCCAACGGCCGCGGCGCCCCATCCGGGCCCAGCCAGCGCCAGCTTCGCGCGGGCGAACTGATCCGTCACGCCCTGGTCGAGATCCTCCTGGAGGAGGATTTGAACGAACCGGACCTCGACGGGGTGTCGGTGACCCTGACCCAGGTCAAGATGAGCCCGGACCTCAAGCACGCCACCTGCTTCATCGAGCCCCTGGGCGGCGGCGATCCGCGCCCGGTGATCAAGGCCTTGGCGCGTCACGCCAAGTTCCTGCGCGGACGGCTGGGGCGGATGATCGACATGAAGTTCACCCCCGATCTGCGCTTCCTGCACGACGACAGCTTCGACGAAGCCAGCCGCATGAACGCCCTGTTCAACGACCCTCGCGTCCGCCAGGACCTGGAGCGGGACGAAGACGAGCAGGACGGCGAGGACTGATGGGCCGCCGCAAGAAGGGTGAGGCCGTCTCCGGCTGGATCTGCCTCGACAAACCCTACGACCTGACCTCGACCCACGCGGTCAGCCGCGTGCGCCGGACCTTCAACGCCCAGAAGGCGGGCCATGCCGGCACCCTGGATCCCCTGGCCACCGGCATCCTGCCCATCGCCCTGGGCGAGGGCACCAAGACCGTTCCGTTCCTGGTCGACGCCGACAAGTCGTACCGCTTCACCATCGCCTGGGGCCGGACCACGGACACCTATGACCGCGAGGGCGAGGTCATCGCCCAGTCTGACGTGCGCCCGACGGTGGCGGCGGTGGACGCGGTGCTGGATGAGTTCGTGGGCGAAATCCAGCAGGTCCCGCCGGCCTATTCCGCCATCAAGGTAGACGGCGAGCGGGCCTATGACCTGGCTCGCGCCGGCGAGACGGTGGAGCTGAAGGCCCGGCCGGTGATGATCCACGGCCTGCGGGTCCTGGGCGCCCCGGATGAGGACCATGTCGAGCTGGAGATGGACTGCGGCAAGGGCACCTATGTCCGGGCCCTGGTCCGCGACCTGGCGGACCGCCTCGGCGCCTGCGGACATGTCAGCGCGCTGCGCCGGACCCGCGTCGGCCCGTTTTCCGAGGACCGGGCGATAACGCTGGAATTGCTAGAGGATTTCGGGCATAAGGCCCGCTGCTTGGAGCTATTGCTTCCGGTCGAGACCGCCCTCGACGACATCCCGGAGTAGGCCGTGACCGCCGAAGACGCTTTCAGGCTCAAGCAGGGACGATCAATCGTTCTCGTTCCCCGACAGGTGGAAACCTTGAAAGCCGAGCTCCTGCCCGGCTCTCGCACCGTTTCAGCCATGTCGGACGGGAACCTGGTTGCGCTCTGCGAGATGCGCATGGGCCGGCTCGAGCCCACGCGGGTCTTTCATCTGGACAAGAGCGGAGACTGACCGATGTCGATCACGACCGACCGTAAGGCCGAACTCATCAAGACCCATGGCCGCTCTGAAGGCGACACGGGTAGCGCCGAAGTGCAGGTGGCGATCCTCTCTGAGCGGATTGCGAACCTGACCGACCACTTCAAGACGCACAAGAAGGACAACCACTCGCGCCGGGGCCTGCTCAAGCTCGTCTCCCAGCGTCGTTCGCTGCTCGATCACCTGAAGACGTCCGATGTCGGCCGTTATCAGGCCCTGATCGAAAAGCTCGGTCTGCGCCGCTAACACCGCGAGCCCCCGGGAAACCGGGGGCTTTGCGTATAGGCCTGGACCTTAGACGCCGCTCTCCCGCGACAGGCCGGGGCAAGCGGCGAACCGGACACCGCCATGTGCGGATATCCGGCCCCGTACGCCGAGGGTTCGCCGAAATCCTCGTCGCCTGTCTGAATGGAGAGGATTTCGGAAGACCGACGCCCTGTCCGCCCCCGCTCGGGAATACGCCCGCGGGATGAGAGAGAAGAGAAAATGTTCGACATCAAACGCAAGACGATCGAGTGGGGCGGCAAGACGCTCACCCTCGAGACCGGCCGCATGGCCCGCCAGGCCGACGGCTCGGTGCTCGCCACCTATGGCGAGACCATGGTGCTGGCGACCGCCGTGTTCGCCAAGTCGCCGAAGCCCGGCCAGGACTTCTTCCCCCTGACGGTGAACTATCAGGAGAAGTACTACGCCGCCGGCAAGATCCCCGGCTCCTTCCCGCGCCGCGAAGCCGCGCCGTCGCAGAAGGAAACCCTCACCTCGCGCCTGATCGACCGTCCGATCCGTCCGCTGTTCGCCGCCGGCTTCAAGAACGAAGTCCAGGTGGTCACCACCGTGCTGGCCCACGACCTGGAAAATGATCCGGACATCGTGGCCCTGGTCGCCGCCTCGGCGGCCCTGGTGCTGTCCGGCGCGCCCTTCATGGGCCCGATCGGCGGCGCGCGCGTCGGCTACATCAACGGCGAATACGTCCTCAACCCGACCCTCGACGAACAGAAAGAGTCCGCCATGGACCTGGTCGTCGCCGGCACCCATGACGCGGTCATGATGGTGGAGTCGGAGATCCAGGAACTGTCCGAAGAGGTCGTCCTGGGCGGCGTCACCTTCGCGCACAAGTCCATGCAGCCGGTGATCGACGCGATCATCGAACTGGCCGAGCACGCCGCCAAGGAACCCTTCGAATTCGCCGCCGACGACACCTCGGCGATCAAGGCGAAGGTCAAGGACCTGATCGGCGCCGACCTCGCCAAGGCCTACAAGATCGTCGCCAAGGGCGAGCGTCATGACGCTGTCGGCGCGGCCAAGGCCAAGGCGCTCGCCGCCTCCGACGCCTCCATCGACACCGCCGCGCGCACG
>CAZXVO010000221.1:4123-6632 GCA_964643835.1 uncultured Phenylobacterium sp. | reverse complement strand
GCTCAATGTTGCGCTGGAGATGCCGGGCCCCATATTCCGGGTCATAGCCCGTCGTGGCGCGCCAGTTGATCACGTCATCGTCGACCGTGACCGTCCACCCCCGACCGGCCAACATGTCGATCGCGCTGTCGACCTCGGCGGAGGATCTGTGGCGTCAGGAGGGACCTGCTGGATGGGCTTGGTCCAGCGATATCCCCCACCATGTCACGGTTACCGAGAGCAAGGTCGCTGTCCTGCGCTGGGACGCGCCAAGAGAGCCGCGCGTCTATGAGCGGGTCGGGGTCGAGCGCAGCCTCGATCGCTTTTACGCCTACTTGAATGAGGACAGGCTGCGCTCCAACCGTGGCGTGGTCGATCACTTGCTCAACTATTTCCGCAGAATCCGCTCGCTGAGCCATGCTGCGGGCCTCCCGGACATTCGCACGACGGACGTCTATCTGGCGGCTCTGGGCCGCTTGATCGCCCCTCAGCAATACGACGCCGATCCTGCCAGACTGGGGTTGGCTGACGACGCAAGCGAACTCTGCGCACATCTAGACGCCAATGGCCTCGACGCTGCTGGAGCCGAGGTTGCCTCAGGCCCGGGAGGGCTGTCGCTTCTGCGCCTTCACCCTGCTCTGGCCATCCGTCACGCGGGCGGTCAACTGTTCCAGGAAGCTCACTTCGAGCTGTTGCGCGTTCCGCCCAACTACGACCTTTTCGGTCTGCTCGATGCGCCAGAGACCAAGGTCGACAATCGGGGTGGGACGCACTTCACACCGCCAGCTCTTGCCCGCAGCATCGTCGAGCAGGTTCTTGCCGCTATCCCGGATCTGGCCACGAGAGAGCGCCTGACGCTTTGCGATCCGGCCTGTGGATCCGGAGCGTTCTTGCACGAGGCCCTGCGTGCGCTGCGGCGCGCGGGATTCCAGGGTCATCTGACGCTGGTCGGGATCGACATTTCTGCGGCCGCTATAGCCATGGCCCGCTTCGTCCTCAGCCTTTCTGTGCGCGATTGGGCCCCAGCCGGCGGGGTCGAGTTGAAGCTCATCCTGGGCGACTCTCTGGGCGAGATCGGAATGCCGGTTTCCGACGTCGTCGTCATGAACCCGCCGTTCATCGCATTTGGAGCCCAGACCGTCCAACAACGCGAACAACTCAAGGCGGCGACCGACACTGACGCCGCGCGCGGCGACTACAGCATGGCCTTCGTCGCGCGTGCTTTGGAGAGGCTCAATCCGGGGGGTGTGCTGGGAACGCTATTCCCCGCCAGCCTCTTGTCCCTGAAGGCTGCTACCGGTTGGCGCCAGCGCTTGGCCGCAGAGGGCGAAATCCGTCTCCTGGCCTCCATCGGCGACTTTGGCCTGTTCTCCCACGCCATGGTGCAGGTCGCTTGTGCGGTTGTGCGCAAGGGGCGGCCTGCAGCGTCTACCGTGTTGACCGCGGTGCTGACCGAGAACGACGCGGCTGCCACGGGCGAGGCTTTCCGCAAGCTCCGCAAGCTCGGTGGCGTCGCCCCGGTCTCTCCGGTGGTGGAGACCCAGTGGAGCCTCTTCCCAATCCAGTCGACCTCGCTGACTGATAGGCCAACCTGGCGGCTGCCGACGCCCAGCACCGAGCGGTTGCTGAAGGAATTGAACGAGCTGTCACTCTCGACGGTGCAGGATTTGTTCGAGGTTTCGCAAGGCATCCAGACCGGATTGAATGAGGTTCTGCTGCTGACCGAGGAGGAGTTCCGCGCCCTGCCCGCCAAGGAGCGCACATATTTCCGCCTCGCGACCATGACCGATTCCATCCAGAACGGTCGCGTCGCCAAGCCCTACCACGTGTTTTTCCCGCACACGGCCGATGGAGCCTTGTTCGCAGACGAGGAAGCGGTCAAAGCCGCCGCGCCTCGGTATTTCAAGGCTTGGCTCGAACCGGCGCGAGACCGGCTTCGGTCGCGGGCCACCATCGTCCAGTCCAAACGAGCGGACTGGTGGGGACTGATGCGGTCACGATCTTGGGCTTACAACAAGGGCCCCAGGATCATCACAAAGTTCTTCTCGGCCGAAGGTGGATTCGTCGGAGATTTCGAGGCCCAATATCTCCCTGTGATGGGGCATGTCTGGATGCCCAAATCCGCCTTGGCTGAGGCAGGCGACGAGGCGCTGTCGCTGGAGGAGATCGTCGCGAGCTACACGGCGCTCTTCAATTCGACGCCATTCGCTAAATTGCTCGATCTGTATGCGCCGCACGTCGCCGGCGGCCAGTTCGACCTCAGCGCCCGACACGTCAATCCCATTCCCCTGCCAGACCTTCGGGCGTTGAGCACCGATCCGCACGCCGGAAGGCTGGTCGCCGACCTCGCCCGCCTCGGCCGCGATGTGGACGTCAACAGTCGGGACTGGCGCTCGCGTACGGCGCTCATCGTAGCAGACCTGTATGGCGCACCGACCCTCTCGCTCCCCTAGCCTTCCTCCCCGCGAGCTCAGCGTGGCAAAGTCGGTGCTCGACACACGCTGGCAGCAAGTCGGCGGCTTGATCGCGC
>CAZXVO010000221.1:2243-4113 GCA_964643835.1 uncultured Phenylobacterium sp. | reverse complement strand
CAACAGGGTGGATGCGCATGGAAAAGAATGGAAGAATCATTACAGTTCCTTACTGGTCGATTTTGTGAACCATAAAATATTCCCGGCGGATATTGAACGGGCCCTGCACAAATCCATCATGAATCCTGCCGCCACCGCCAATGGCGAAGGGATGCTGCGCTGCCGAGCAACCGGCGTCAGCTGCAGGCCGACGCTGAGTATCAGCAACTCGGCGTTTGGGCCGGACTGCAGGGCTTGGTCTGTGAGCGGATCGTGCGCAATCGCGGCGGTCATGCCTATGTTGCACCGCTCTATGAGTTTCCCAACAACCTCCTGGCTTGGCTGGGGTGGCAGGAAAGTTGGGAAATCCCGATTGGCCAGCGCAACTACCGTTTCAAGAACACCGGCCTGAGCGTCTACCTTGGCAAACGCAACGAGGCAGTGAAGCCCCAACTCCTGCGCCTTGAATGGCCAGGCTATGCAAACTGGTCGGGCGGACAGCAGGCAAGCTTCCAGAGTCCTGGAGCTGGTCATCCGCACTGGCAGATTGATCTCGTCCAAAGCCTTGCCGGCGTACCCGAGACCGTCCAATTCGAACCGATCAGCGAGGAAGTGGTTGAAGATTTTGAAGCCGTGGCTCGCGAGCCGACCGTCGACGAACTGGCGCGGCGGTTCTCCATCGAGCGAATGCACTTAGCCAGCGCCGCGCCTTGGTGGCAGCCTGACGCCGTCGGGGACGTGGGCCATCACATGAACGCTCCGACCGACTTACAGGCGCTGGATCGGTGGCTCAATCAAAGCATCATCTATCTTCGGCAAGAACTCGGCCGCTGTGTGATCCACGCGTAATCATTCTGCCTTCCAACCCCGCCTGGAAGCGGGCCAGCCGCCAAACAGGAGCCTGCGTTGCTGGCGATCGACAGGCCGATAGGTCGGTTCAGCCAATCACAGTTGCCTATCAGCGGACCTTCCGAAGGTCTGCAATGAGCCCTTAGCGGACGCTCGGTAGGCCCGCGTTGGGCTCATTTCGGACGTACCGGACGTCTGCTCCGGGCTTAAAGCGAGGCCGTGATACCGTGTGGTCGCACTGACTCGGAGGGGGCATGTGCGGCTGCGCGCTAGCGCCACTATCGTGGGAGGCCATTGCCGCATTCTCCGCGGTGGCCGCCGCCGCTATGGTGGGCGTGAGACAGACGAATATTGCCCGAGGACAAAGGGATATTCAGGCTCGCCAGGTGCACCTTGAGGAGGTCAAGTTACGCACCGAGGTGTTCTATAGGCGGTTCGCCGTCTACGAGGACGTTCGCAAATTCCTGGCGGCCATCCTGACGGAGGGTCGGCCACCGGACATGTGTTCCTCGCGGCCGTAGAGCGGTCCCGCTTCCTTTTTCGGCCCAAGGTGAATTCCGACCGGAACGAGGTTTCGCGCAAGGCCATTTCCTACCAGGCGGCGCACAACGTCGCCAAGGTGGAGTTCTCGCAGGAGCGGCTTGACGCCGAGAGCGCGCTTTTCAGTTGGCTCGCTGACCGCGCACTCCCTGTGCAGGAGATTTTCGGCTATGAGTTGGTTCTGACCTTTGATCCGGAGGTCAGTTGAAGACCGGGACCCTAAGGACGACGCTGGGGCCAACAAGCGTCATTATATGAGCGTGATGTACGTCCATATCTCGCCCAGCCTCACTTGCGCGGCCCAAACGCTCCGGTGTGCGGAACACATTGAAGCCGCCGCCGCCGACCCTCAGCGACTCCTGGACGCCATCCGGTGCGGTCACCTCGCCCTAATGGCCGCGCTCACCGAAGCTCTGTCTTGCTCCGCCGGCATCGGCGCATTCAAGGATTGCTCGGCCGTCGAGCACGTAAAATTCACGCGGGGAGAACGGCCAGACATGCC
>CAZXVO010000221.1:436-2233 GCA_964643835.1 uncultured Phenylobacterium sp. | reverse complement strand
GTGTTGCCGTTTTCAGACCTTTTCGAGCGGATCCAGGAGCCAGGCCGTCTGGAGTTCTCGCCGCCGCTCACATTCGCGGCTGATGAGGCCCAAGCGGTGGCTGAAATCGACCGTTTCCGAACCCTCATCGACCACCCCAAGCCCACCCTTTGGTCCGTCGAGGTCGGCCAGTTGACGCGCCTCCTGGGGTTCCTTCCAGACCTCCTTGAGCGATGCGCTGGGGCGGCTGGGCATCGCTACCTGGACGGCCCAGACGAGACGCTGGCTGACGGGCTCACCCAAATCCGCGCCGCGTTGCCTCGCGTGACGCCATGACCGGAAAATTGAAGCCGCCACCGGGCTGGGGCGATGATGGTTTGACCCGCTACCTCCAATTCGCCGCGGAGAACCGCTGGGCCACTTTCGTCCACTACCGGTCGGTAGCGGCCAGCCTGTCTGGTCTGGATGCGGCGTTCATGATGCTGGAGGGCTGGGAGAACCCGCCTAGCCTCGTGGCGGCTCTCCTCGGGCTTCGAAGCCATGCGGCTTTTCGGGCGATGTGTGAGCACGCGATGGCGGGCCAACTAGGCGACATTTTCCCCGCCGCCCGAGCGTGCTTGGAAGCTGCGGCCTACAGCGTTCACCTACATGGTTCCGATGACCTGACGGAGGCTTGGCTACGTCGCCACGACAGCGAGGAGTGCATGAAGCGGCTCCGGGGTCCAGAATTTCAGCAAAAGGCCATCGTCAAAAGCGTCACTACGCTCAGCCCTGAGCTCGGCGCGTTGTTCGAGGAGCTCTACCAGCAAGCCATAGACTTTGGCGGTCACCCGAATGAGCGCGGCATGTCGGCCAACGCCAAACGGTATCCGCTGAAGGATGGGGGGAAGCGCTTTGAGCAAATCTACCTCCACGGTGATGGCCCCACACTCCGGTTCGGCCTCCATTGCGCGTGTGAGGCGGGTGCCGCCGCCGTGGGAATGGCGCGCCTGATTTGGTCCGAGCGTATGGGTCCGGACGCGGCGGAGGATGCCGCGTTCAGGGCGGGGCTCAAACGGGATCGGCTGGAGTGGGCCCCGGTCCAGGGTCCAGGGGCGGTTTGAATGCGCGCCTACCATTTTGTGCCCGCCGACCATGGCGTTGAGAACATCAAGCTCCGGCATCTAAAAATCGCACGCCTGGACGACCTCAACGACCCTTTTGAAGTCCGAGCGGTTGCCCTCGGCAACCGGGCGCGACGGCGCGCTTTTGAGAAATTCGTGGAGGCGTTCTCAAAGGATCGTGGGCTCCTTTGCATCAGCCGGGACTGGAAAAATCCGGTCCAGTGGAGCCACTACGCCGACCGTCACCGAGGCATTTGCCTCGGCTTCGATGTTCCCGAAAACATGACAACCGCGGTCACCTACCGCTCCGACCGTTACCCAGCCACCGAATTGGACCACCTAGGAGCAATCGAGGGCCCGGTCGCCGAGCAAAAGTTCATCCAGATGATGAACACCAAGTTCCAGCATTGGCAGTACGAGAACGAGGTCCGGCTATTCGCCTCGCTCACTGTCCCGGACCCGAGAGGTCTCTACTTTGCGGAATTTTCGTCCGACCTTGTCCTGGCGGAGGTGATTGTCGGCCATCGGTGCTCGTTGAGCCGGCGAGCGTTGGAAGGTCACCTAGGCGACTTGCGCGCCGCCGTATCGCTCAAAAAGGCACGCTTAGCATTCAACACCTACGAGGTCGTTGAGCAACAGAACAAGACGTACTGGTAGCGCGCTCGGATGGGTCCCCGCGGTGCATGCCCGGCCCTGACTCCAGGGGTCCGCCGGC
>CAZXVO010000221.1:0-426 GCA_964643835.1 uncultured Phenylobacterium sp. | reverse complement strand
GCCTTTGGCGGCCCTCCCCGTCCCGGACGGGCTCCAGGGGCTTCCGCGCGTCCTGGGCATTCAGGGCCCGCAATCGCACAAGGCAACAAGAACCCATGACCGACCCGAACACCCCCGCGTCCCAGACGGAAGCTCAACCGCAACGCCACGTAGTCGATTGGAAGAACTTGCCGGCCGGCTATCCAACACATCTTCACAGCGCTGAATTTTGGGAAGCGCTCGGCCGTACCGTGGCGACCTTTGGGTTTCTGGAGAACGTCCTGGGTAGAGCCATTTTCGCCATTACGGGCACAACAGAACTACCTGAGGACCCCGCCGTGGCGGAGGTCGTAATGAAGGACTGGCCACGGACGCTGGAGCGGGCGCTATTCTACCCACTGGGCAATCTGATTGATCTGTTCGGCAAGGTGGTTGGTGAGAACGCAA
>CAZXVO010000220.1:1855-6637 GCA_964643835.1 uncultured Phenylobacterium sp. | reverse complement strand
CGCGCATACCGTAGTAGGAGAACCGCTCCCACATCTCGGCGAAGAACAGGATGATGAGGCCGCGCGGATGGCCGCGCAGCAGCTGGAGCAGCACGGGAATCCCGGTCACAAGCGTGATGAGGATCCCGATCAGGACGACGACGTTCATGTAGGCTGGGTTCCGATCCCTGGATCTGCGGCCACATCGTGCGGGGTGCGTTTGACCCCGCCGGGCCAGTTTGAGGCGACAAGATCACGGCCAAACGCCCAAGACAAGCAAGCCCGCCCCTTACGGGAGCCGGTACCGGTCTGAGGCGTTCAATGGCGACGGAAGGAGACCCTTGGATGCAGCCTCAAGACGACGACGACGCCCCGCCCGGCCCCGACACCCGCCCAGACATCGACGACATCGTCCAGCATACGGACTCCGGCGCCGGAACCAGCCAGCGGGAGCATTGGCCTCCGAACGTCTTCACGCCAACGGATGACTGACCCCAAACCCTCATGGCCGGGACAAGCCCGGCCATGAGGTTCAATGAAGCGTCGGCGCAGCGATCAGGTCTCCAGCAGGCCGCGCAGTCCCGCCGCGTCCAGCTGTGACAGCGCCCCGCCGGTGAAGGCGGGATCCTCGGTCACCTCACGGTCGACCCAGGCCGGAAAGGTTCGCGCCTGGATAGCCTCGCGGGTCTCATCCTCGGCCTCGCACAGCATCAGGCCAACGAGCGCGCCCTCAAAGACATCCAGGCTGACGCCATCGACGCCATAACGCCGCTTGCGCAGGCGCCGGCCGGGAAGGACCGCGAACACCGCGTATTCCTCAGCCGTGAGATAGAGGTTGGTCACCGGCCCGCTCACCGGATCGGCCGCCCCGTACTTCTTGCAGAGCTTGTGCTCCACGCCACCCGACGGCTGGGTGATGCGCCGAAGCCGCAGCCGGCCCTCAAGGTAGAGATCCTCGATCAGGCGAGAGTCCTGGCCGCCAAGGTCTGGGGCCTTGCGAACCAGGAACCGTCTTTCGTTCTCCAGCCGGGCGTACTTGGGAAGCTCCATGACGCCCGCCAGAGCCTCAGTAAGCGTGGCTCTCGAAAACCTTGCTGACGTCGCCGGCCCAGGGGCCGTTGTAGAGCTCCAGCAGGCGTTCGGCCGGGGTGAGGCCGCTGTCGGCGATCTCTTCCAGCTCCGCGAGGTAGCCGGTCTCGTCCACCATCCCGCCGTTCAGGCGGTTGCGGTTCTTCAGGCCGGAGCGGGCGATGGCGACCATGTCCTTGGCCACGTCCTGCACGGTGCGGCCGCCGATCTTGGCCTTCAGGCCCAGGCGGGCGACGTCGGCGCGCAGGCGCTCGTGCTCCTCCAGCGGCCAGTCCTTGCAGAGGTCCCAGGCCGCGGCCAGGGCCTGGCTGTCATAGAAGATGCCCGCCCACAGGGCCGGCAGGGCGCAGAGCCGACCCCAGGGGCCGGAGTCCGAGCCGCGCATCTCCAGGTACTGCTTCAGCCGCACCTCGGGGAAGGCGGTGGTGGTGTGGTCGGCGAAGTCCTTGATATTGGCCCGCTCGCCCGGCGCCTCGGCCAGCTCGCCGGCCATGAACTTGCGGAACGACTTGCCCGACAGGTCGATGTAGCGGTCATTCCGCTTGGCGAAATACATCGGCACGTCGAGCAGGTAATTCGCGTAGGTCTCGTAGCCGAACCCGTCCTTGAACACGAAGTCCAGCATGCCGGTGCGCGCCGGGTCGGTATCGGTCCAGACATTGGCGCGGGCCGACAGGAAGCCCGACGGCTTGCCCTCCACGAAGGGCGAATTGGCGAACAGGGCCGTGCCGATCGGCTGCAGGGCCAGGCTCACCCGGAACTTGGCGATCATGTCGGCTTCGGAGGCGAAGTCGAGATTGGCCTGCACGGTGCAGGTGCGGAACATCATGTCCAGGCCCATGCCGCCGACCTTCGGCATGTATTCCCGCATGATCTTGTAGCGGCCCTTGGGCATGACCGGCACCTGGTCGCGCCGCCAGATCGGCGTGAAACCCAGGCCCAAAAAGCCCAGGCCCAGCTCGTCGGCCACGGCCTTGACCTCGTTGAGGTGCTCGCCGGTCTCGGCGCAGATGTCGTGCATGGTCTCGAGCGGCGCGCCCGAGAGCTCGAACTGGCCGCCGGGCTCCAGGCTCACATTGGCCTTGCCGCGCTCCAGCCCGATGATGGTCTCGCCTTCATAGACGCCGGACCAGCCGAACCGCTTGAGGCCTTCCAGCAGCGCCTTGATGCCGGCCGGGCCGTCATAGGCCACGGTCTCGTGGCTGCCGAGACGGAAGACGAACTTCTCGTGCTCCGCGCCCACCTTCCACTGGTCCGCCGGCTTTTCGCCCTTGGCGATCCAGGCCACCAGATCCTCGAACACGAGGGGTCGGTCGTCGACTGCGACGTCAGCCATGCTTCTCTCCCCAACCCTTCACACACATGAGTGGCCCCTCCTGACGTAGGGGGCGGCGATCTTTACGCCGTTCACACAAGTGGGCGCAATTCAGGAAAGCTCAAGGCGGCCTCAGCTGGCCCGCCAGTCCCCCAGCGCCGCCTGCCACAGGGTGAGCGCGCTGATCGCCGCCGTATCGGCCCGCAGAATGCGGGGCCCCAGGCTGGCCGGAACCGCGAACTCCAAGCCTCTCAGTCGTTCCCGCTCAGGCGGCGAAAAGCCCCCTTCCGGGCCGATCAGCACACCCCAAGGCCCTTGCTGATCAAGCACTTGCAGGGCCGGCCGGGCGTCACCGGCCTCGTCGCAGAACAGCAGCCGGCGACCGTCCCAGTCGGCGATCAGCCGCTCCAGCTTCTGGGGCGCGATCACCTCGGGCACATCCAGCCGGCCGGTCTGTTCGGCGGCCTCGGTGGCGATGGCCTGGAGCCGAACCACATTGGTGTGATCGGCCTGGGTCCGCTCGGTCACCACCAGCCGAACCCGCCGCGCGCCCAGCTCAGCGGCCTTTTCGATGATGGTCTCCAGCCGCGCGCCCGTCCCCAGCGCCCTCACCAGGTCGAGGTCCGGGCCAACGTGTTGCGGCCGCAACTGCTCTGTCAGGGCGACCGTCACCCCCCGCTTGGCCACGGTGGCGACCTCGGCGGCCCACTCCCCGTCCCGGCCATTGAACACCGCCAGCCCGTCGCCAAGCGTCAGCCGCATCACCGCCGCCAGATAGCGGCTCTGGCCCTCGTCCAGGCCCAGCACCGCGCCGGCCTTCAGCTCATGGGGAACGAACAGTCGGATCATGCGGGAGGTTCTAGCGCTTCCGCCCCGCTCGGGACTAGGCTCCCCTCATGTCCAAGTCCGATGACAAACTCTCCGCCCTTGAAAAGGCCCAGCTCGCCCTGGTCCACGCCCAGCAGCAGGCCATGGAGACCGGCCAGAAGGTGCTGGTGATCTTCGAGGGCCGCGACGCCGCCGGCAAGGACGGCACGATCCGCCGGGTCATCGAGCACCTGTCGGTGCGCAACACCCGCGTCGTCGCCCTGCCCAAGCCCTCCGACCGCGAGCGGTCGCAGTGGTACTTCCAGCGCTATGTCCCCCACCTGCCCGCCGCCGGCGAGGTCGTGATCTTCAACCGCTCCTGGTACAATCGCGGCGGGGTCGAGCCGGTCATGGGCTTCTGCACGCCGGAGGAGCACGAGGCCTTCCTGCGTGACGTCACCACCTTCGAGGCCATGCTGGTCGAGGCCGGCACGGTGCTGGTGAAGATCTGGCTGGACGTCTCCAAGGCTGAACAGGCTAAGCGCCTGGAGGAGCGCCGCACCGACCCGCTCAAGGTGCTGAAGTCCAGCCCCCTGGACGCCGCCGCCCAGGAGCGCTGGGACGCCTATACCGACGCCCGCAACGAGATGCTGAAGCGCACCCACGGCCTGCGCACCCCTTGGGTCTGCGTCCGCAATGACGACAAGACCGAGGGCCGGCTGGCCGTCCTGCGCCACCTGGTCAACGCCATCGCGCCGAAGGCGATCGCCCACGGGGTCAAGGACCCGGACCCCGAGGTCCTGTTCCCCTTCGAGATTGAGGCCCTGGACGACGGACGGCTGCAGGCGTGACCGAGACCCTGTCCGCAGCCCAGGCCCGGCGCATCGCCTTGGCCGCCCAGGGCTTTGCGCAGGCCCGCCCCGAAGCGCCCGGCCGCCGCGACCTGCTGAAGGTTGTCGAGCGTCTGGGGGTGATCCAGATCGACTCGGTCAATGTGGTCAGCCGCACCCACTACCTGCCGTTCTTCTCCCGGCTTGGGGCCTATCCGCGCGAGGCCCTGGAAGACCTGGCCTGGGGCCAGAAGCCCGCCCTGTTCGAATACTGGATGCACGAGGCCAGCCTCTCGGCCCATTCCACCCAGCCCCTGATGCGCTGGCGCATGGACGACGCCGCTGAGGGCGTGGGCGTCTGGAAGGGCGTGGCGCGGTTCCTGCGCACCCATCGCGACTTCATCGACCGGGCCATGGACGAGATTGCGGCCCGCGGCCCGCTCTCGGCCTCGGAGCTGGAGATCGGCGAAAAGGGCGTCGGCGGCTGGTGGGGCTGGAGCGAGGGCAAGCGGGCGCTCGAATGCCTGTTCTGGACCGGAGAACTCACCGCCGCCACCCGCCGCTCCACCTTCGAGCGCGTCTATGGCCTGCCCGACAAGGTCTATCCCAAGGCGGTGCGCGAGGCGCCGACGCCTTCCCGCGCCGAGGCGCAAGGACAGCTGATCCGCATGGCCGCACAGGCCATGGGCGTCCAGCCGGGCGAGGTTGGCGTCGGCGACGAACTTCGCCGGCCGCGCGCCCAGGTTCTCGTCGGCCAGCTGG
>CAZXVO010000220.1:0-1845 GCA_964643835.1 uncultured Phenylobacterium sp. | reverse complement strand
CGATCGTTTCCCGCCAGGATCTGCCCGACTTTACCCGCTCCACGGTCGACGGCTTTGCCGTGGCTGCCGCCGACACCTGGGGCGCCTCGCCGGGGCTGCCGGCGCTGTTGACCATTGTGGGTGAGGTCGCCATGGGCGTCGCCACCGAGCGGGACCTGCGCGACTATTTCCGCATGAGCCCGGCCGACTCCAAGGCCCGCGTGGCCGAACTGGTGGAGGCCGGCGAACTGATCCCCGTCACGGTCAAGGGCTGGGACCAGCCGGCCTATCTGCACCCGGCCGCCAAGCGTCCGCGCAAGGTGACGGCCAACGCCCTGCTCTCCCCCTTCGACAACCTGATCTGGTTCCGCGAGCGCACCGAGCGGCTGTTCGGCGTCCGCGTGCGGCTGGAGATCTATACCCCCGCCCACAAGCGCACCCACGGCTACTACGTCCTGCCCTTCCTGGAGGGCGAGACCATCACCGCCCGCGTGGACCTGAAGGCCGACCGCAAGGCCGGCGTCCTGCTGGTCCAGGCCAGTCACGCCGAACCCGACGCGACGCCTGACACCCCCGCGGCGCTCGCCGCCGAACTGCGCCTCATGGCCGGCTGGCTCGGCCTCGCGGACGTCCAGGTCATCGACAAGGGCGACCTGGCCGAGGCGCTGAATGCGGCCATCAGGTCCTTGCCCAATGGGGGAGCGGGGTGATCACCCCTTCGGCGTCATCACCAGCCAGGGCGTCGGCGCGGCGCGGAATTCCCAGACGGCCAGCAGCTGGTCCAGGTGGCTGGCGCCGCGCAGAAACTCCGGCAGGGCGATGGTCTTCGGCCCCGGATCAATCCGCACGATGTCATGCGTCGCCTCGAACCGGGCCCGCACCGTCTCCAGCGCGCCCGGGACATAGACGTCATGGGTCTCAACGATCAGCCGCATCCCGGCCAGGGCGGGGGACAGGTCGGGGCGCAACAGCTCGGCCTCGGCCCCCTCAACGTCCATGATCACCAGGGTCCGGCGGTCGGCGAAGGCTTCGAAGTCCGCAGGCTGGAACAGCCCGCCGACAGTCACCCGGTCCGACACCCCGTTCAGGGCGGCCATGGCCTTGCAGGCCTCCTGGGCCTTGGCCGCGATGTCATAGGCGAAGATCTGCGCCTGCGGCGCCATCCGCGCCAGGCCCACCGCATAGTAGCCCTCGGCGCACCCGACATCGATCACGCAGTCCAGCCCCTCGGCCACGAAGGCGCGCAGGTGAGGATGCAGCTCGTCCTCGTAGCTGCCCAGCAGCCGGGGCGCGAGCGCCCCCTCGGTGGCGATGTCCAGATAGGCCATCCCCTCGAAGGGTCCGGACAGCACCTTGCCCGCGCCCTGCGCCCGCAGGGACTGGGCGATCATCCGCGAGCGCCAGACCGACAACACCCGCAGGCCGAGCTCGGCGTCCTGCTGGGTGGCCATCTTGCCCGGCCCCTCCAGTCTCCCGCGGAACCAGCCGGAGATGCTCTCTAGATACGTCGCCATCGCCACACTCCCGGCGGGTCACAAAACCCGGAACGCCCGAGTCGGCAACCGCTTTGGCGCCGGGCGTCGCATCAGACCATCCCCTGGGCCACCGCGTGCAGCCGGGCATAGGCCCCACCGCGATCCACCAGCTCGGCGTGGCGGCCCTCCTCCACCACCCGGCCCTGTTCGAACACCAGGATCCGGTCGGCGTGGCGGATGGTCGACAGCCGGTGGGCGATGACGATGGTGGTGCGCCCGGCCATCAGGGCCTCCATGGCCCCCTGGACCTCACGCTCGGTCTCCACGTCCAGGGATGAGGTCGCCTCGTCCAGCACCAGGATCGGCGCATCGGCCAGGAAGGCCCTGGCGA
>CAZXVO010000219.1:0-6655 GCA_964643835.1 uncultured Phenylobacterium sp. | reverse complement strand
GGGCGTGCTCGGCGACGTAGGTGGCGGCGCCGCCGTACTCGCCGCCCAGGGCCAGGCCCTGGACCAGGCGCATGACGATCAGGGCGATGGGGGCGGCGACCCCGATGGTCTTGTAGTCGGGCAGGAGGCCGACGGCGAAGGTCGACAGGCCCATCAGGAGCATGGTGACCAGGAAGGTGTTCTTGCGCCCCCACAGGTCGCCCAGCCGGCCGAACACTAGGGCGCCGAACGGCCGCACGGCAAAGCCGGCCGCGAAGGCCAGGAGGGCGAAGATGTAGCCGGTGGTCTCGTTGACCCCTGAGAAGAAGTGGGTGGTGATGAACCCGGCCAGCGAGCCGTAGAGGTAGAAGTCGTACCACTCGAACACCGTGCCGGCCGACGCCGCGCCGATGATCAGGCCATGCCTGCGGCCCTCAGTTTCCCCCGCCATAGTCCGTTCCCCCCTAGGCGTCTGTTTGGAGCGGAGCCTAGGAGCAGTGGGGCGGCATGTGCAACTTGAGTTCAGGGTGAGCCGGCGCTTGTTTGTCCCCCCGCCGTCATGGCCGGGCTTGTCCCGGCCACCCATGAACTCCGTTGCAGACGGTTGGGCGCGGGCTGCACTGCCGCGTATCAGGCCCGCCGATCCAGCGCGTATGGATGGCCGGGACAAGCCCGGCCATGACGTTAGTGAAGGCCCTGCAGGCGGGCGGCCAGGGCCAGGACCGGCGGGGTGAAGGACAGGCCCACGATGGCCAGCTGGGTGGCGATGATGGCGCCGGCGCCCCAGGCATAGGCTGGATGGACGCGGCCGCGGGTCCCACGGTCATAGAGGACGGCGGCCAGCACATAGAGCAGCATGGTCCCGGAGACCGCCCAGCTGCCCCAGGGGCCGAGCAGCGGCATGGGCAGCAGGCGGCCGAGCGCCGGCGACATGACCATGATCGTGCCGCAAAGCATCAGCCGCTTGTGCCAAGCGGGGTCGCGGCGCAGGGCGATGGCGGCGAAGGTCAGGCCGGCAAAGGTCAGCACGCTGGCGACGTCCAGCACCAAGAAGACGCCGGGCGGGAAGAAGGGCGGCACCCGGTGCATCTTGAGCGCCAGGACCGTGGTGAGGATTCCCAGCGCGACCATCACCAGGGCCAGGCCCGCGCCGAACATCCCCAGCGCCCGGTGCAGGGCGATGGAGCCGCGCACCACCAGGGCGTTCTGGACCAGGTAGAAGAGGATCCACAGGCTGAACACCGCCCCGTGGATGTGGACGTGCAGGGGCGCGGCGGCGAAGGCCGTCTGTGGCCGGGCCAGGGAGACGCTGAAGCCCACGGCGACGGTGAGCGCGATGGCGCCGGCCATGGCCAGGAAGAAGGATCGGTCCGACCGGACCCCGGTGCCGTTTTGTGTGATCGCCGTCATGGCGGGCCTCCTTAAGGAATGCTCAGGCGAGGGTCGCCGGGGCAGGGCGTTGGCGAAAGGACCGCAGCCTGTCGGGAAACTGATTTTTTCCTGACGGACATGGCTTATCTAGGTTGTGGGGGAGGGGCCATGCCCGGGCGACTCGCCGATCAGCCGGATCTGAACCTGGGGCGTGCGCTTCTGCGGCCGTCCGCCTGCGAGGTGCTGGCCGAGGGGCAGCGCCTGGTGCTGGAGCCCCAGGTGATGCGGGCCCTGCTGGTCCTGGGCGAGCGGCCGGGGCAGGTGGTCTCGCGCCAGGCCCTGGTGGATGGCGCCTGGGATGGCCGTGCGGTCAGCGAGGACGCCATCAACCGGGTGATCTCGCGCATCCGCCGGCTGGCGGCCGAGACTGGCGCCTTCCAACTCACCACCCAGCGCAAGGTGGGCTGGCGGCTGGAGGTCGCCGAGGTGGCGGAGCTTCCCGCGCCTCCGGTCGAACCCGCCCCAAAGTCGGCCAGACGGCCGCCGCCGGTCTGGGCCTTGCTGCTCGCCGCCCTGCTGGTGGCGGTGGCCTGTCTTGGGGCCTGGCGGCTGCTGGCGCCTACGCCCGTGGAGGTTTCCAGCCTGGCGGTCGCGCCCCTGCGGGCCGAGACGCCGGAGCTGACGCCAGAGGCCGCCCACCTGACCGCCGACCTCCAGACCACCCTGTCGCACATGCAGGGCCTGAGCCTTGTGGACGTCCAGGGCGCCGCCCGGCCGCCGGACCTGGTGCTGAGCGGGACCGTGTCGCCGGACGCCCCGCAATCGGCGGTGAGCCTGGTGCTGACCGACCGGCGCAGCGGCGCACGAGTCTGGGCGGCGCGTTTCGATGCGCACGGGGTGAGCGACCCCACGGTGCGCGAGCGGGCCCTGTCAGCCGCGGCCCGCTACCTGGCGATCTGGCTGGGCGACCGGGTGGACGGGGCGCCTGCCGCCCGCGAGCCCGAGGACCCCGAGGTCACGCGCATGATCCACGAGGCGCGCCTGACCCTGTCGGCCGCCCTCCAGGCCCGGCACAACCGCGACTGGGCGACCTTCGCCCGGCTGGTGCGCGAGACCCAGGCCGCCCAGGCCAGGGTGCTGGCCCTGGATCCGGATTCTTCCCAGGCCCTGATGCTGGGCTATCAGGCCGAGGCGGCGCCGGCTTTCCCGCGACCCGAGGAAACCCCGGCAGCGTTTGAGGCGCGCAAGCAGCGGGCGGCCCAACTTCTGGCCCGGGCGCTGGCCGCTAACCCGGATGACCCCGACGCCCTGGCGGCGACGGCGCGGGACTACACCCACGCCATGCGCTGGGCCGAGGCCGAGAAGCTCTATGCGCGGGCCGTGGCCATCGACCCGAACTCGCCGGACGCCAACACCTGGTACGCCTATGCGCTGGCCGCCTCCGGGCGCTGCGAGGCCGCCCTGCGCCATGCTCAGATCGCCGCCGGCCTGATGCCGGGCGACAGCTGGCGCCAGATGGCGGTGCCCCGGATGCTGCACTGTGCGGGCCGCACCGCCGAGGCGGCCAAGGGCTATCGCGCCCTGCTCGACCGCGATCCCGGCAATGTCTTCGTGTTGCACGACCTCTATCTGATGCTGCTGGCGGCGCGGGATGCGCGGGGCCTGCGCGGCGCCGCGGACGAGATCCAGCTGACCCTCTGGAAGGGGCGCCCGCCCGCGCCGGTCGCCGCCCAACTGGGCCGCATGCGCCTGGCCGCCGAAGCGCTTGAGGGCCGGCCGCAAGGGCTGCTCGCCCTGTTGCGGGCCGAGGACCGGGTCCTGGCCGATCCCGGCGGGGTCTCCGGCGACGGGGAGGCCAAGTTCGGTAGCTCCTGGGGCGACCAGGCCTTCGTGCTGGCCTTCGAATACGCCCAGGCCGGCGAGACCGAACGCGCCCTCGAGCTGCTGCGCGGCGCGGTCAACGCCGGCGCCCTCTACCTGCCCTGGGCCCTGCCCTATGGGGCGCATGAGTTCCCGGCGGCCATGCGCTCTGACCCCGCCTACGCCGCCATCTGGGCCTCGTCGCCCGGCGTGGCGGACCTGGTGGCCCGACGCAAGGCGGCGAAGGATAACTGAACGTCATGGCCGGGCTTGTCCCGGCCACCCATGAACTCCGTGCAGGACGTCTGTTCGCAAGCTGGACCGCTGCGGTTCGCCTCAGTCATCAGGCGCGTATGGGTGGCCGGGACAACCCCGGCCATGACGTTCCTATATGAAAAAGGGGCCGCCCTTTCGGACAGCCCCTTCGGATAGTTCAAGCTTGAACGAAATTGCTTAGAAGATTTCGAACAGGCCCGCAGCGCCCCGCTGAAATCGCCTGGCGATTTCAGCCGAGTCTTTGAAGATGGGCGCGGCTTTCCGTCCTCTTAGAAGATTTCGAACAGGCCCGCCGCGCCCATGCCGCCACCGACGCACATGGTGACGACACCGTACTTCAGGCCGCGGCGCTTGCCCTCGTGCAGGATGTGGCCGGTCGCACGGGCGCCGGTCATGCCGTAGGGGTGGCCGATGGAGATGGCGCCGCCCGAGATGTTGTACTTGGCCGGATCGATGCCGAGCTTGTCACGGCAGTACAGGCACTGGGAGGCGAAGGCCTCGTTCAGCTCCCACATGTCGATGTCGTCGATCTTCAGGCCGTTACGCTCGAGCAGCTTCGGGATCGCGAACACCGGGCCGATGCCCATTTCTTCCGGGCCGCAGCCGGCCACGGCCATGCCGCGATAGGCGCCGAGCGGGGTTAGGCCGCGACGTTCCGCTTCCTTGCGCTCCATCAGCACCACGGCGGCGGCGCCGTCGGACAGCTGGGAGGCGTTGCCGGCGGTGACGTACTTGCCTTCCTTGACGAAGATGCCGCCCTTGAAGACCGGCTGCAGCTTCTGCAGGTCTTCCAGGGTGGTCGAGGGACGGTTGCCCTCGTCCTTGGTCAGGGTGACTTCCTTTTCCGAGAACTCGCCGGTTTCCTTGTTCTGGACCAGCATGATCGAGGTCAGCGGGGCGATCTCGGCGTCGAACACGCCGGCGGCCTGGGCGGCGGCGGTGCGCTGCTGGGACTGGAAGGCGTACTCGTCTTGGTACTCGCGGGACACGCCATAGCGCTCGGCCACGATCTCGGCGGTCTCGATCATCGAGGTGTGGATTTCCGGAACGTGCTCGTTCAGCCACTTATCCGAGGTGCGGTAGCGGTTCATCTTGTCGTTCTGGACGAGGGAGATGGACTCCAGCCCGCCGCCGACCGCGACGGTCGCGCCGTCGTTGATGATGTACTTGGCGGCCGTGGCGATGCCCATCAGGCCCGACGAGCACTGGCGGTCGAGCGTCATGCCCGAGACGGTGTTCGGCAGGCCGGCGCGCAGGGCGGCCTGGCGGGCGATGTTGTTGCCGGTCGAGCCCTGCTGCAGGGCGGCGCCCATGACCACGTCGTCGATCTCACCCGGATCAACCCCGGCGCGGGCGACGGCCTGGGCGATGGCGTGACCGGCGAGCTCGGCGCCAGAGGTGTTGTTGAAGGCGCCGCGATAGGCCTTGCCGATCGGCGTGCGCGCAGTGGAGACGATGACGGCTTCCCGCATGTTTTGGACTTCCTCTTACGGTTGGGGAGCGCGCCCCTTGACGTAAGGGGAGCATAGGGGCCGAAAAAACCGCCCGAACGTCATGCGCCCGGGCGGTTCTTCAGAACTTAGAGTTGGCCGAACTTCTTGCCTTCGGCGACGACCTTTTCCAGCAGGGCGGCCGGCTTGAACTGGTCGCCCATCTTGGCCTGGAATTCCTTCATCTTCGCCAGGACCTTCTCCGGGCCGACGAGGTCGCCGTAGAACATCGGGCCGCCGCGATAGACCGGCCAGCCGTAGCCGTTCTGCCAGACCACATCGATGTCCGAGGCGCGGATGGCCTTGCCTTCTTCGAGGATCTTCAGGCCTTCGTTGATCATCGGGAAGATGCAGCGCTCCAGGATTTCCTCGTCGGAGATCTTGCGCGGGTTGGCGCCCGACTTGACGATGAAGTCGTTGATGACCTTCTCGGTGAAGGCGCTGGGCTTGGCGTTGCGGTTTTCGTCGTAGTCATAGTAGCGCGCGCCGGTCTTCTGGCCGCGGCGGTCGGCTTCGCACAGCACGTCGCGGATGCTTTCGCCGTTGGACTTTTCCTTGACCCAGCCGATGTCCAGGCCGGCCAGGTCGCTCATGGCGAACGGACCCATGGGGAAGCCGAAGTCATAGAGCACCCGGTCGATGTCCCAGGGCATGGCGCCTTCCATGACCAGCTTCTGGGCTTCGCGCTGGCGCGCGCCCAGGATGCGGTTGCCAACGAAGCCGGGGCAGACGCCGACCAGGACGGCGATCTTGCCGATCTGCTTGGCCAGCTTCATCGAGGTGGCGATCACGCTGTCCGAGGTGTGGTCGGCGCGGACGATCTCGAGCAGCTTCATCACGTTGGCCGGCGAGAAGAAGTGCAGGCCGATGACGCTTTCGGGACGCTTGGTCACCGAGGCGATTTCGTCGATGTTCAGGCCCGAGGTGTTGGTGGCCAGGATCGCGCCGGGCTTACAGATGGCGTCGAGCTTGGTGAAGATGTCCTTCTTGATGTCCATGCGCTCGAACACCGCCTCGATCACGAGGTCGACGTCCTTGAAGCTGTCTTCCATGGACAGGGAGCCGGTGATCAGGGCGCAACGCTCTTCGACCTGGGCCGCGGTGAGGCCGCCGCGCGAGGCGGTGCGCTCATAGTTCTTGCGGATGGTGGCCAGGCCGCGGTCCAGCGGCTCCTGCTTCTGCTCGACGATCACCACCGGGATGCCGGCGTTGGCGAAGTTCATGGCGATGCCGCCGCCCATGGTGCCGGCGCCGATCACGCCGACCTTCTTGACCGGGATCAGCGGCACGTCGTCGGCGATGCCCGGGATCTTGGCCGCAGTGCGTTCGGCGAAGAAGGAGTAGCGCTGGGCGGCCGACTGCGAGCCGGTCATCAGCTCCATGAACAGCTTGCGTTCGACGGCGATCCCTTCCTCGAAGGGCAGGTTCACCGCCGCCTCGATGGTCTGGATGTTGTATTCCGGGGCCAAGAAGCCGCGGAACTTGCGGGCGTTGGCCTTGCGGAAGTCAGCGAAGATTTCCGGCTTGCCGCGGGCGGCCTCGACCTTTTCGTTCTGGTCGCGGATGCGGGTCAGCTTGCGGCCCTCGGCCAGCACCTTGCGGGCGAAGGCGAGCGCGCCGTCCTTCAGTTTGCCTTCCTCGACCAGCTCATCAGCCAGGCCGCCGGCCAGGGCTTCCTT
>CAZXVO010000218.1:0-6703 GCA_964643835.1 uncultured Phenylobacterium sp. | reverse complement strand
TAGTCGGCGCAGGCGCCGGCGTCGGTCTGGTAGGCGGTGCCGCCGGGCAGGATCTGGGCGTCGGCGGTCGGCACGTGGGTGTGGGTGCCCACCACCAGGCTGGCGCGGCCGTCGCAGAAGTGGCCCATGGCCATCTTCTCAGAGGTGGCCTCGGCGTGCATGTCCACCAGGACGGCGTCGGCGACCATGCCGAGCGGCGCCTTGTCCAGCTCGCGGTCTACGGCGGCGAAGGGGTCGTCGAGGCTATCCATGTGCACCCGGCCGAGCAGGTTGATCACCAGGATGCGGCGGCCCCGGGTGGTCTCGAACAGGTTGGCGCCGCGGCCCGGCGCGTCCGACAGGATCGGATAGTTGAGGGGGCGGATCAGCCTGTCCTCGCGCACGATATAGGTCAGCGCCTCCTTCTGGTCCCAGGAGTGGTTGCCCAGCGTCAGGCAGTCGGCGCCGGCGTCGAACAGCTCGCGGGCGGTGTTCTCGGTGATCCCGAAGCCGGCGGCGGCGTTCTCGGCGTTGACCACCACGAACTCCAGGTCGAGGCGGCGGCGCAGGGCGGGCAGGTGGTCGGCGAGGCCGTCGCGGCCGGCGCGGCCCACGACATCTCCAAAAAAGGCGAAGCGCATTCTTGTCTTTCTAGACCCCCGTTTGCGGGGCGTCGGTTCAGGGTCTGGTGACCTCGATATAGCCGGTTTCCGTCAGGATGGCGTCCAGACGTTGATCATGCGGCTCCATGTCCAGGTGGTCCACCTCCTGGCCGGCATAGGCCAGGCCCAGGACGAAGATGGGCTTTGCGGCGCGCAACAGGGCCAGGGTCCGGTCATAGTGGCCGCCGCCTTGGCCGAGCCGACCCCCCGTTCGGTCGAAGGCCAGCAGGGGGGTGATGACCAGGTCGGGCTGGATCACCCGGGCGTGCGGCGGCGGGGCCGGTACGCCCATGGCGTCGGGGACCGGGCGGTCGCGCTCGTCCCACTCGCGGAAGATCAGGGGGCGGTCGGGGCCTTCGCAGACCGGCATGCCGAACACGGCGCTGAGGCCCGCCAGCCGGCGGATCAGCGGGCTGGGGTCCAGCTCGGCGCCGATGGCGTAGTAGCCGGCGAAGCTCGCGAACGCCGGCAGGCTGTGGAGCGGGGCGAGGGCGGCGGCGCGCTCGGCGGCGTCCGGGCAGGCCTTGGCCAGTTCGGCGCGCAGGCTGCGCAGGCGCTTGCGCAGCTGGGATTTCGGGATCGGCGGGTTCACCGCCTTCCTATAGCAGGAAAGCGGTGAAAAGGGTGGCGGCGCCGCGTGAGCCGTGAAGGACGGTTTAAACCCCCTCGGACCTGGTAAACCAGGTGGGCGCCATATACCCGGGCCCACGGGCCCGGACAGGGACAGCTCCCTTCAAGAGAATTAAGGTCTCTGGGATTAGTTGCCTCCGACGAGAGCCGCAGCAGGACCCGCCACCTCGCAAGGTAGGGGCTCAGGGCGCCGGGCTCAAGGGCGAAGGCCCGGCCTCGGCGACGCCGAACCCGATCCCGATCTCCTTGGCGATCTCCTGGAAGACGGCGCGCGGCCTTGCGCCGCCCGCCGCCTGCATGGCGGCGGCCGCGGCGATCCAGGCTTGGGTCTCCACCGCGCCGATGCCGGCCTCGGCCATCACCTGGTCGGGATCCCAGGCGTCGAACACCGAGAGGTCGCCGGCGCAGTAGGCGGCCAGGAAGGCCTTGTCCCAGGCGTCTTTCAGGCCGGCCATCTCCGGGGTCACCTGGTCGGCGGCCAGCATCTGGGCGCCCATCTGGTGGGCCTGGATCTCGAAGTCGATCCAGGCTTGCTGCGGGACCTCGGCCTGGGCGCGGCCGTGCAGGATGTAGGGCAGCCATTCGGGGCCGACGCTGTCGATGGACGGGAACAGGGCGGCAGGATTGTGCGCCAAGCCGCCGGAGCCCACGAACAGCACCCGCTGGCGGTCCAGGGTCTTCACGAAGCCGCCAACCGCCTCGCCCAAGGCGCGGGCCCGGGCGAACGGGCTGAAGGGCGGCTGGATGCAGCTGACGAAGATCGGCAGGACCGGATAGCGATCCACCCCGCCCAGTAGCCGGCTGAGCGCCTGGGAGAAGCCGTGGTCCACGGCCATGTCGTAGGAGACGGCGGTGTCGACGCCGGCCTTGCGGATCGCGCCCACCGCCTGGATCGCCAGGTCGCGGGGGACATCCAGGCGTCCCGGCGTTCCGCCCACATCGGCCAGGGCGGTCGCCTCAACGCCGACGCAGAAGGACGGCATGCAGGCCATGTGCTGGCCGCCATAGTGGTCCACCCCGAACAGCACCACCAGGTCAGGATCGAAGGCCTCGATCCGCGCCCGCGTGGCTGCCAGGGCGGCGCGGACATTGAGCACCGCCGGACTTTCCTTGGCCGGGAAGTCGAGCAGGGGCGAGTGCGAGGCCGAGACCATGAAGAGCTGCATGCGGTTTCCTCTGGCGCGGCTCTGGCGGCCGCGTGGCTTGCATCTTTGCGCTTGTATGATCGTTCAAACAAGGCCTACTTGAATGATCATACAAGAGCGGGCGCGCCCGCCGACCAGGAGGAACACCCATGGCTGACGGAGCCTTCGGCCGCGACCAGGTGGCCAGCGTCCATCTCCCCCCGATCCCTGAGCAGGTCCGCCGTGGCGAGGCGCTGCAGGATCGCGTCCGCGCCTTGCTGCCGACCTTGGCGGCCAACGCCGGTAAGGCCGAGGCCGAGCGTAAGGTCCCGGAGGAGAACATCCGGCTGCTGCGGGAGGCGGGCTTCACCCGCGCCCTGCAGCCCCTGGCCTATGGCGGGCTGGAGCTGAGCCCCGAACAATACTGCCCACTGATCGTCGACATCGCCGGGGCCTGCGCCTCCACCGCCTGGGTGGCGGGGCTGCTTGCCCAGCACGGCCATGGCCTGGCGCTGATGTCCAAGGCGGTGCAGGACGAGGTCTGGACTGATCCTGAAGCCCTGCTGTCGTCGTCGGTAGCGCCGATCAACGAGGGCAAGGCGGTCGACGGCGGGGTGATCCTGTCCGGTCGGTTCGGCTGGTCCAGCGGCTGTGATCACGCGCAATGGGCCTGCCTCGGCTTCCGCAAGGCCGTGCCGGAGCTGGGCGGGATGATGCTGCCCTTCTACGCCGTCGTGCCGCGCAAGGACTATGCGATCCTCGACGACTGGCACGTGGCGGGCCTGGCCGGCACGGGGTCCAAGACCCTGGAGCTGAAGGAGGTCTTCGTGCCTGAACACCGGATCGACTCGGTGATCGGCATGAACACCGGCGCGTCGAAGGGCTATGGCCTGCACGACGGCGGCATCTATCGCGCGGCCTTCGTCCCCTATTTCTCCTTCGGCTTCTCCGCCGTGGCGGTCGGGGTCGCCCGGCGGTTCCTGGACGTCTACGCCGACAAGACCGCCGGCCGGGTCCGGGCCTATACTGGCGCCCAGGTGGGCCAGACCGCCCCGGCCTATATGCGGCTGGCCGAGGCCACCCACATGGTCCGCGCGGCCCAGGCCACCCTGTCCCAGGACTGGGCCGAGATCTCCTCGCGCAGCCGCTCCGGCCAGCTGCCCTCCGCGGCCGAGCTGGCCATGTGGCGGACCAACCAGGCCTATGCGACGCGCACCGCGATCGGGGCGGTGAACCTGCTGTTCGCCGGATCCGGCGGCTCCGCCTGGTTCCTGCACAACGAGATGCAGCGGCTGTGGCGGGACGCCAACATGGCCGGGGCGCACGCCTATTCCGACTATGACATCGCCACCCAGCGCCTGGGCCGCGACCTGCTCGGGCTCGAGCCCGACATGGCGATCTTCTAGGAGGACGGGCGATGAAACTCTGCAGCTTCGAGATCGACGGTCGCCGCAGCTACGGCGTCCAGCGCGAGGACGGCCTGGTGGTCGACCTGAGAGCCCTGTTGGGGCTCGGCGCGCCCCCGACCCTGGAGGACCTCATCGAGGCCGGGCTCGACCTGGCCGCGCTTGCCCCCCGCCTCCAGGGCGCGCCGGGGCTCGATCCAGCGACCCTGACCTGGCTTCCGCCGCTCCGCCGGCCGGGCAAGATCATCGGCGTGGCGATCAACAACCGCATGGGCCAGGCGGCCGCCTTCCGGCCCTTCGCCGACCCGGCCTTCTTCTTCAAGCCGTCCACCAGCCTGGTGGGGCACGGCCAGCCGGTTGTGGTGCGGGGCGACTATGGCCTGACTCATCCGGAGCCGGAGCTGGCGGTGGTGATCGGCAAGGCCGGCCGGGCGATCCCGGAGGATCAGGCGCTCAACCATGTCTTCGGCTACGCCATTATCAACGACATCACCTCGCCGGGGCTGAAGGAGAAGGACTCCATCGAGATCGTCACCCCGCCCCAGGCCACAGGCGGCTACTCAGATCTGCTGGCCTGGCGCCAGGTGCGTGACGCCGATCATGCGCGATCGATCTATCTGACCTATCACGCCCGTTCGAAGGGCTCGGACACCTTCGGCCCCATGGGGCCGTGGCTGGTCACCGCCGACGAAATCGCCGATCCCAACGCTCTGCCGATCCTGTCCTATGACGGGGACGAGCTGGTTTTCGAGGACTCCACCGCCAACCTGACCTTCAGCGTCCAGCGGATCATCGCCCACGTCTCGGCCTACATGACCCTGGAGCCCGGCGACATCATCCACTGCGGCACCGCCATGAAGCCGGCCGAGGGCGGGCGCTACCGGACGCTGACCGGCTGGGACCTGGCCAGGTCGGGCCGGCCGATGGCCATCGAGATCCCCGGCCTGGGGCGGCTGGTCAATCCGGTCGTGGTCGAACCGTGAATCACGCCATCTAGAGCGGGAAAGCCTCGAAGAAGCGACCATGACCAAGGCCGATCCCGCCGACGCCGCGTCCGCCAGCACCCGCCAGCGCATCCTGGCGGCGGCGCGGGAGCTGTTCGCCGAGATGGGCTATTCGGCGGCCTCGATCTCCAAGATCGCCGCCCGCGCCGGGGTGCTGGCCGGATCGATCTACTGGGCCTTCGAGTCCAAGGAGAAGTTGTTCGCTGAGGCCCTGACCCAGGCTTCGGACGAATGGGGCGAGACCGCGCGGTTCTCGGCCAATGACCGCCGGATCGGGGTGGCCACCCTGCGCGAGGACCTGACCCTGCTGGCGGGGACCTTTGCGGACGGCCCGGAGTTCCTGCGGCTCCTGATGGTGGTGGCGACCGAACACCAAGCCTCGAGCCCCGAAATCCTCGCCGCCGCCGCCGCGGTTCGCCGCATGTGGCGCGAGACCCTGGAGCAGGGACTCATGGCCGATCTGACCGCCTATGACCCCGAGGCGGCCCTGGCCCTGGTCCAGCGCATCAGCCGGTTGGTGCTGCAACTGCTGGACGGGGTGTTCATGTCGCTGCAGATCGAGCGGGATCAGGTCTCGGCCCAGGCCCTGATCGCCGAGGCTGCGGACCTGGCTGAGCGGGAGCTGAGCCTGGGCGTGGGACGCCTGCCGAGGGCCTGAGCCCTACTCCGCCGCCAGCTTCTCGATCTTGCGGGCGGCGTTGTCGATGGCGAGCGCCGCGCGGACCTCGACCCGGGCGTAGTCGGACTGCAGGCGGGCCAGTTCGGCCTGGGCCATGGCCAGCCGGGCCTTGGCGTCGGTCAACTCGTCGGCGATCAGAAGCGCGCCCATCAGGAACAGGCGGGTGTCGCCCAGCTGGCCGACATCCTGGGACACCTGGCGGACCTGGCGGTCGAAGATGCGGGCCAGTTCGAGCAGGTGGGCTTCCTGGCCGTCCTCGCAGCCGACGGTGTAGGGCCGGCCGTTCACCTCAATGGTCATCTGGGCCATGGGTCAGGCCTCCTCGCCGACGGGTTCGTCCTCGGTCGCCGCCTCGGCGCCGGTGTCCAGGGCCGCCTGGATCTCGGCGATGGCGCGGCCAAGCGCCGCGGAGGCGTCAGCGCCCGCGGCCTCCAGGGCCTTTTCGCGCGCGCGCGCCTCATCGAGCTCCGCCGCCAGGCGGGCGCGATCCTCCCCGAACAGGCCGCCGTCGGCCTTGTTCAGACGCTGCTCCAACAGGGCGACCGCGCGATCCAGCCGCTTGACGGCCTGGTCGAGGGCGCTGTCGCCGGACTCCCGGTTCATTCGACGCTCCGAACTGTGACCGTTAATCTATAGACCGGGCCGGGGCGCCGCCGGAACCCGTTACGTTCCTGACCTTGGCTTGACCCTGACCGGTGTGCGTGCCAACCCGCGCCCCAACAGCGACGCCGAAAGATTCAGAGGCCCCCCATGCCCGTTCAGATGCAGACCATGGCCGACGCCATCCGGGTCCTTTCGATGGATGCGGTCGAGCAGGCCGCCAGCGGCCACCCCGGCATGCCGATGGGCATGGCCGACGTCGCCACCGTGCTGTGGACCAAGTTCCTGAAGTACGACGCCTCGCGCCCCGACTGGGCGGACCGCGACCGGTTCGTGCTGTCGGCCGGCCACGGCTCGATGCTGCTCTATTCGCTGCTGCACCTGACCGGGTTCAAGGCCATGACCCTGGATCAGATCAAGGCCTTCCGGCAGCTGAACTCCAAGACCCCCGGCCACCCGGAGGTGTTCCATACCCCCGGCGTCGAGACCACCACCGGCCCCCTGGGCCAGGGCCTGGCCACCGCCGTCGGCATGGCGATGGCCGAGCGGCATCTGGCGGCGAAGTACGGCGCCGACCTGGTTGACCACCGCACCTGGGTGATGGCCGGCGACGGCTGTT
>CAZXVO010000217.1:0-6809 GCA_964643835.1 uncultured Phenylobacterium sp. | reverse complement strand
CCCGGTCATCCACCAGGGCGACGTCTACGCCGCCAGCCATGGCGGCATCTTCGCCGCCACCGACCTGCGCACCGGCCAGGCCCGCTGGACCCTGCCCATCACCGGCATTACGACCCCCTGGGCGGCCGGCGACGTGGTCTATGTGGTCGGCAAGGACGGCAAGGTCTATTGCGCCGCGCGCGAGACCGGTCAGGTCTACTGGATCCGCGACCTGAACATCGATCGTGTGAAAAAGGGCGGCGGCTCGTTCTTCAACCGCTTCGGCAAGAGCACGAACAAGAAGAGCAAGATCGTGCGGCCCGTGTGGTCCAGCCCGATCCTGGCCAATGGCCGCCTGGTGATCGGTTCTGACACCGGCGAGATCGTCGCCCTCAACGCCAAGACCGGCGTGGTCGAAAAGTCCGTCCAGGTGAAGGCGCCGCTGCTGATCGGCCCGATCGCCCTGAACGGAACCCTCTATTTTGCGACGGATGAGGCTCAACTCATCGCGCTGCGCTAGGACATAAGGACGCCATGCCGCTCAGGCTCGCCATCGTCGGGCGTCCGAACGTCGGAAAGTCGACCCTGTTCAACCGACTGGCGGGCAAGAAGCTCGCCATCGTCGATGACCGGCCGGGTGTGACCCGCGACCGCAGGTTCGGCACTGGACGTATCGGGGACATCGACCTCGAACTCATCGACACCGCCGGCTTCGAGGACGTCACCGACGACAGTCTGGAGGCGCGGATGCGCGCCCAGACCGAACTGGCCATCGACGAGTGCGATGTGGCCCTGTTCGTCATCGATTCCCGCGATGGCGTCACCGCCATGGACGAGGTGTTCGCCGAGATCCTGCGCAAGCGGGACAAGCCGGTGATCCTGGCCGCCAACAAGGCGGAAGGTAAGAAGGGTGACGAGGGCGTCAATGAAGCCTTCGCCCTGGGCCTGGGCGAACCGATCGCCATCTCCGCCGAGCACGGCGAGGGCATGGCCGACCTCTACGCTGCCGTGGCCGCGCTCAATGACGAGGGCGACCTGGGCGGTGAGGCCGAGGGCGAGAAGCCGATCCGCATCGCCATTGTCGGGCGGCCGAACGCCGGCAAGTCGACCCTGGTCAATAAGCTGATCGGCGAAGACCGCATGCTGACCGGCCCCGAGGCCGGCATCACCCGCGACGCCATTCCGGTGGAGTGGGAGTGGGAGGGCCGTCCGGTCCGGCTGGTGGACACCGCTGGCCTGCGCCGCAAGGCCCGGGTCCAGGAGAAGCTGGAAAAGCTCTCCACCGCGGACTCCATCCGCGCCATCACCTTCGCCGAGGTGGTGATCCTGGTGATGGACGCCACCCACCCGTTCGAGATCCAGGACCTGCAGATCGCCGATCTGGTCGAGCGCGAAGGCCGCTGCCTGGTCTATTGCCTGACCAAGTGGGACCTGATCGACGATCCGACCATCAAGATGAGCGAGATCGTCGACGAGGCCTATCGCCACCTGCCGCAGCTCAAGGGCGCGCCGGTGATCGCCCTGTCGGCGGAGACCGGCCGTGGCCTCGACCGCCTGATGCCGGCGGTGTTCAAGACCCACGCGGACTGGTCCACTAAGGTCAAGACCCGCGACCTGAACGACTGGCTGCACCTGGCCATCCAGCGCCACCCGCCGCCGGCGGTGAATGGTCGCCGGGTGAAGCCCAAGTACATGGCCCAGACCAAGGCCCGGCCGCCGACCTTCGTTATGTTCGCCAGCCGCGCGGACCAACTGCCCGACCACTATCGCCGCTACCTGATCAACTCGCTGCGCGAGAGCTTCGATCTGCCCGGCGTGCCGATGCGGCTGACGGTGAAGTCGAACAAGAACCCCTTCGCCGAGGGGGAAGCCGCGGGCGGGAGCCAATCAGGTCCAGAGCGCAAGACCCGCACCAAGGCCAAGACCGGCCTGGCCGCCAAGACCACGGCCGCGGCCGCCGCCAGGGCCAAGGCCGGGGCGTCGAAGACGCACGTCTCCAAGCCGCCGGCAAAGGCGCTGAAGCCGAAGCTGAAAGGGCAGGGGGCCAACCCCAAGGGCCGGGCTCAGAAGCTGGCCCGCCCCGGGGTGAAGCCCAAGAACGCCAATCGGGCGCGGACTACGGCGCCGAAAAGAGGACGGTAGCCGCCGGGACCGCGAGCTCGGCCTGGGCCAGCTCGACGATCAGGGGGCCGATCTCGGACGGATCGGGCAGGGTCTCCGGATCCTCGCCCGGCATGGCCTCGGCGCGCATCTTGGTGCGCATGGCGCCCGGATCGACCAGGACGGCGCGCACCTTGGTGTTCTCGATCTCATCCGACCATGTGCGGACCAGGTGCTCCATCCCCGCCTTGGTGGCCCCGTAAGCTCCCCAGAAAGCCTTGGGACGCGCGACCCGCCCCGTGGTCAGGAAGATGGCCCGGGCGTCCGGCGCGGCCTTCAGCAGCGGCTCGGTGGAGCGGATCAGGCGATAGACCGCCGTCAGGTTGGTGGCGACGATCTTGTCCCAGCTTCCGGTGTCGATATGGGCGACCGGGGTCAGCCCGCCCAGGATGGCGCCGGCGTGGACCAGCAGGTCCAAGTGGCCGTGCCGCTGGTGAATCGCAAAGCCCAGCTGGTCCAGGCCCTGGCCGTTGGCCAGGTCCAGGGGAACCAGGGTCGCCGACTTGCCGGTGGCGGCCTTGATCTCGTCGTCGAGGTCCTCGAGGCCGCCCTGGGTGCGAGCGGTGGCGATGACGTGGGCGCCGGCCTTGGCGAGGGCGAGCGCGCAGGCCCGGCCGATGCCGCGGGACGCGCCGGTGACGAGGGCGATCTTGCCCTCCAGGGGAAGCTTGTCAGTCATGGGCTCGATCTAGACGGTCTCGGGCGCGTTGTCCGCCCGCTTTGCGTAATGCTGGGCGATGACCGCGCAGGCCATCAGCTGCAGCTGGTGGAAGATCATGATGGGCAGGAGAACCAGGCCCAGGCTCGCGCCGGGGAACAGCACCCCGGCCATCGGCACCCCTGACGCCAGGCTCTTCTTCGACCCGCAGAAGACGATGGTGATCTCGTCCTCAGTGTTGAAGCCCAGGGCTCGCGCGGCGGTCAGGGTCGCAAGGAGAACCGCCCCCAGCAGGACCAGGCACAGGACGCCCAGGCGCAGCAGGTCCAGCGCGCCTACCTGGTTCCAGATGCCGCCGACCACGGCCTCCGAGAAGGCGGAATAGACCACCAGCAGGATCGAGCCGCGGTCCACATAGGACAGGACCTTGGCGCGCTGGGTGATCCAGCCGCCGATCACGGGGCGCAGGAGCTGGCCGGCGACGAACGGCGCCAGGAGCTGCAGCAGGATCGACTGCACCGAATGGAAGGACAGGCCCGAGCCCTGGGCGTGCATAAGCAGGGCCGCCAGCAAAGGCGTGATCGCGATGCCCAACAGGTTCGACGCCGTCGCCGAGGCAACGGTGGCGGCGACATTTCCCCGGGCGATAGCGGTAAAGCCGATGGAGGACTGGATGGTGGAGGGCAGGCAGCCCAGGAACACCAGGCCGGGCGCGAGGCTCACGGGCGTGATCCAAGCCGGCAGGGCCGACAGGCCCAGGGTCAGGAGCGGGAACAGGGCGAAGGTGCAGGCCAGCACCAGCAAGTGCAGCCGCCAATGGGTGACGCCCTTGATCACCGCCTCGCGCGACAGCTTGGCGCCGTGCAGGAAGAACACCGTGCCGATGGCGATTGAGGTGGCGACATCGAACACCGGGACCGCCGCGCCGCGCGCCGGCAGCAGGCTGGCCAGCAGCACCATCCCGACGATCAGGATGATGTACCAGTCGGGCTTCAGGCGGCCCAGCAGGCCCGCCGGCTTGGCCGTCACGCGTCGACCAGGAACGACAGCTGCCGGTCGGCGGAGTCGTTGCGGCCCTCGGCGATCTCGCGGTCGAGCAGGCGGGTCGGATAGTCGCCCGTGAAATAGTGGTCGGTGAACTGCGGCTCGGCCGGATCGCGCGGCGCCGAGTTCATCGACCAGTACAGGCCCTCGACAGACAGGTAGCCCATCGAGTCCACGTCGAGGATCTTGGCGATCTCTTCAACGGAGTGGTTGGCGGCCAGCAGCTTGTCGCGGTCCGGCATGTCGATGCCGTAGAAGTCCGGCCACTTGATCGGCGGCGAGGCCGAGCGGAGGTGCACCTCGGCGGCGCCGGCTTCACGGACCATGCGCACCACCCGCACGGAGTTGGTGCCGCGCACGATGGAGTCGTCGATCAGCATCACCCCCTTGCCGGCCAGGACCGAGCGGTTCGGCGACAGCTTCATGCGCACGCCCAGCTCGCCGGCGCCTTGGGTCGGCTGGATGAAAGTTCGACCCACATAGTGGTTGCGGATGATCCCCATCTCGAAGGGCACGCCGGTCTCCTGGGCGTAGCCTAGCGCCGCCGGCACGCCGCTGTCGGGCACCGGCACCACCACATCGACATCCACATGGCTTTCCTGAGCCAGGCGGCGGCCCATGCGCTTGCGCACCTCATAGACCGAGCGGCCGTTCACCACCGAGTCGGGGCGGGCGAAATAGACGTATTCGAAGATACAGGGACGGGCGCGGGCGGCCGGGAAGGGCCGCAGGCTCTCGATGCCGTCCTGGTCGATGATGACCATCTCGCCGTGCTCAATGTCGCGCACGAACTTGGCGCCGATCATGTCCAGGGCGCAGGTCTCGGAGGCCAGGACCGCCTGACCGTCCAGGTCGCCCAGCACCAGCGGGCGGATGCCTAGCGGGTCGCGCACCCCGATCAGCTTCTTATTCGACATCGCCACCAGGGCGTAGCCGCCCTCGATGCGCGACAGGGCGTCGATGAACTTCTCGACCATGCGGATGCGGCGCGAGCGGGCGATCAGGTGCAGGATCACCTCGGAGTCCGAGGTCGACTGGAAGATCGCGCCCTCGGCCACCAGCTGCTGGCGCAGGGTCAGGAAGTTGGTGAGGTTGCCGTTGTGGGCGATGGCCAGGCCGCCGGACTCAAGGTCGGCGAACATCGGCTGGACGTTACGGATGAAGCTGCCCCCGGCGGTGGAGTAGCGGGTATGTCCGATGGCGACGTGGCCGGGCAGGCGCTCAACAAGGTCGGACCCGGCGAAGGCGTCGCCGACATGGCCCATGTGGCGTTCCGTATGGAACCCCTGGCCGTCGAAGCTGGCGATGCCGCAGGCTTCCTGGCCGCGATGCTGCAGGGCGTGCAGGCCAAGCGCCGTGATGGCTGAGGCCTCGGGGACGCCATAGACCCCGAACACCCCGCATTCGAGCCTGGGCGTGTCGTCGAGCGGATCCCGGTGGGGCCATCGATCCTGGACGGATTTCATCGGGATTTCTCCACCAGATCGTCTATTTCACCGCGGTCGCGGGCGTCATAGCCCTCACCGCTCTCGGAGTCACGGGGGCTGTTCGCGGAACCGTCACGAACAGCCTCCGCAATGGCCGGCGTCAGCTTGCCCGCCATGTTCCAGCCCTTGGGTGCGAAGGTCTTCAGGACCGTCCCCGCCGCCGTGGTCATGGGGTAAAAGGTCGCATCGGTCAGCCACTTGGGCATCAGGCTGGCCGGCGTCGCGGCCGTGAAAGCCAGATTGAAGGCGCCCAGCAGCACGAAGGCGCGGACCAGGCCAAAGCCCAGGCCGACGGTACGGTCCATCAGGCCCAGGAGCTGGCTCTGCTGAAGCTGGCTGGCCAGGCTGCCGCCGGCCAGGCGCAAGCCGCCATAGACCAGGGCGAAGGTGGCCACCATGCCGGCCACGGTGCCCAGCCAGTCGGGGTCCACGAGATTGCGGCCGATTGGACCGCTGATCCGCAGACCATAGACCGCCACGATGGCCGCGATCAGGAACGACAGCACCGCCACCATCTCGTGCGCGGCGCCCTTCCAGAAGCCGATGCCGGCCGAGGCCAGCAGGATCGAGAGCACGATGATGTCGAACATGGTCCAGCCTACGCTCTCAATCCCAGTCGCTCTCGCCGATCCGACGGATGGCGTCGGCCAGCCGGGTCACCCCGATCACCTTCAGCGGTCCGCCATCGGTTCCAGCCGGCGCGATGGCCCGCTTGAAGCCCAGTTTCGCGGCTTCCTTGAGGCGACTGTCCATCCGGCTCACCGGCCGGATATCGCCCGAAAGGCTGACCTCGCCGAACACGGCGCAGTCCTGGGGCAGGGCGATGTCGAGGGCCGATGAGGCGAGCGCCGCCGCCGCCGCCAGGTCCGCCGCCGGCTCGTTGATCCGCAGGCCGCCGGCCACGTTCAGATAGACGTCGCGATTGCCGAGCCCCAGGCCGCAGCGCGATTCCAGCACCGCCAGGACCATGGCGAGGCGGCCCGAATCCCAGCCGACGACCGCTCGCCGGGGCGTGCCATAGGCCGTGGGCGCCACCAGGGCCTGGAACTCCACCAGCACAGGCCGCGAGCCCTCGATGCCGGCGAACACAGCCGCGCCGGCCGCCCGCTCGCCCGTAGTGTCCAGGAACAGGGCCGAGGGGTTCTTAACCTCGATCAGGCCGACATCGCCCATCTCGAACACCCCGATCTCGTCGGTGGCGCCGAAGCGGTTCTTGGCCCCGCGCAGGATGCGGAACGGGTAGCCACGCTCCCCCTCGAAGGCGAGGACGGCGTCGACGATGTGTTCGATGACCCGCGGGCCGGCGATCGTGCCCTCCTTGGTGACGTGACCGACCAGGATCACCGCCACGCCCTGCTTCTTGGCCAGGCGCACCAGCTCGCCGGCCGCGGCGCGGACCTGAGTGACTGATCCCGGCCCGGCCTCGTGGGCGTCGCTCCACATGGTCTGGATCGAGTCGATGACGACGAGGTCGAAATGCT
>CAZXVO010000216.1:5033-6850 GCA_964643835.1 uncultured Phenylobacterium sp. | reverse complement strand
CGTAGTCGCGGGTGATGGCCACCGACAAGGGAATGAAACCGATGTCCGTTGCAATCACCAGATCGCCGCCGGCCCGGACGTGAGCCGTCTTCCCCATGGGCTTGCCGATGCGATAAACGCCGATGAGGGCCCACTGGTTGGGGTCGGACGGGTCGAGGCCGGCATAGACCGCCACCTCGGCACCCTCCTCGCCGCCGTCCGTGATGAAGGTGCAGCGGCTATCGAGGCCGTCCGACGATTCGATCGACCACGGCGAGCCGAAGAGCAGCGAGCCCCCCAGGCTGAACACGCCACCGAGGGGGAATACCGTCGCGGCGCCCGTGATGGCATCGACCGCCAGATACCAGGCGTTCAGCGATTCCTTCTCGGCGAAGAACACCCTATTCTTGTAGGTCCAGATATAGGCGAGGTCGGACGTGGTGACGCCGGTGAGGCCGGTGAGCCGCACCGTCGTGGTGCCGCTGGCGTCAGCGTCGCCGCCGAGCGGGTCGGTCAGAGCCTCGTTGTCCTGGAACGTCCCGGTGAGCGTGTCGATGATGAGGACGCCGACCGTGGAACTTGTCTCGACGATGTTGCGGATGATGCCGGTGGCCGCGGACGTGCCGCCCGTGACCGTCTGGCCCCGCGTGAAGGGCGCCGTCCCGCCGTCATAGGGCAGCGTGTAGAGATTGCTCGAGCCGACCGGATACCAGTAGGTCCCGTCGTAGATCATCATCCTGTCGGAGCCGTTCACGGCCATGAGGAAGTTGCCGCCGGAGGTCGCGAACTGGAGCGACACCCAATCGCCGCTGGTGAGCCCCGTCATCACCTCGACGGGCGAAGCCGGAACCGTGATGTCGTAGAGCGTGTCGTCGGTTGCAGCAAAGAACTCTTCCTGGTTCCCCACGTTGTAGGTCATGAACTCGGCGAGGTCGGGCCGGAGGGTCGGGTTGGGCTCGTCTTCCTCGAGCGTGGCGTACACCTCCGAACCCCGGCGCATGGTGGCGCCGCGCGCCGTCGGGAACCAGTTCTCCATGACCACCGCGCCGGGCGCCTCGCGCCCATCGACGCCTTTCGGCGTGGCGAGGTTGCGATTTGCGATGAGCCCGGCAACCGGCGCCTTCCACTCGGCAAGCTGCGAGGTGCGCTGCGTCGGGCGGGCGCGGGGGCGGGCGTACATCGATCACGACCCCAGCGGATACGGGTAGGCCAGCGACACATTCGCGGGCCAGCGCGTCGGCCCGGTCTTGAAGATCCTCGACCCCTTGTCGCGACCCGCCTCCTCGGCGAAGGCCTTGGCGAAGGTCGCCTCGTCGGCGCCGTAGTCGAGCTTCTTGTTCTCGCGCCAGCGCCACACCAGCCCAAGCGTGAGCAACGTGTTCAAGGAAGATGCGCATTATTCAAGCGTGAGCAACCGCTCCGAGAGGCGGAACACGTCGCTGTCCGTGTCGAACGCCGCCTTGTATGCCCCGCCCCCCGTCGCCTGCGCGTAGTTAGCATCGATGTACGGAAACTCGGCGGTAGCGCCCACGGCCGGCGGCGGCACGAACTGGAACTGGTTGCCGTACAAGATCCACGAGCCCGGCAGCGCTTGGAGTTCCCGCTGCTTGATCCACAGGAACTCGTTGATGTCGAGGATGCGGGTGTAGCCCCAGGCGAAGTTGGTCGTGTCGAGGATGTCCGCGTTGACCAGCATCCGGGCATAGTCGGATGGGAAGTCGAAGGCGTCGGTGGTGCCGTCGCCGGTGATCGTGTGGACCTTGATCAGCCCCTGCCAGTCGTTCGCCTCGGCGATGTCGGCCGGCGTGCAGAACGAGGCCAGCCACCCGTCGCTCAGG
>CAZXVO010000216.1:4557-5023 GCA_964643835.1 uncultured Phenylobacterium sp. | reverse complement strand
GAGATCCTGCATCTCGAGCTCGAACGTGTCCGTGGACGAGAAGATCGTCGACGGGCGGCGCCCGATGAGCCGGATCGCAGCGGACTGGCAGGCGCTGAGAACGGTCACGTCAGACGGCCTCGTCGACCGGCTCGACGGTGCGGCCGGCGTCCAGCTCAACCGCCATCCGGACCAGCGTCGACCGGCTCGGGTTGCCGCGCGGCGCGGCGCCCGTCTTTTCGCGAATGAGATCCTTCAGCTTCTCGTCGCTCATGTCGACGAACTTGATGCGCGGGTCGGAGCCCTGCGCCGCCAGCTCGGCCATCGACTGCTTGAGCCGGGCCAGCTCGTCGGCCATCGCCGTGACGTTGGCGGTTCCCGCGGCGCGCTCGAGATAGGCCGCCGCCTGCTGCTGGAGCCCGAGCGCTACCGTGGCGTGTACGTCACCATCGACGGGCAGGAGGGCGACGTGGAGCTGCTGGCCTTT
>CAZXVO010000216.1:0-4540 GCA_964643835.1 uncultured Phenylobacterium sp. | reverse complement strand
CGCTGAGGGGCGTGCCCTCGACGACCTGCGTCTCACTGGCCTTGAAGCGCTTGTACTGCTCGGGGAAGCGCTCGGCATAGGTGACGACCTTGCCGGCAATCTTCGTCCACTCCGCCTGCGCCGGGCGCACGATGCTGCGGTTGCGGTCGGCTGGGAAGATGATCGACACCATCTCGCGATTGCGGAAGATCGGCCGGCCTTCCTTGGCCGTCGCGGCCTTGTCGGGCACGGCCTCCATGGAGAAGTTGACGATCGGGATGTTCTTGTCGGCCTTGGGCTGGCCGTATTCGTCGAAGGGCATGCTCATGTCGTGGTCCTTGTCTGAGAAGGTGCGGGGCTATGCCGCGAGCGCGGCGGTGGAGTCGCGTTCCACCAGGAACGTGGACTGGTGAGGTTGGCTTTCGGCCCAGCGCACGGCGAAGCCGAGGGCGGAGAAGACCTGGTTCCACCATTCGTGCTGCTGCACTGTGTTGTGAAGCCGAGCGCCGATCATGTCGCCGAACACGTCTTGGACCGTCGAAATCTGGAACCAGACGAGCGGGGCGGCTTCCATGACGTTGCGCACCACCGTGGCCACGTCCTCGGTCGGGATGTGCTCCATCACGTCGGTGCAGTAGCCGAAAGGCGCCCGGAGTGGGCACGGCCGCGTCAGGTCCCATTCGATGAAGTCGAGCCCGAGGGCCTCGTCGTCGCGGCAATTGTCGACGAAATCGACCAGCACCGGCTGCATGCCGGCCTTGGCGAAGACGATGCCCGCCCGGCCCGTGCCGCAGCCGAAATCGATGATGACGCTCCCCGCCGGCGGCTGAACCGTGGCGAGGAAGCGACCGGCGCTCAACTCGCCCGGCGAATGCTCGCGGTAGGCCTCGCTCTGCCACAGGAGCCGGTACCTGTCGCGCTCGCCGAGGTTCGCCGCCGGCGTCGACCACATCGCCTGGAGAAGCCCGTCCCCGTGGACGTGGAGGGTCGAGCCCTGGCGCTTCAACTGCTGCGCCGTGATCTGGAACTTCTCGGCTTGGGCCTTCATGGCCACGCTGGCGTAGAAGCTCCGGCCCGCCCATTCGACCGTAGCGCACGGGATGAAGGCGTTCATCGGCTGGTCGTAGGCGTGGGACACGCCGTCCCGGTGGCAGGAATCGTAGCCGTAGAGGTGGAAGGTCCGGTAGCCCATCGCCCAGGCGAGGCAGATCGCCGAATTGCCGACCGTGGCGCCACCGCCGATGAGGGCGTAGCCGCCGGCCTTGACCCGCTCGGGCGGGAACCAGTCCTCCATGCCCTCCATGCCGAGGTGCCACAGGATGGGGTACGGCACCGCGTCCATGGTGTCGGGATGGACCTGCGAGGCGAAGAGGTGTTGCCGGGCGCGGGGGTCGACGAGCGTTGCCGTCTCCGGCTTCGCGTCGGAAATGACTTGGTAGTTGGCGCGGATGCCGGCGCGTTCCCGCAGCCAGCGCGAGGCGCCGTTCATGGCGAAGACCGCGGCGCCATTCGCCTGGTGCGCGGCGATGTCGTCGAGGAAGTCCGCAGCCGACGGCCCGCCGCCGACCAGCACCGCCACGCGATCGTGCGGTTCGACCATCGCGACCCATGTGCGGATCGCTGCGCTGTTGGCGCGCACGTTCCGCTCGAGGTCTTCGTCCGACGTGTTGCAGACCACCATCACCGGGAGCCGCAGCGGCATCGACGCATGCGGGTTCTGGTAATCCATCTGGACGATTTCGTGCTTTGGTGCGGCCATGTCGGTCCCTTGAAAGAGGACGGGGGCCGGAGCCCCCGCCAAGTTGGCGCTCTCCCGCGAGGGATCAGGAAACGTCGCTCGGATCGTGCGGCCGGTTGATCGCGATGGCGACCGAGGTGACGTTGGACTTGGCCGAGGCCACGGCGCGGACCACCGCGCCCTGGATCACCGAGCCGGTGGCGACCGCGACCGCAAGGCCGGCCGTCGCGCCGAGGCCGGCGCCGTCGGCGAAGGACACGGAGTTGGCCTTCACTGCGACCGCAAGGCCGGAGATCTGGTACCAGCCCTTGGTGTTGGCGACGGTCGCCGCCATCGCGACCGCAAGCGGTCGGGACGGGCCGGCGGTGGCCGTGGTGTCCAGCGCCGTCTGGAAGTCGTTGTCGTAGTTGACGATGCTGCCGACGACAGTGGAGCCGACGCCCTTGAGGTAGATGAACTCGCCACCGCCGAGGGTCGGGTCGACGGCCGTGATGATCGTGCCGAGCGGCACAACGTCGGTGTAGTCGTCATCGGCGACGATGGCGCCGATCTCCGGGTAGCCCTGGCCGGGCGACTGAGGAACGAAAGCCATGATGGCCTCCTTGAGGATGAGGATGGGGGAAAGAGGCGGGCCGGAGCCCGCCCCGATGTCAGGTCAGGACGCCGTGTCGCTGTCCCAGAGACGGCCGTTGAAGACGGGGTTGACCATGGTCAACTCTCCCATCCACCCGACGAACTGCGCGATCGCGTCCTGGTTGATCGGCATCTGGCCGTCGCCCTTGAACAGCGTGTCGAAGTTGCGGCTCGGGTTGTACCGGAGGCGGAGCGAATCCGTCTCGAGCAGGAACGTGGTGTTGTCGGGCATCAGCGAGCCCTTGCCGCCGCCGTACACGATCTCCGCGCGCTTGCCGACGCCGATGTACTCGAGCGTGCGGAAGCCGAGCCGGCCAAGGCTGGACTCGTTGGTGATGCGCTGGATCGCCACCGTCGCTGCGTCGTAGGCGAGGAAGTGCTCCGGCGACATGAGCAGCAGGTCCGGGGACCGGGCGCCGCGGGACATCTGGCCCATGACCGTGTTCAGGATCGGGCGCGCGGTCGTGGAACTGAACTGCGTGCCGATGCTGGTGAAGTAGGTGTCGATGTCGAAGCTCTGCGTGGCCCAGATCGAGTAGGTGCTCCGGTTGATGCCGCCGTAGACGTTGGTCGGCGTCTCCGGGATGGCGAGGTCGAGGCCGCCGAGCTGCTTGCCGCCGAAGCCGGAGCCATCGGAGAACAGCCCCGCCTCCATGCCCTCGGTGAGGCCGATCTCCGCCGCGTTGATGTACTCGCGCATCACGTCGAAGATCTGGTTGGAACCCTCGTTGTTGAGGATTTCCTCCTTGGTGAGGGAGATGGGAACGGCGCACATCTTCGGGATGAAGTAGGCGTCGTTGAACAGCTCCTTCGGCGGGTTGGTGAGGTAGTCGTAGCCCGCGTACCACTGGATCTCGGGCAGGTCGATGAGTAGGGTCTGCCGGATGCGGGGGCCGCTGTAGGTCTGCCACAGGCCCTTGCGGCGCAGGACATCGAACAGGGGCACGGCGTCGGACACGATGTCCTGCCAGGCGCTCGAACGCTCTTCGAGGGCCATCGACAGGACCTGCTGATAAGCGGTCACAGAGTTGATGGACATGGCTCAGTCTCCTAGGACGCGACGCGCGCTGCGGCGCGCCTGAGTGCGTCGTCGATTGAGGGACGCTCGCCCTTCTTCTTCGCCGGGATCGTCGGGTCTGAGCCGGTGGCCGGCGGGCCAGCGATGGATTTGAGCCCGGCGCCGTTGGGCGGGCGGGCAGGCTCCGGGTTGAGCGGAGCGCGGGACGCAGCCGAACCCGGGTTGAGCCGGTCGGCCAATTCGTATGCCTTCTGCAGGCGCTCCGGAGCGGACAGGCCCTGGGGGACCAGGGTGCTCCGGAGGATGTTCTGGATCGAGTATTCGAGGCTGCCGTCGGACAGCTCATCGAAACGCGGGTTGGACTTGGCGAAGGCCGTCACGTTGTCCGTGAGCGCGGTCTGCTGCTGCTGCTGGACGTGGCTCGTGACGCCCTGGACGGCCTGCTTGAGCGAGGCGATCTCGCTCCGCAGCGACGTGATGGTCTGGTGCTGCTCGGCGTCGCGCGCCTCGGGCGGCTGATTGAGCACCTTCGCCGCCCACTGGCGGGGATCGATGCCGGCGCGCTGGAATACCTTCTGCAACGCCATGTCCTTGGTGGCCTCGTCGCCGGTGACCAGCGAGCGCTCCAAGGTGGCGTAGTTGGCGAGCACGGTCCGGAGGTTCGACCCGTGCTGCTTGGCGTAGGCGTCGAAGTCCTTGACGCTCTCATAGGCCTCGGCGGCAGGACGGTACTTCTGCAGGCCCGCCTCGAGTTCCCGCTGCATGCGGTGGACCTCGGCGCGCACCGGCTCCGGGGCGGCCTGCCATGCCGCCTTGGCGTCCTGCGAGAAGCGCGACGGCGCCTCGGCGTGCTGGCCCTGCGCCGGCGGCTGCGGGGCCTGCTGCGCGGCGGGCGCGGCCTCGGCGGGCTTCGGCGACTGGAACTTGCCGTCCGGGCCCTTCACTGGCGCCTGGCGCTGCGGCTCCGGCTTGGCGGCCTTGGTGTCGGCGACCGGCTTCGGCGCCTCGGGGTTGTCCTTGGCCTCGGCCTGCTTGGTGACCTTCTCGTGCGAGGCCTTGATGATGTCGTCGAGCGACCGGCGCTCCTCGCCCTTTGGCGGCTGGCCCTGGGTTGCCTGGTCGCCCTGCGGCCCGATGTTGGAGGTCTCCGCCGGGTTGGGGATGTGCGGGGC
>CAZXVO010000215.1:6101-6874 GCA_964643835.1 uncultured Phenylobacterium sp. | reverse complement strand
GGCGGGTCGGTCAGTCCGCTGGAGGCCCGGGTGACCGCGACGGCGGCATCGGTGCCGGGAACGCGTCCCAGGCGCTTGAAGCCGTCACGCTGCACGTCGATCCACTGGGCGGCGTAGGCGCGGCACTTCTCGCGGAACTCGGCCTTGGAGACCTCGTCCTTGCGGCGGCCTTGGGCGCGCAGCTCTTCCTCGATCTTCCACTCGATGGGCAGGCCGTGGCAGTCCCAGCCGGGGACATAGTCGACGTCGTAGCCCAGGGCGAAGCGCGAGCGGACCACGAAGTCCTTCAGGGTCTTCTGCAGGGCGTGGCCGATGTGGATGGCGCCGTTCGCATAGGGCGGGCCGTCATGCAGCACGTAGAGCGGTGCGCCGGCCGCCTGCCGCTTGGCGCGGATGGCGTGATAGAGCTTGGCCGCGTCCCAGCGGGCCAGGATCTCCGGCTCCTTCTGGGGCAGGCCGGCCCGCATGGGGAACGGGGTGTCGGGAAGAAAGACAGTTTCGCGATAGTCGCGCGCAGAGGCGTCGTCGGCCATGGGACTTTCCAAGGAGGTTCGGATCAGGGGGCGGGAAGGCTTCCCGGCGTGCGCGCGTCCGGCGGCGTCACGCCGGGCGGCTAATTCGCGCGTTCATCCGAACCGAGGTCATGGCGGGGGCTGTAGCAGAGGCGGGCCTGGAACCCAACCCTTAGCTCTCAACCCGTCATGGCCCGGGGGGGTGGCCCCCCCCCCCGAAAACCCCACGGGGGAAAGAAGGGGCGGGTGGGGGGGGGGGGC
>CAZXVO010000215.1:0-6091 GCA_964643835.1 uncultured Phenylobacterium sp. | reverse complement strand
ATCCCCGCTCACCCCGGCGAATGCCGGGGCCCAGATCGTATGGCGCTGAGCTTTGTCATCTGGATCCCGGCATTCGCCGGGATGAGCGGTTTGGGAAGCCGTCAATCGGGTGCCAAATCCGCAATCCGGGAATAGGCTCGCCCCCAACGCCCCATCCGAGGGCGATCAGGGAGGACGCCCCATGGAGACTGTAAGCATCCGCTACATCGTGGCCGATGTGGACGCCGCCGCCGCTTTCTACCGGGACCTGCTGGGCTTTGCAGTGGACTTCCAGGCTCCAGGCGCCTTTGCCATGCTGAGCCGCGGCGCGCTGAAGCTGATGCTCAACCGGCCGGGGGCCGGCGGGGCGGGCGCGGCCATGCCGGACGGCGAGTCGCCCGCGCCTGGGGGTTGGAACCGCTTCCAGCTGGTGGTGTCGGATCTGGCCGCTGAGGTCGAGCGCCTGAAGGCGGCGGGCGCCTCGTTTCGCAACGAGATTGTCCAGGGCAATGGCGGCCAACAGATCCTGCTCAAGGATCCATCCGGCAACCTGATCGAGCTGTTCCAGCCGCCCGCCGGTTAGCGGCGCCGCTCCCTTGGCGTGACGGTCAGGGTCATGCGGCGGCCCTGGCGGATGACGGCGACGTCGGTGGGCCTGCCGATGGACTGGGTGTCGAGCACGCGCAGCAGGTCGTCCAGGCCGGTCAGGGTCTGGCCGTCGGCGGCGATCAGCAGGTCGCCGGGGGCAAGGCCGGCCTTGGCCGCCGGGCCATTGGGATCGAGCGTCGTGATCCAGACCCCGAACAGCTGCTCCAGCCCGACGGCGCGGGCCAGGTCGCGGGGGATCGGCGCCTGCTGGGCCACGATGCCTATGGAGCCGCGCCGCACCCGGCCATGCTTGACCAGTTCGCCGACCACCAGGGCGGCGGTGTTGGAGGCGACGGCGAAGCACAGGCCCTGCGCGCCGGAGATCACGGCGGTGGCCACGCCCACGACCTCGCCGGCCGCATTGACCAGCGGGCCGCCGGAGGAGCCGGGATTGAGGGCGGCGTCGGTCTGGATCAGGTCCTCGATCAGCCGGCCGCGCTCCCCGCGCAGGGACCGGCCCATGGCCGAGACCACGCCCGCGGTCACCGTGGCCTCGAAGCCCAGCGGCGCGCCGATGGCGATGACCAGCTGGCCCCGGCGCAGGGCCTTGGAGTCGCCCAGCCGGGCGCTGGGCAGGCTGACCTGCTGGTCGATGCGCAGGAGGGCGAGGTCGGTGTCGGGATCATCCCCGATCACCCGGGCGCTGAGCGAGCGGCCGTCCAGGGCCACCACCTCGGCCTGATTGGCGCCGCGCACCACATGGCTGTTGGTCAGGACCAAGCCGTCGGGCGCCAGGATGATGCCCGAGCCCACGCCCTCGGCCCCATAGGGTCCGGTCCAGGGATGCACCCGCACCACGGCGGGGCCGACCCGGTCGACGGCGTCGACCACGGCCTTGGAATAGGCGTCCAGCAGGGCCCCGTCGGAGGGCGGGGTCAGGGGCGCGGCCTGGGTGATCACCTGGGTGTCCGACCAGGCGAAGGTGGCCTGGCCGGCCTTGGCCGCCGGGAAGGCGAAGGATGGCGGAAGCCGCCGGCGCCGGCGGCGCGCGGTGGCGAAGGTCGCGTATTTCAGTCCCTTGATCGGCACGGGACAGCCCACCCCATTCAGAAGTCGGGCAGGAGCAGCTCTCGCGCCTTCCGGGCGTCGGCCATCACCTGCTCGGTCATGACCTCAAGGTTAACAAACTTTTGCTCGTCGCGCAGGAACTGGATCAGGTCGGTCTCGATGACCTGGTCGTAGATGTCCTCGTCGAAGTCAAAGAGCCAGACTTCCAGCCGGGGCGCGATCACCCCGGTGACGGTGGGATTGACCCCGATATTGGCCACCCCGGCGATCTCGCGGCCGTCCGGCAGGCGGGTGCGGGTGGCGTAGACGCCGAAGCGCGGCGTCACATAGTCGCCCAGCGCCACATTGGCGGTGGGAAAGCCCAGCTGGCGGCCGAGCTGGCGGCCATGCTCCACCACGCCTTCGATAGCGAAGGGCCGGCCCAGGATCTGGGCGGCGACGTCCGGGCGGCCGCTGCGCAGGGCCTCGCGCACGCCGGTGGAGGAGAACTTGGCCGCCCCGTCGCTGACGGCTTCCGCCACCGAGACCGTGAAGCCCATCTCCGCCCCATAGGCGCGCATGATTTCCGGACTGCCGGTGCGGCCCTTACCGAAGGAGATGTCGAAGCCCACCGCGACGTGACGGACGCCCAGGCCCTGGTGCAGCACCTGCTCGGCGAACTGACGGTCGGTCAGGTTCACCATCTCCTCGTCGAAGGGCAGGATGTAGAAGAGATCGACGCCCAGGGCCTCCAGGGCGCGGGCCTGCTGGTCCGCCGTCATCAGGCTGAAGGCCGGCGCCTGGGGCTGGAAGATCCGGCGCGGATGGGGATCGAAACTGATGACCCCAAGCGGCGCGCCGGTGGCGAGCGCCGCGCGGGCGGCCTCGGCGATCACCTGCTGGTGGCCGCGGTGCACGCCGTCGAAATTGCCCAGCGCGATCGCAGCGCCGCGGTCGGCCTCCGACAGGCCCTTCCAACTGCGGACAATACGCATGGCGCTCAAGCGTCTCCGCCCGGCTTGCGCGGGACCATGATCACAGCCTCGCCGTCGACCACGGTCTTGCCGGCGACCGTACAGACCGTGGCGATGGTCGCCTGGCCGCGCTTGTCCTCAAGGGCGGTGATCTCGACCCGCACCGCCACCTCGTCACCGATCTTCACCGGCCGGCGGAAGCGCAGGCTCTGGGACAGGTAGATGGCGCCCGGTCCCGGCAGCTGCATGCCGATGACGGCGGAGATATAGGCCGCCGACAGCATGCCGTGGGCGATGCGGCCCCCGAATGGCGTGGTCTGGGCATAGGCCTCGTCCAGGTGGACGGGGTTCGCATCCCCCGACACGGCGGCGAACGCCTCGATGACCTCGGCGGTGACCAGGCGGGTGGTCTCGGCGGTCTGGCCGACCTGCAAATCCTCGAAGAACAGTCCTTGCACCGGCGCCCCTCTCATCTGTGCGTGCTCTCCTTAACCGCCTGCGCGTCCTAAGCGAAGCCTTCTGGACGAGATGGGACCGCCCCGTCACTGTGGCGAGGCCTGTTGCATCCCGTGGAGATTGAAATGCGCCCTTTGGCCTTGGTCCTGGGATTGGCGCTGTTAAGCGCCTGCTCGCAACCGGCGGCCCCCGCCAAGCCGCCGCCCGCGCCGGCCGCGGCGAAGCCCGCCGAAGTTCCGGGGGTGCTGGCCTTTGAGGGCGTCCTGCCCTGCGCCGACTGTCCGGGGCTGAAGACCGAACTGGTGCTGACGCCGAAAGCCGAGGGCTGGGCTGAGGGGACCTATCGCCTGACCGAGACCTATCTGGAACGCGGCGACCCCATGGTCACGACCGGCGCCTGGACCACCCTGCGCGGCGACGCCACCGATCCGGACGCCACCGTCTATCAGCTGGATCCGGACAAGCCGGAGGGCCGTCGCGCCTTCCTGCGGGTTGGCCAGGATGAGGCGCTGCGCATCCTGGACGGCGATATGAAGACCCTGCCGACGGGCCTGCCCGATCGGCTGGAGCGGAAGCGCTAGGCTACCAAGCCAAATCGGCGATGGCGTAGGTGGCGCTCAGGCCCTGGGCGGCCAACAGCCGCTCGACGGCTTCGGCGTCCAGGCCGTCCGCGCCGATGGTCTCGGCCCCATGGATGCCGCTGGCGACGAACAGGACGTCCAGGCCCTGGTCGTTGGCGCCCTTGACGTCGGTCGGCAGGCCGTCACCGACGCACAGCACCCGCGAACGGTCGATGGGCCGGCCCAGCAGGGCCTCGGCCTCGCCAAGGCACAGGCCGTAGATGGGGGCGAAGGGCTTGCCGGCCATGATCACCTCGCCGCCCATCTGGGCGTAGAGCTGGGCCAGCGCCCCGCCGCAGGGGATCAACCGGTCGCCCCGCTGCACCACCAGGTCCGGGTTGGCGCAGATCAGCGGCAGCTGGCGGGCCAGGGCGGCCTCGAAGCGGGCGCGATAGTCCTCGGCGGTCTCGGTCTCATCGTCATAGGGGCCGGTGACCGAGATGAAGGCCGCATCGTCCGGCGTGGTGGTGAAGGTCAGGTCCAGGCCCTCATAGAGCGGGGCGTCGCGGTCCGGACCGATGGTCCAGGCCGGCCCCGGCGCGCGGGCGCTGAGCAGCAGCCGGGTGGCGTCCCCGGAGCTGACGAACACCGACCAGCTGTCCCGCGGCACCTTCAGGTCGTCGAGCTGGGCATGCACGGCGGCAGAGGGACGCGGGGCGTTGGAAATCAGCACCACCGGACCCACCTCGGACCGCCAGCGGGCCAGGGCCCCGGTGGCCGGCGGGAAGCTTTCGCGGCCATTGTGGATCACCCCCCAGACGTCGGAGAGGATCACGTCATAGCGCCCGACGAGATCGGACAGGCCGGAAAGGACTTTGGGCTTGCTCATGAGGCGAGGCGCTAAAGGCCTGCCGCCTCGCGGTCAATGGTTCAGCCGGCCATCCGCGGACGGCGGCGGGCGTTGGTCCGCAGATTAGTGCGCAGGAACTCGGCCGGCGGGTCGGTCTCGGCCAGCAGCTGGTCGCGGATGGCGCGGGGCTCGCCGAACAGGTGGCCCTGGCCGTAGTGGATGTCGAGTTCCAGGATGTCGACGATCTGGCGCTCGGCCTCGACCTTCTCGGCGATGATCTCCACGCCATAGCGGCGGGTCAGGGACGAGAAGTCCTGGGCCGCCAGGTCGGGGATGGAGCGCAGCACCAGGCCCTCGTCGGTGTCTTGCAGCTGTTCCAGCAGGAACTGGGCGCCGATCTTCAGGAACTTCACGTCCGAGCGGGCCAGGTCCTGGAAGTCGAGGTCCAGGTCCATGACCTTGTCGAGGCTGAACCGGAAGCCCAGGTCGGCCAGCTTGGCCATGTTGCGGGCCTCGATGGCGCCGCGGGAATCGAAGGCCGCCTGGCCGAGTTCGAAGATCAGGGCGCCGGCCAGGTCGCGGTTGGCGGCCAGCAGGTCCAGGAACTGCGGGAAGAAGGTCTCGTCCGCCAGGCTGGCGGTGGAGATGTTGCAGAAGATCCCGACCTTGCGGTCGGTCTTGGCCAGCCGGCGCACGATCTGCACACAGCGGAACAGCAGCAGGTTGTCGATGGCGGTGACCAGGCCTTCCGGCTCAGCGACCGACAGGTACTCGGCCGGCATCATCACCCGGCCGGTCTCGTCGCGCAGGCGCGAGAAGCTTTCGTAGAAGACGGTCCGGCGCTGAGGCAGGCCCACGATCGGCTGCAGGTAGAGGTCGACGCGGTTGTCGGACAGGGCCTCGCGCACGGTCTCCAGAAGGGCGGCGGAGTGCCGGCCGGCCGGCGTGGCGGCATGGACCGGCGGGGCGCTCATGCGCTCCTCCAGCCGCTGGCTCATCCGCTGGACCAGGTCCTCCAGCATCTGCACTTCGCCGGACAGCTCCTCGCTGCGGCGGAGCGCATCGTCAGCGACGGTGGAGATGATCTCGGAGACGCGGGCGTCCAGCTTCTCCATCTGGCCCAGCATGATGCGGTGGGCCTGGCGGATCTGGTCGATCTCCTTGCGCAGTCCTTCCGTCTCCAGCGCCCGGCCGATCAGGCCGTGGAAGGTGAAGCAAAGGGCCAGCATGCCCACGAGCCCGGCCACACCCGCGCCCCATCCGCCCCCGTTGCGCCAAAGCGTGACTTCCATTCCACGACAACCCGACAACTCAAAGGCGGCAGGGCCAGGATCAGGGCCAGGCTGAGATAGCTGGCCGACAGCAGGGGCAGGGTCAGACGACGCATCGTTCCGCCGGTTCGAATCGCCAGCAGTATCGGCTGGGCAAGCCCATCAAGTCGAATGATTAACAGTCGCAGAGGGTTGGCCATGGGCAATACGCCCACAACTACCGCTCATCCCCGCAAAACCGGGCTTAGCGGGTCGGGATCGGGGTGTCGCCGCGGTAGTCGTAGAAGCCGCGGCCGGACTTGCGGCCCAGCCAGCCGGCCTCGACGTACTTCACCAGCAGCGGGCAGGGCCGGTACTTGGAGTCGG
>CAZXVO010000214.1:6676-6908 GCA_964643835.1 uncultured Phenylobacterium sp. | reverse complement strand
CCCGCCCCGCGCCGCGCCCGCAAGCGCGCCCGGCGGCCCGCATGGCCGTCGGCGGCGGTCGCCCGGCGCCCACCCCGTCGTCGGACACCTGGGAAGAGTTCTAGGCTCTAGTCGTGAGACGCAGCCCCCTGCGCCGAGGCCATCGGCGGCAGGGGCGGTGCGGGCTTGAGGAACAGGATCAGCAGGATCAGCAGCGTGGTGCCCAGGGCCATCCAGGCGAACACGGCGTCAT
>CAZXVO010000214.1:0-6619 GCA_964643835.1 uncultured Phenylobacterium sp. | reverse complement strand
GTGCGCCACCCCGGCCCGGTTGATCAGGGCCGCCTGCATCAGCGAGATCCCCAGGCTCGAGCCCAGGCTGCGCATCATGGTGGCCACGATGGTGCCTTCCACCCGGTGGACCGGCGACAGGGTCGCATAGGCAAGGGTATTCAGGGGCGCGAACAGCAGCCCGGTGCCGATCCCCTGATAGAAGCCGGCGATGATGATCGGGGTGTCGGTCATGGTCAGATCGAACTTGGCCATCATGCCAAGCGCTATGACAGATATGGCTACCCCCGCCACCAGCACCCGCTTTGGACCCGCCTTTCGCACCAGGAAGGGGATGGCGAGGAAGGCGATGAGCGAGCCGACCCCGCGGCTCATGCTGGCGACCCCGCTCTGCAGGGCCGAGTAGCCGAGCAGGTTCTGCATGAAGGAGGGGATGAGGGCGCTGGTCGAGAACAGCAGCATGCCGACGAAGAAGCCGAACATGGTGGTGCCCAGGAAGTTGCCATCCTTGGCCAGGTCGCGGTGGAAGAACGGATGCTCAGCAGTGATGGTCTGGGTGACGAACACCCACAGCCCCGCGGCGGCGAAGGCGGCCTCGGTCCAGATCTCGACGGACTCGAACCAGTCCTGGCTGGGGCCTCGGTCGATCATCAGCTGGAAGGCGCCGATGAACAGCGCCAATCCCCCGAAGCCCAAGAAGTCGAAGGGCCTCTGCTTGCCTCCGTCATCGTCATCCATGAAGGCCTGGATGCCGAGGTAGGCCAGGATGCCAATGGGCAGGTTGATGTAGAACACCCAGCGCCAGGACAGGCTCTCGGTCAGCCACCCGCCAAGTGATGGGCCAAGGATCGGCCCCAGGATCACCGCCGAACTCCACAGGCTCATCACCCGCGGCACCATCTGCGGCGGATAGAGGTCCAGCATCACGGCCTGGGACAGGGGCATGAGCGAGGCCCCGGCGATCCCCTGCAAAAGGCGGAACAGCACGATCTCCGGCAGGCTGGTGGCGATGCCGCACAGGACCGAGGTCAGGGTGAAGCCGCCGATGGAGATCAGGAACAGCTTCTTGCGGCCGATCTTCATCGACAGCCAGCCCGACAGCGGGGTCATGATCGCCGAGGCGATGATGTAGGAGGTCAGCACCCAGGTGATCTGGTCGGCGGCCGCCGACACGCTGCCTTGGATGTGCGGAAGGGCCACGTTGGCGATGGTGGAGTCCAACGTATTCATCAGCGTGGCCAGCATCAGGGCCCCGGTGATCGGAATCCGGTTGGCGATATCCTTCGCCGACGCCATGCGAGCCCCTCCCCAGAGCAGCTCCTCCCCAAGAGCCTGGGAACCGCTCTAGCGCCTAAAGCCGGTCAGGACCAAGCCGCAACTTCGTCCCGGCCGGCCCGGATCAGGGCAGATCCTCGGCGAGGATGGCCATCTCGAACATGAAGGAGCCGTCTTCGTCTTCGTCCTCGAAGACAACGCCGATGAACTCTTCGCTGATGTAGACCTCAGCGGAGTCCTTTTGCTTGGGCCGCGGGACAAGGGTGATCCGCGCGTTGGCGAAGGTCCCCCGCAGGTGGCCTTCGATCTTGCGGATGGTCTTTTCGTCCACGGTCGCGCTCCTAGGCGATTCAACAAGCGCGGACCCTACATCGCTTTCGGAAACCGAGGAACGGCGCCGCGCACGAAAAGCTGGGGACGCGGCGCCGACGCCGCGCCCAGGGCTAGCGAACGCACCTGTTGCAATCGCTTCTAAACATCAATTTAATTGACAACAATGCGCCGCGGAAAGCGGCGGCGACGCCGGGATCGTCGGCCTCAGGGAGTTGAACCATGCGCCTCACCCAGACCCTTGGCCGCGCCGTGCTGGTCCGCCCCGACGCGGTGGCGACCATCGACGGTGACCGGGTACGGACCTGGCGCCGGGTGCATGAGCGGGTCGGCCGCATATCCGCCGGCCTGCGCGGGCTGGGCGTCCAGCCGGGCGACCGGGTCGCTGTACTGGCCAACAACTGCGACGCCTATTTCGAGGCCTATTTCGCCATCCTGTGGAGCGGCGCGGTGATCGTGCCCCTGAACACCCGCCTGGCGCCGGCCGAGACCCAGTTCCAGCTCGCCGACGCCGGGGCCTGCATCATGCTCTATGGCGAGGAGTTCGCCGGCGTGATCGCCGGCCTGAAGCCCGCCCTGCCCCAGATCCGCACCTGGATCGCCATGGATGCGCCGGACGCCAACGCCGATCTGGCGCTTGAGGCCCTGGCCACCACGGGCGAGCCCGGGCCCGAGATCGAGCGTCAGGCGGAGGATCTGGCCGGGATCTTCTACACCGGCGGCACCACAGGCCTGCCCAAGGGGGTGATGCTGCCACATCGGGCGCTGGCGGCCATGGCGGTCAACCTGACCATGTCGTTGAAGGTCGACCACAGCATCGTCAACCTGCACGCCGCGCCCATGTTCCACCTGGCCGACATCGGCACCTTCATGGCCACCATGGTCGGCGGGACCCACGTCTTCGTGCGCAGGCTGGACGAGGAGGTCATGCTGGACATGATCGAGCGCTGGGGCGTCACCCACATCTTCACGGTGCCGGCGGTGATCGACCGCCTGGCGCGCCACCCCCGAGGCGATGCGGCCCGCGCCCTGAAGGTCCTGGGCTATGGTGGCGCGCCGATGCCGCTCGGGACCTATGACGCCGCCCGCGCCCGCTTCCCCGACCTCGACTTCGTCCAGGGCTTCGGGATGACCGAGATGGGCGCCCACACCTTCCTGGAGGCCCAGCACCATCGCCCGGGGGCAGACCCGGAAAAGATGAAGTCGGTGGGCCAGCCGGCCTATGGCTACGAGATCAAGGTCGTCGATCCGAACGGCGTCGAGGTTCCGCGTCGCACCCTGGGCGAGATCATTGGCCGCGGCGACAACATGATGCTCGGCTACTGGAACCGCCCGGAGGAAACGGCGGCGGCCCTGAAGGGCGGATGGATGTGGTCCGGGGACGCCGGCTTCATGGACGAGGCGGGGTTCGTCTACATCACCGACCGCTTCAAGGACATGATCGTGAGCGGCGGCGAGAACGTCTATTCGATCGAGGTCGAGAACGTGGTCTCACGGCATCCCGCCGTCGCCGAATGCGCGATCATCGGGGCGCCCGACGACAAATGGGGTGAGCGGGTGCATGCCGTCGTGGTGCTGGCGGCCGGCCAGACCCTGACCCTTGAGGACCTGTCCGCCCACTGCCGCGCGCAGATCGCCGGCTACAAGACCCCCCGCAGCCTGCAGATCCTGGAGACGCCCCTGCCCCGCAGCGCGGCCGGCAAGGTGCTGAAGACCGAGCTGCGGGCGCCCTGGTGGGAGGGCCAGGCCCGCAGGGTCTGACTGCGCCCTTGGGGTCAGCGGCCGGTGTCGAGGAAGTCACGGCCCACCGCGCCATTGTCAGGCGCGGCGATCTCGACGATGCGATCCTCGATGTCGTCGTACTCCAGGCCCAGCGCCCGGTTCATGATGGCGTGCATCACATACAGGGTGGTGATGTAGGTCAGCTCCAGGATCTCCTCATCGCTGAGGAAGGTCTGGAGCTTGTCCATCACCGGCTGCGGCGTGCGCCCATGCTGGCTGCTCAGGCAGTCGGCATAGGCCAGCACCGCCCGCTCGTTCTCGGTGTAACAGTCTGCCACCTGCCAGTGGGGAATGGCGGCGATCCGCTCTTCAGACACCCCCAGACCGCGCAGGGACTTGCAGTGCTGCGAGTATCCGAACTGGGTCTCCATGGTCCAGCTGACGCGGGTCTGGCCGAGTTCCCGCAGCACCGGGTCCAGCTTGCGCTTCGGGTCCCGATAGTAGGCGAAGCCCTGGACGGCGTGGTGCAGGGCGTCGGGCGAGCCGGCGAACACCGTCCACCAGTTGCCCGGCGTGCCCGTCGCGGTGCCCGGCTCGGCCACCGGATCACGGTCGCCGAACAGCAGGTTGTACATCCGCAGGCCCGTGCCCTGGTCGACCTCGGCGCGGGGGATCTGGCGAAGACGCGGCATGGCTCAGACCTCCACCGTCGCGCCCATGGGTGCGTGCCGGACATCCGCCGGTCCAAGGTCGCGGGTGTTGGCGGCGAACTCCAGCATGATGCCGTTGGGATCGGTGAAGTAGACCGAGCGGACGAAGACCCCGTTGTGCATCTCGGCGGCGACGCCCGAGGCGCTGTCGTCATGATTGACCACGATGGGCAGGTGATCGACGCCCGCCGCCTCCAGGCGCTTCAGGCAGGCCGACAGCTCGCCCTCCGGCACATCGAAGGCCAGGTGGTTCATCGAGCCGACCGCGCTCTTGGAATCCTGCGGGAACTTGCGCACCGAGGCGATACCGGGCGCCGCAGCCGGCGTCTCCGGCCACCAGAAGAAGGCGACGGCGGCGCCGCCCGCGTCGAAGAAGAAGTGCTGCCCGCCGTCTGGCAGGGCGATGGTCTTGATGAGGGGCATGTCCAGCACCTCGGTGTAGAACTTCACCGTCTCCTGCATGTCGCGGCAGACCAGGGCGATATGATTGATTCCGGTGGTGCGCATCGTATCCTCGTAGCCGGCGAGCGGATGATCAGCTGTTGGCGGCAACTTACGGCCTCGCCCAATTTCGTCAACTAAACTGATAATTCTCCCCTTCGGACACCAATCTTGGCGCCATTGTCGGCGCAGGCGAAACTGTGATTTCCCCGCTTCTCCGATTCCAGGGACGTTCCCGCATGCAAGGCGCTGAAAGCCTTATCGTTCCTTTGCTCCAGGCCTTCTTCTGGTTCGACGACGGGCTGCAGACATTTCTGCAGTCGCGCGGCTGGGACGAGGTGACCCGCTCCCAGTCCATGATCATGGCCAATGTGGTGATCGGCGTGCACAAGCCCTCGGATATCGCCCGCAATCTGGGGATCAGCCGCCAGGCGGTGCACACCACCATCAACCAGATGGTCGCCATGGGCATGCTGGAGCTGCGCGACGACAAGAACGACCAGCGGGCCAAGGTGGTGGTGGTCAGCGAGAAGGGCCGCGCCATGGGGCGCGACGCCGACCTCGCCATGGCGGCGATGAGCGCCGAGCTGCGCCGCCGCATCGGATCGCGAAATGTCGACAATCTGATCAAGGCCTTCGCCCAGGACTGGGGAACGCCGATGACCGACTGGCCTGCGAAGGGCGCTGCGGATTGACGCTCTGGGCGGAGCCTTCGGCGGCCCAAGGGCCGCGGCGGCAGCGCCACAACCGTCATATCAATTGACATAATTTTCCGCGCACATCGTCATTTAAATTGACATATATCAACCGCTCGCCATCCTTGAGCCAACAGCCGCAGGGCTGAAGGACACACTCGGGGAGGACTGCCATGCGCCTTTCGGCGAAACTTCGACTGCTTGCGTCTGCGGGGGCTGTGGTCCTTGCGGCGACCGCCGCACCGGCGTGGGCCGCCGCTGACGCGGACGCCACCATCGCCGAAGTGGTGGTCACGGCGCAGAAGCGCGAACAGAATCTGCAGGACGTGCCGGCCGCGGTTTCAGCCTTCGGCGAGAGCCAGCTCCGGGCCCAGTCGGTGGGCAGCCTGACCGACCTGTCCGCCAAGTCGCCGAACGTGGTGCTGGCCCCGGTGGGCGCCTATCCCTACGCCTCGGCCTTCTACATCCGCGGCCTCGGCTTCGCAGACGTCGAATCCACCTTCGAGCCCTCGGTCGGGGTCGAGTTGAACGGGATCTACCTGGCGCGCAACAGCGGCGCCCTGCAGGACATGTTCGACATCGCCTCGGTTGAAATCCTGCGCGGGCCGCAAGGCACGCTCTATGGCCGCAACACCATCGGCGGCGTGGTCAGCGTCAAGACCAAGCGCGCCGCGCCGGGCCAGGCGTTCGGCGGCCAGGTCCAGGGCACACTGGGCGACAATGGCCGCAAGGAGGCCCGGGTCGGCCTGGACCTTCCGGTCCACGAGACGGTCGGCCTGCGTCTGTCGGGGCTCTACAAGTCCTATGACGGCTACAACCACAACATCACCACCGGCCGCCGGGAAGGCGACAATGAGGTGCTGTCCGGTCGCGCGACCTTGAGCTTCGAGCCCAATGACCAGTTCGACGCCACCCTGGTCGCCGACTTCGACCACGAGAAGGGCTCGGGCGCCTCGTTCCGCAACGCCTCCCTGCCCGGCCAGGTCTATTACAACCTGAGCCCAGACACCGGCTCACCGGTGTTCAGCGCGGCCCAGCGCGCGCAAGGCGCCGACGTGCGCAACGTCTACGGCAACACCCCGACGGTGGCCAAGATCAACACCTGGGGCCTGGCCCTGACCATGAACCACGACACTGCGCTCGGGACCCTGACTTCGGTCACCGGCTATCGCGAGTTCGAGGACACGGTGCAGAGCGACTATGACGGCACCGCGGTGAACTTCTTCCTGGCCCTGCGCGAGCAGACCCACCAGCAGTTCAGCCAGGAACTGCGGCTCGGCGGCGAGGTCGGAAAGGTCACCTATGTGGTCGGCGCCTACTACCTCAACCAGAGCTATGACATCACCAACACCCAGAGCGGCCTGATCTATAGCGGCGCGCGGGTGGCCCAGGTGGCGAGCCAGGACAATTCCGGCTGGGCCCTGTTCGGCCAGTTCGACTGGGCCGCTACAGAGAAGCTGACCCTTA
>CAZXVO010000213.1:0-6912 GCA_964643835.1 uncultured Phenylobacterium sp. | reverse complement strand
CCGTTTCGCCATCGAAGAGCACCGCCGACTTTTCCACCTCGACGTCTGGAATTAGAGCATTTTCCGATAAGTGGTTCCCGGTTATCGGATCGAAAAATGCTCTAAGTTTTTGAATTAGAGCCCTTTTTATCCAATATCGCGGCTTCCGCGATATTGGAAAGGGCTCTGGGACGCGCCGAAGGTTCGAAGCGCGGGCGTCTTCGGTAGACTGACACCCGATATTCGCCGGCCGAAGTGATTCGGGCGGTTCCGCTGGAGTCTTCGATGTCCAACCCTGATCGCGGCGCTTACACGCCCCCGACCGACGCGCCGCTGTCCTTCGACGCCCGCCAGCCGGTGCGCGGCGCGCGTCCGGCCCCGATGATGCTGATCGTCAGCGCCCTGGTGCTGGTGGTCCTGGTCGTGGCGATCGTGATTTTCTACCGCTCCGGCGTGCATGAGGCGAACGGCCTGCCGCCCGCGGTCGGAACACCCACCGCCGAGATCAAGGCGCCCGCGCCGGCCGAGGCCCAGCCCGCCGATCCGGCCGCCGGCCTGCAGATCTACCAGTCGACGGACGGCCAGGCCCCGCCGGCCCAGCCCAACTTCACCGCGCCGCCGGAACAGCCCCAGGCCCGGACCGAGGCTCCGCCAGTGGTGACCGCGCCTGCCGCCCCGCCGGTCCAGACCATCACCCCGCCGCCGGCCAAGCCGGTCGCCGCCGCGCCCGTGGCGGCCCAGCCCGCTGGCCCGGTCGCCGCCCTGCCGGTGACCAAGCCCGCCCTGAAGCCGGCCATCGCCAATCCGCCGCCGAAGCCGGTGACCACGCTTACGCCTGCGCCGGCGCCCGCCGCCGCGTCCGGCAGCTTCATGGTGCAGATCGGCGCCTTCTCGTCCCAGGCCCAGGCCGATAAGGGCTGGAGCGTCGCGGCCGGCATCGCGCCTGGCGCCGCCCTCGGCAAGGGCAAGAAGGTCGAAGCCATCCAGAAGGACGGCGCCACCCTCTATCGCACCTCGGTGACCGGCTTCTCCAGCCGCGCCGACGCGACGGCCTTCTGTGACAAGCTCAAGGCCGCGGGCAAGAGCTGCTTTGTGAAGTGACCGCCCGGGCCTGCATCCTCGGCTGCGCGGGTCCGGTCCTGACCTCGGAAGAGGCCGCCTTCTTTCGGCGCGCCAGGCCCTGGGGCTTCATCCTGTTCCGGCGCAACATCGAAACGCCGGACCAGACCCGGGCCCTGGTCGCCGCCCTGCGCGAGAGCGTGGGCCGCGACGACGCCCCCGTCCTGGTCGACCAGGAAGGCGGACGGGTCCAGCGGCTCGGCCCGCCGCACTGGCGGCGCTATCCCGCTGGCCGCGCCTATGGCGAGTTGCCGGCTGAGGATCGTCGGGAAATCACCCGGCTGGGGGCGCGTCTGATCGCCCACGACCTGGCCGCCCTTGGGATCAATGTCGACTGCCTGCCGGTGCTCGATGTTCCGGACCCGCAGATGCACGAGGTGATTGGCGACCGCGCCTATGACCCGACGCCGGAGGGTGTCGCCGTCCTGGGCCGCGCCGCCTGCGAGGGCCTGATGGCCGGCGGCGTCCTGCCGGTGGTCAAGCACATCCCCGGCCATGGCCGCGCCCGCGCCGACAGCCACCTGGAGCTCCCGGTGGTGGAGGCCAGCCGCGCCGAGCTGGAGGCCAGGGACTTCATCCCCTTCCAGGCCCTGTCGGACATGCCGATGGCGATGAGCGCTCACGTGGTCTACGCCGACCTGGACCCCAGCTTGCCGGCGACCCTGTCCCGCCGCGTGCTGGATGTGGCGGTGCGCGGGATCATCGGCTTCGACGGCCTGCTGATGACCGATGACCTGTCGATGAAGGCCCTGGGCGGCGACTTCGACGACCGCGCGGCCGCCGCGCTCGACGCCGGCTGCGACATGGTCCTGCACTGCAATGGCGACATGGCGGAGATGCAGGCGGTGGTCCAGGGAACCTGGTTCCTGGAAGGCCGCGCCGCCGAGCGGGCCTATGCCGCGCTCCAGCGGACGCCCAAGCGGTTGGAGCCCTTCGACGCCGCGGCGGCCAATGCCCGGTTCGACGCGGCCTTCGCCGGGAGGCTGGCGGCATGACCGATCGCAGCTTCCAGCCCAATCTCGACTTCCAGGCCGCCAGCACGGCGGCGGAGGACGGCGACGCTCTCATCGTCGACCTGGAGGGCTATGAAGGCCCGCTGCATGTACTGCTGGCCCTGGCCCGCAACCAGAAGGTCGACCTGCTGAAGCTGTCGGTGACCAAGCTCGCCGACCAGTACCTGGCTTTCGTGCAGCAGGCGCGGCGCCTGCGGTTCTCGCTGGCCGCGGACTACCTGGTGATGGCGGCCTGGCTCGCCTACCTGAAGTCCCGCCTGCTGTTGCCCAAGCCCGAACGGCCCAAGGGCGAGGAACCGCCGGCAGAGGAGGTCGCCGCCCAGCTGGCCTTCCGCCTGGCCAAGCTCGACGCCATGCGCAAGGCGGCCGAAGTTCTGAAAGAACGGGCCCAGCTGGGCCGCGACGTCTTTGTCCGCGGGGATCCCGACGCCATCCAGATGGTGCCGTCCGGACGGCTGGAAGGCGATCTCTACGGCCTGATGAGCGCCTATATCGACCAGCGCCGCAAGGAGCAGGGCCGGCACTACACGCCGATGAGCCGGCACCAGGCCTATCCGCTGGAAGACGCCCGCGACCGCTTGCGCGAGCTGTTGCCGGACCTGACCCGCTGGACGGCCCTGTCCGGGGTCGCGCCCCTGCCGGAGACCATGCGTCGGGCGGACGGGGAGGGGCCGAGCCGAGCCTCCTATGTGGCCTCAACCCTCTCGGCCAGCCTGGAGCTGGTGAAGGAAGGGATGCTGGAGACACGGCAGCTTGAGGCCTTCGCCGACATCTATCTCCGCGCCCGACGGGCGGGGGCCGGCCTATGAGCGAGCTGACCGAGCGCCAGATCGAGGCGCTGCTGTTCGCGGCCGCCGGGCCGCTCAGCGCCGACGACCTCGCCAAGCGCCTGCCCCAGGACGCTGATGTCGAGGCGGGGCTGGCGGCGCTGAAGGTCCGCTATGAGGGCCGGGGCGTGGAACTGGTCCAGGTGGCCGACCGCTGGCGGTTCCAGACCGCGCCGGACCTGTCGCACCTGATGACCGAGGAGCGGGACGAGCCGCGGCGCCTGTCCAAGGCGGCCCAGGAGACCCTGGCCATCATCGCCTACCACCAGCCTGTGACCCGGGCCGAAATCGAGGCGGTGCGCGGTGTCCAGGCGTCGAAGGGCACCCTCGATGTGCTGCTGGAGTTCGGCCTGGTGCGGATGCGCGGCCGCAGGCGCTCGCCCGGCCGGCCGGTGACCTATGGCACCACCGACGCCTTTCTGGAGCACTATGGGCTGGCCAGTCTGTCCGACCTTCCGGGCATGGCCGAGATGAAGGCCGCGGGCCTGCTCAGCCTGGACCTGCCGCCGGACTTCGCCATTCCGAACCCCGGCGGGCCGGTGTCGGACGAAGACCCCATGGACCTGGACGACGACGCGGCGCCCGAATTCCACGTCGATTATCTGGGCGACGATCAGAACGAGGCGAATTGATCCCCTGCGGCGGGATGCGATTGGCGCAGGGCCCGGGGACAGACTATATAGCGACGCAAGGGCGGGCGTGCGGCGAGGGATCGTCGCCGACGACAAGGAGTTAGGACGCCATGGGCGCGATGAGTTGGGTTCACTGGGTGCTGGTCATCGGCGTGGCCGCCCTGCTGTTCGGCGGCGGCGGTAAGCTGTCCGGCCTGATGGGCGACGCCGCCAAGGGCATCCGCGCCTTCCGCGAGGGCCTGAAGGGCGATGACGTCGTGGCCGACAAGTCCACGGACGCGACGCCGCTTCCGCGCGAGCGCGAGAAGGACGAAGTCCGCAGCTGATCGGCGGCGGTTCACCAGATTTCGCCCACGCCGGTCCCGCCGGCGTGGGCTTGCACGTTTAGGTCCATCGGATGATTCCCGAAGTTGGCGGGTCGGAACTGATCCTCATCGCCATCGTGGCGCTGATTGTCGTGGGCCCCAAGGACCTGCCGGTGATGCTGCGCAAGGTGGGGCAGTTCGTCGCCAAGCTGCGCGGCATGGCCGCCGAGTTCCGCGCCAGTTTCGACGAGATGGCCCGCCAGTCCGAGCTGGATGAGCTGCGCAAGGAAGTCGAGGCCATGCGCCGGGGACAGGCCATGGACATGGCCGCCAGCGAGGCCGGCGACGTCCAGGTCAATCAGATCTTCAGCGACATCGAGAACAGCCTGAAGGGCTCGGACGTCTCGTTCCATCCGGGCATGGCCGCCAGCCACCTGCCGCAGCCGCCCATCGAGCCCATTCCGGAGCTTGAGGTCGAGGCCGCCGCCGAGACCCCCAAGATCAAGGCCGCCCGGCCGCCGCGGCGCAAGCCGGCCGCAGAGAGCGCTGCGAAGCCCAAGGCTGCGGCCAAGCCCAAGACCGCTGCGAAGCCCAAGGCTGCAACCAAGACCGCGACCAAGACGACAACCAGGACGGGGGCCGCCAAGCCCGCGCCCAAGCCGCGCAAGGCCAAGACGGGGACCGTGGCGTGAGCGACGAAGACGAAATCGAGGCCTCGCGCGCCCCTCTGCTGGAACACCTGGTCGAACTGCGTCAGCGGCTGATCATCTGTGTCGGCGCCCTGATGGTCGGCTTCATGATCTGCTTTGGCTTCTCCAAGCAGATCTACATCGCCCTGCTGCACCCCTTTGAGATCGCCGCCCAGCTGCTGGCCGCCCAGAAGGCGGCGGAGGCGGGCGCGGTGCACGTGGGCTTCCTCGACAGCATCCAGATCTTCCTGCACCTCAAGGAAGCCCCGCCCAATGCGGCCCAGGGCGGCGGCGCATTTGACCTGCTGCTGGCCCTGGTCGGCCTCAAGGAGGTTCCGAGCGTGGCGGGGCAGGGGCTGAAGCTGGTCTTCACTGCCCCCCTGGAGTTCTTCTTCACCAAGCTGAAGCTGGCCGGGTTCGGGGCGGTGGTGCTGACCTTCCCGGTGCTGGCCTGGCAGGTCTACGGCTTCGTGGCCCCGGGGCTGTACAAGCGGGAGCGCCGGGCCTTCGTGCCGTTCCTGGTCGCCTCGCCGACCCTGTTCCTGGCCGGGGCGGCCCTGGTCTACTTCATGATCCTGCCCTTCGTGCTGTGGTTCTCCCTCAGCCAGCAGATCGTGGGCGCCGGGGCGATCTCGGTGGAACTGCTGCCCAAGGTCTCGGACTACCTGTCCCTGGTCACGACCCTGTTGCTGGCCTTTGGTCTGTGCTTCCAGCTGCCGGTGGTGCTGACCCTGCTGGGCCTGGCCGGCGTGGTGTCGTCCAAAATGCTGGCCGAGCTGCGCCGCTACGCCATCGTCGGCATCTTCATCGTGGCCGCCGTGGTGACGCCGCCGGACCCGATCAGCCAGGTGCTGCTCGCGACCCCGATCATCCTGCTCTACGAAATCTCGATCTGGTGCGTGAAGCTGATCGAATTCCGCCGCAAGGGTGCGGAGAGCCGGGATATCGTGCCGGTCTGACGGTCCTCGCTGCTCCCCCTCAGGGGGAGCTGTGCGCGACGCGCACTGAGGGGGCCGACCCGAAGGGGCGGAAGCGGAGACGCCGAAACCGACGTCTGGCGACGCCGGCCGCCTCCGGCCCGCTGGGCCACCTCCCCCAGCGGGGGAGGAGCGCCCTTGGCGCCCCCGCCGACGCGCTCTAGAGAAAGCCGCTTGTTCCATCGGCCATCCGGCCTACCGGCGGCGAGACCATGCACGACATCCGAGCCATTCGCGACAACCCCGAGCTTTACGAGAAAGCATGGGCAGCGAAGGGACGATCGGGCGCCGCGGCCGAGGCCCTGAAGCTGGACGAGGCCCTGCGCACCGCCCAGACCGCCCTGCAGACGGCTCAGAGCCGGCGCAATGAGGCCTCCAAGCTGATCGGCCAGGCCAAGGCCAAGAAGGACGAGGCGGAAGCCGCGCGCCTGATGGCCGAGGTCGAGGCGCTGAAGGGCGTCATGACGGCCGCGGCCGAAGAGCAGGAACTGGTCGGCGGCAAGCTGAAGGACCTGCTGGCCAGCCTGCCCCGAGCACGACAATGTCGAGGTGCGCCGCTGGGGCGAGCCCTTCGCCATCGCCAATTCGAAGGACCACGTCGATATCGGCGAGGGTCTGGGCTTGGTGGACTTCGACGCCGCCGCCCGGATGAGCGGCGCGCGGTTCACGGTGCTGAAGGGCCAGTTGGCCCGGCTGGAGCGGGCGCTCGGCCAGTTCATGCTGGACCTGCAGACCCAGGAGCACGGCTACACCGAGATCTCGCCGCCGCTGCTGGTCAATGACGCGGCCGCCTACGGCACCGACAAGCTGCCGAAGTTCGCCGAGGACCTGTTCCAGACCACCGACGGCCGCTGGCTGATCCCGACTGCGGAGGTGCCCCTGACTAGCCTGGTCATGGGCCAGATCACGCCGTGGGAAGAGCTGCCGATGCGGGTCACGGCGCTGACCCCGTGCTTCCGTTCCGAGGCCGGCAGCTACGCCGTGACACCCGCGGCATGATCCGCCAGCACCAGTTCGACAAGGTGGAGCTCGTCTCCATCACCCCGCCCGACCAGAGCGAGGCCGAGCATGAGCGCATGGTCAATTGCGCCGAGACGGTGCTGAAGCGCCTGGACCTGCCCTTCCGCACCATGCTGTTGTGCAAGGGCGACATGGGCTTCGGCGCGCGCAAGACCTATGACCTCGAGGTCTGGCTGCCCAGCCAGGGCAAGTACCGCGAGATCAGCTCCTGCTCGAACTGCGGCGACTTCCAGGCCCGGCGCATGGACGCCCGGACCAAGAAGGCCGGCGAGAAGGGCACTTCCTACGTCCACACCCTGAACGGCTCGGGCCTGGCCGTCGGCCGGACCCTGGTGGCGATCATGGAGAACT
>CAZXVO010000212.1:0-6932 GCA_964643835.1 uncultured Phenylobacterium sp. | reverse complement strand
AAGGGCGCCTTCACCGGCGCCGTCGCCCGGCGCATCGGCAAGTTCGAGGAAGCCAACGGCGGCACCCTGCTGCTGGACGAAATCTCCGAGATGGACGCCCGCCTGCAGGCCAAGCTGCTGCGCTCCATCCAGGAACGCGAGATCGACCGGGTCGGCGGCAACAAGCCGGTGAAGGTGGACATCCGTATCCTGGCCACCTCCAACCGCGACCTGGCCCAGGCGGTGAAGGACGGGACCTTCCGTGAGGACCTGCTCTATCGCTTGAACGTCGTGAACCTGCGCCTGCCGCCCCTGCGGGAGCGTCCCGGCGACATCGTCGTCCTGGCCGAGTTCTTCGTGAAGAAGTACGCCGCCGCCAATGGCATGGCTGAAAAGCCGATCTCCGCCGAGGCCAAGCGCCGGCTGGCCGCCCACCGCTGGCCCGGCAACGTGCGCGAGCTGGAGAACGCCATGCACCGGGCGGTGCTGCTCTCCACCGGTCCCGAGATCGAGGAAATGGCCATCCGCCTGCCGGACGGCCAGCCCCTGTCCGCCCCCGATGCGGGCAGCCGGGCGGCCCAGGCCGCGGCCAACGCCGCCGAGACCGTCACCCGCGCCTTTGTCGGCCAGACGGTGGCGGCCATGGAGCAGGCCCTGATCATCGACACCCTGGAGCACTGCCTGGGCAACCGGACCCATGCCGCCAACATTCTGGGCATCTCGATCCGGACCCTGCGCAACAAGCTGAAGGAATACAGCGAGGCCGGCGTGTCCGTTCCCGCGCCCCAGATGGGCGCCAGCGCCGCCTGATCCCTCGCGTCTCCAGCCTGTATCCGAGTAGAGCCCCGTGACCGATTTCGCCTACAACGCCGGCGCCCGCCCCTCCCCGCGCGAGATGATGGGCTGGGTGATGCGTGGCGAGGTCGCCCTCGCCATCGGCGTGGTCGGGGTGATCGTCCTGCTGATCGTGCCCGTCCCGGCCTTCCTGCTGGACGTGCTGCTGTCGCTGTCGATCACCAGCGCGGTCTTGATCCTGATGACCTCGCTGCTCATCAAGCGGCCGCTGGAGTTCACCGCCTTTCCGACGGTGCTGCTGGTCACCACCCTCTACCGGCTGGCGCTCAACATCGCCTCAACCCGCCTGATCCTCGGCCACGGCCATGAGGGCGCGCACGGGGCCGGCAAGATCATCGAGGCCTTCGGACGGCTGATCACCGGCGGCAATTTCGTCATCGGCCTGATCGTCTTCGCCATCCTGGTGCTGGTGAACTTCGTGGTCATCACCAAGGGTTCGAGCCGGATCGCCGAAGTGGCCGCCCGCTTCACCCTGGACTCCATGCCCGGCAAGCAGATGGCGATCGACGCCGACCTGTCGGCCGGCCTGATCGACGAGGCCACCGCCAAGCTGCGCCGCAAGGAGGTGGAGCAGGAAAGCACCTTCTTCGGGGCCATGGACGGCGCCTCGAAGTTCGTGCGCGGCGATGCGGTCGCCGGCCTGGTCATCACCGCCATCAACGTCATCGGCGGCATCCTGATCGGGGTGGTGCAGCACAAGGTGCCGCTGGGCGAAGCCGCCGCCACCTACACCGTCATGACCATCGGTGACGGCCTGGTCACCCAGATCCCGGCCCTGGTCATCTCCATCGCCGCCGGCTTCCTGGTGTCCAAGTCGGGCGTGGAAGGCTCGGCAGACAAGGCCCTGGTCACCCAGCTGGCTATGAACCCGATCAGCTTAGGGATGGTCTCGGCCGCCTCAGGCGTCATCGCCCTGATCCCCGGCATGCCGATCATCCCCTTTGTCGCCGTCTCCATCGGCGCCGGCGTTCTGGCCTATCGCCGCGGCCAGAAGATGAATGAGCCCGCCGCCGTCGAGGTCCCGCCCGAGGCCGCCCCCGCGGAGCAGGAAGACGAGCCGATCAGCCAGACCCTGGCCATCGACGAGATCAAGATCGAGCTGGGCTATGGCCTCCTGCCGCTGATCAACGACCTGGAGGGCCGCCGGCTCACCGACCAGATCAAGGCCCTGCGCAAGACGCTGGCGGCCGAGTACGGCTTCGTCATGCCGGCCGTGCGCATCCTCGACAACATGCGCCTGGACAGCCAGGGCTACCTGATCCGCATCAAGGAGATGGAGGCCGGCCAAGGCGGCGTGCGCCTGGGCTCGCTGATGGCCATGGACCCGCGGGGCGGCCAGGTGGAGCTGCCCGGGGAACACGTCCGCGAACCGGCCTTCGGCCTGCCGGCCACCTGGATCGACGACGGCCTGCGCGAGGAAGCGACCTTCCGCGGCTACACCATCGTCGACCCGGCCACGGTGCTGACCACGCACCTGACCGAGATCCTCAAGGAGAACATGCCGGACCTCTTGTCCTACGCAGAGGTCCAGAAGCTGCTCAAGGAAATGGGCCCCGACCAGAAGAAGCTGGTCGACGACCTGGTCCCCTCGGTCGTCTCCATCGCCACCATCCAGCGCGTGCTGCAGGCCCTGCTGCGCGAGCGGGTCTCGGTCCGCGACCTGCCCTCGATCCTGGAAGGCATCGGCGAGGCCGCGCCGCACACCTCGTCCATCACCCTGCTGGTCGAACAGGTCCGCGGCCGCCTGGCCCGCCAGCTCAGCTTCGCCCACCGCGGCGACGACGGGGCCCTGCCGATCATCACCATGTCGGCGGAATGGGAGAACGCCTTCGCCGACGCCCTCATCGGCCAGGGCGAGGAAAAGCAGCTGGCGCTCGCGCCCTCGCGCCTGCAGGAATTCATCCGCGGCGTCCGCGACGCCTTCGAGCGCGCGGCCCTGGCCGGCGACCAGCCGGTGCTGCTGACCAGCCCGCAGATCCGCCCCTATGTCCGCTCGATCATCGAACGCTTCCGCGGCCAGACCCCGGTCATGAGCCAGAACGAGGTTCACCCGAAGGCGCGGCTGAAGACTGTCGGCTCAATCTGATTTTTACGACGTTGCGGCGGGGGCGGACGGCTGGTAGCGGTTCACCCACCGGGATCGTGACGAACCCCCCTGGTTGGACATCGCATGCGGCCTACTCAACCCACCCGCCGGAGCGGCGGCTCGATCTGGGACCTGCTCACCTTCGAGCGGCTGATGACCAACCAGGTCATCCACCTCATCTACTGGTCGGGCCTGGGCGTCATCGCCCTGATCGCCTTCGGCTTCATCGGCACCGCGGTGGGCGTGGCCCTGCGCGAAGAGCTGCTGATGGGCCTGTTGCTGGCGGCCGGCGTCCTGGTCGGCGGCTTCCTGGTGGTGGCCGCCCTGGTGCTCCTGTGGCGCAGCTTCTGCGAACTCTATGTCGCCCTCTTCCGCCTCAGCGACGACCTGCACGCCATCCGTCAGGCGACGGACGCGGAGTATTCCGTGAAGAGCCAGCAACCGAAGCGGTAGGCCCCTTACTCCGCTCATCCCCGCGAAGGCGGGGATCCATCGAGACGTTCCGGCCTCGCCGAGATTGCCGACCATCAGCTTGGATCCCCGCCTTCGCGGGGATGAGCGGGTTTAGAGATCGCTGACGATCTTCGCCTTGAGCGCGGCCAGGGCCGCCTCGTCACGCCGGTAGAAGGTCCATTGCTTGATGCGCTTGGGCGTGACCAGGCCGGCCTCGGTCAGGATGCGCATGTGCTCCGACAGGGTCGGCGCGCTGACCCCCAGCTTGTCGGCCAGGAACACCGCGCAGACCCCGTCCTCCACCAGGTCGCCGTCCACCTGGGGCGGGAAATGGGCCCTTGGGTCCTTGAGCCAGTCGAGGATCTGCAGGCGCTTGTCATTGGACAGGGCGTGGAAGGCGTCTCGCATTTAGGCACTTTGCCAATCGACGAACTTGTGTCAAGTCTCCCGGCCTCGAACTTCAGGAGAGGCCCATGCCGACCTACGCCTTTGTCACCGTCGACGTCTTCACCGACACCCGCTTCGGCGGCAACCAGCTGGCCGTCTTCCCCGACGCCCGCGGCATGACCGACGCGCAGATGCAGGCCCTGGCCGCCGAGTTCAACCTGTCGGAGACCACCTTCGTATTGCCCCCGTCGGACCCAGCCAACACCGCCCGGGTGCGCATCTTCAACCGCAGCGCCGAGATGCCCTTCGCCGGCCATCCGAACGTGGGCACCGGCTGGGTGCTAGCGGGGATGGGCCGCGCCAAGGATGGCGTGCTGCGCTTCGAGGAGATCGCGGGCCTGGTCGAGGTGACCATGACGCAGGCCGGCGCGCGTATCGCCGCGCCCCAGGCCCTGTCGACGGGCGTGACCTTCACCGCCGCCCAGATGGCGGCCTGCGCCGGCCTGTCACCGGATGACATCGTCACCGCCAACCACCTGCCGATCCAGGCGACCGTGGGCGTCGACTTCGTGCTCTGCGAAGTGAAGCCCGAGGCGCTGTCCCGCGCCAATCCAGACGCCAGCGCGTTCCGGGAGGTGGCCGACACCACGGAGGGCTTCTCCATGCGCCTGTCCCTGCACCTCTACGCCAAGCAGCCGGACGGGACCTTGAAGGTGCGCATGTTCTCGCCGCTCACCGGCACCTGGGAAGACGCCGCCACTGGCAGCGCCAACGCCACCCTGGCCGCCTTCCTGTTGTCGCTGAGCGGCCAGGACCAGGGCGCGTGGGAGGTCAGCCAGGGCGTCGAGATGGGCCGGCCCAGCCGCCTGTTCATAACCGCCCAGCGCGGCCCGGACGGCGTCCGCGCAACCGTCGCCGGCGGCTGCGTGCCAGTGCTGAAGGGCGAGGTGGAGCTCTAGCCGCCCCACATCGTCACCCCAAGACTTGTTCTTGGGGTCCCTCTGTCCGCAGGCTTTGAGTTCATCGGGAGGCACGGCCGAGCCGCGCACAAACGCCAGCCTCGAGAGCAGCTGAACCAGGGACCCCAAGAACAAGTCTTGGGGTGACGGAGTAGGTGGTGTGCCGGCGTTGCTACCGACTACCTAAGCCCCTGTTCCCAGGCCTGGGCGGCGGCCTTGGGGCGGCCGTTCGTATCGAACAGCAGCGGGGTGTCGTCGGCGGCTTCCTTGCGGCGCCAGGAGTCGCTGTCGCGGGCGCCCCAGATGGTGAAGGCGAAGCGCTGGCGGGCCGGCAGCAGGGAGAAAGCTTCCGCCGCCTCGGCGTAGAGCCGCGCCTGAGTCTGTTCCAGGTCCCGCGGGTCCTTCAGGAGCCCCCTGGCCCCAGCGATGGAGACATCCATCTCCGAGACATGGATCGGCAGGCCCACACTGGCCAGGTCGGCGATGGCGGCCTTGATCAGGCCGGGCTGCTGGTCGGCGATCAGGTGGGTCTGGGTGCCCAGGCCATGCAGGGGGACGCCGGCCTTCAGGAGCCGCTCGACCAGCCTCAGGAAGGCGGCGCGCTTCTTGGGCATGGTCTCGAGGAAATAGTCGTTCAGGAACAGGGGTGCGCCCGGATCAGCCTCGTGCGCAAACCGGTAGGCCAGCGCGATGTGCTCCTCCTTGCCCAGGCGTTCGGCCCACAGGCTGTCGCGGACGCCGGAGCCATCGTCCTCAATGGTCTCGTTGACCACGTCCCAGGCCACGGCCTGGCCGCGATACCGGCCGACCACGGCGGTGATGTAGTTGCGATAGGCGTCGACGAACCGCACCCGGCCCTCGTCGAGCTGTTCGAAGGCCTTGGGCCGGTGGATGTACCAGACCAGGGTATGGCCGAAGAGCCTCAGGCCGTTCTGATGCGCGAAGGCGGCGATCCTGTCCGGCCCCTCGAAGCGGAAGCTGCCATCGTCCTGGACGATGTACTCCATCTTCATCTCCCATTCCGGCGTGAGCTGGGAGAACTGCTCGACCACCAGGCGGGCGAAGGCGGGATCGGCCAGCTGGTCGGAGCGGACACAGGTCCCGACCGGGAACTGGGCCACGTCCTTCAGCGGCGGCAGGCGCGCGGGCGCGCTGAGGGTCTGGGAATGGGCGGCGTGGTCGCAGGCCGAAAGGGCGAGCCCCCCGGCCAGGACGGCGCGCCGCGAGAGGCTCATCGTCCGCCGGCCGCCCGGCGCAGGCCGAGCTCGTCCATGGCCGCGGCCTCGACGCGCGCGGTGACCTTGAGCTTCTGCAGCCGGATGTTCTCGGCCACATGCTCGTACTTCTTCTGCTCTTCGAAGGCCTGGGCGAGCGCGTCGCGGGCGCCGGCCTCCTCGATCATGATCCGCTCGATCTCGAACAGGATCGCGGCGCGGCGGACGCGGACGCCCTCCATGAAGCCGGCGTGATAGAAGTTGGCCTCGGCGTGCTGGCGCGCATTGGCGGCCTCGGACTCCACCTCGGCCTCCAGCATGACCAGCTTCATCTCGGCGGCCATGCGGCGATCGGCGATCTCGGCCAGGCGCTTCTGCAGCACCTCGACCTCATAGCCGGAGAGTTTGATCAGGCTGTCGGCCCAGCTCATGCGGCTTCACCTATAAGAATGCGGGCCAAGCCCTCGAAGCTGTCTTCGAGGCTGGTGGCTTCGTCCTTGTCCTGGCGCAGGAACTCTTCCAGCGCCGGATTGAGCTGGATGGCGCGGTCGACCTCGGGGTCGGCCCCGGCGCGGTAGGCGCCGATGCGGATCAGCTCTTCCATGTTGGCGTAGGCCGACAGGGTCTGGCGGGCCATCTTGACCACCTCGCGCTCCGGCGGGGTCTGGCAGCCCGGCATGGTCCGGCTGATCGACTTCAGGACATTGATGGCCGGGAAGCGGCCGCGCTCAGCGATGGAGCGCTCCATGACGATGTGGCCGTCCAGGATCCCGCGCACGGCGTCGGCGATGGGCTCATTATGGTCGTCGCCGTCCACCAGCACGGTGAAGATGGCGGTCACCGGCCCGGCCGTGGTGCCATCGGGGCGGATCGGCCCGGGGCCGGCGCGTTCTAGGAGCTTGGGCAACTCGGTAAAGACGGTGGGGGTGTAGCCCTTTGTGGTGGGCGGCTCGCCGGCGGCCAGGCCGATCTCGCGCTGGGCCATGGCGAAGCGGGTCA
>CAZXVO010000211.1:0-6993 GCA_964643835.1 uncultured Phenylobacterium sp. | reverse complement strand
TCGCAGCCGGCAGCGGCAAGCGAAGCGCGGGGCAGGGGGCGCGGGTCACAGCGCGTCCCCTCGCTTCCAAAGACATCAACCAAACAGAAGGAACACCTGCGGGACCGCGGCGCCTAGAGCCACCTAGGTATCGGCCGTCATCCGATCTCCACCGCGGTCCCGCCGGACCTCACGGAGACGAAGCGGCCAACAACGGAGAATGAAATGACAGAGACCGACAACGGCGTGAACGCGCCGTCACTGGATACTATTGCCCAAATGCCACCGGGCGACGTCGCGGCGCTCCCGCCGACGCTACTGGCGGACCTTGCCACGGAAGCCGAGGCCCGCGTCAAAGCGGCCAAGGCTGTGCAGGATCGCCTCACCGCGGGCATCGCCGCCCGCTATGCCGACCAGATCGCCGCGGCACGGCGGGACGCGCAGAAGGATACAGGGACGATCCGTCTTGAAGACGGTGAAGTCGTGGTGATTGCTGACGCGCCCAAGCGTGTCGAGTGGGACCAGGAAGCCGTCGGCGCGATCGTCAAGCGCATCACGGACGCCGGCGAGGATCCGGGCGAATACGTCGAGACCAGCTACAAGGTGCAGGAACGCAAGTTCACCGCCTGGCCGGCGTCGATCCGCTCGGCCTTCGAGGCAGCGCGCACGGTCAAGACTGGCGCGCAGAAGATCAGCCTGACGGTGGGTGCTTAAGATGGGCATTCAGATCATTACGGCTGACGAGCGCCTGAGCGCCGCCAACAACAAGACGTCGGTTGCTATCTTCGGGCCGCCCGGCGTCGGCAAGACCTCGCTGCTGAACACCCTGCCGGCCGACTTCACCGTCTGCCTCGATCTCGAAGCGGGCTTGAAGTCCGTTCAGGGGTGGACGGGTTCGAGCATCCCGGTTCGCACCTTTGCCGACTTCCGCGACCTCGCCGTTCTCATCGGCGGCGCCGATCCGTCGGCGGAGACCTGGTATAGTCAGGCGCATCTTGAACACGTCCGGCAAACCTATGCCGATACGGGCCTCGAAGCGTTCCTTGCGTCCAAGCCTGTCGTCTTCATCGACTCCATCACCGACCTCACGCGTCAGGCGATGGCCTATGCGAAGACGCAGCCGGAAGCCTTCAGCGAGAAAACCGGCAAGCCAGACATTCGCGGCGCTTACGGCCTGCTCGGCCGCGACGTCATCGCCGCGCTGAAGCATCTGCAACACGCCGACGGCAAGACGGTGATCTTCGTCGGTGTGCTGGAGAAGGTGACGGACGATTTCAACGTCACCACCTGGCAGCCGCAGATGGAGGGCGCAAAGGCCGGGCGCGAGCTGCCCGGCATCGTTGACCAGGTGATCTCCATGCACCTGTTCAGCAAGGACGCATCCGACGAATGGACGCTTAACGAGCGCGGCACCGATCGCCGCTTTGTCTGCACCGCAGGCAACCCCTTCGGCCTACCGGCCAAAGACCGCTCCGGCAATCTCAGCGTGACCGAAGCACCCGACCTCAACGCACTGCTCGCAAAGATCAACTCGAAAGGAAGCAAGTAACATGTTCGATTTTAACGACGCCTCGCCCCAGATGGCGCCCGCCGGCGACCTCATCCCTGATGGCACCTTCGCCAAGGTGAAGATGACCATCCGTCCGGGCGGCACCAATGGCTCCGGCCCGATGGACGCCGGCCTTCTGAAACAGTCGGCATCCAGCGACGCCAAGATGCTGGACTGTGAAATGACGGTGATGATCGGGCCGTTCGCCCGCCGCAAGTTCTGGCAGAACTTCACCGTCGCCGGCGGCAAGCTGGACGAGAAGGGTCAGTCGAAGGGCTGGAACATCTCGAAGTCGGCGTTCCGCGCCATGATCGACAGCGCCCTTGGTCTCGACCCGAAGGACATGACCGAAGGCGCCAAGGCGAAGCGCACCATCCTGGGCCTGAAGCAGCTTGACGGTATCGAGTTCGCTGCACGGATCATGATCGAGCCGGCGACCGAGGCCAAATACAAGGACCAGAACAAGATCGCCAATATCGTCCAGCCGGGCGACGTCCACTATGGCGCGATCATGTCCGGTCAGGCTGTCGAGCCCGAACCCGTCAACGCCAAGCCGCGCGTCGCGGCGAAGCCTGACGCGGCCGGGTTCTCGTTCGCTGGCGGCGCCGCACAGCCGGGCTTCGCGGCTGCGGCACCCAAGCCGACCACGGCAGCTCCTGCATGGCTCAACGGGTGAACGCCGAAGACGCGTGGCAGGCAACTGTCACGCGTGAAGCGGCGAAAGCGATCGGGGCATGGTTGGAAAGTCGCGGTGGTCTGGAAAGACCCATTCGAAGCCTGGCTATCAACGACCTGGAGGGGATGGCCGTGGCGGCCATCTCCCTCTGGATCAAGGTCTCATCGGAACGGGGACGCAGCCTTCCGCCCTGACGCGCAAACCCTTCGCCGTCCCGCGAGGCCCTGCGCCTTGCGTGATGTGCGGACGGGAAGTTCGCGGCTTTGGCTACTGCCACGAGCTGCATTGGGGGCGTCTCCCCTTCTATCGGTTCTGTTCAATGCGATGCCAGGACGCGGGCGTCGCGATTGCGGGGAGTGCAAACGGGATGATCGACAAGACTGCCATGGAAGCGCGGGCCATCAAGGCCGCACGGCGCGACCTGGCTGAGACGCTGAACAATCTCGGCCTCATGCCAGCCTTCAACGACCGCTCGCCGGCGGACATCGACTCTATCATCGAAGCCTGCATCGACGGGTTTCAGGACGCGATGGTCAAGCTGTCGGCGCAGGCCGCGCGCGACAAGCTAGACGACGAAATCCCATTCTGAGGTGCCCGGCATGTTCGATCTCAACACCGGCTCCGGCGCACAATACGACAAGCCGTCACGCTCCGCTGATCTCTCCGCGGCGTTGAACGGTCACATCGATGCGGCGCTCATCAAGCGCAACGGCGCGCAGGCGGCGCGCTCCTATGTCAGCACTTCCGGTCTCGGCCGGGAGTGCATGCGGCAAATTCAATACGATTTCATGGCGACGCCGAAGGATCCCGAAGGCGAGTTCGAGCCATCGACCCTTCGCATCTTCGAGGCCGGCCATCGGTCCGAAGACATCGTAGCCGACTGGCTGCGCATGGCGGGCTTCGAACTCCGCACGCATCGCCAGAACGGGCGCCAGTATGGCTTCGAGGCTCTGAACGGGCGCTTCAAGGGGCATATTGACGGGGTGATCCTGTCGGGTCCGCCCGACGTGCCGCTGACCTATCCGTGCCTGTGGGAAAACAAGGCGCTCGGCGTCAATTCGTGGCGCGACGTGGTGAAGCGGGGCGTGACGGTCTCCAAGCCGGTCTATGCCGGGCAGATCGCCGTCTACCAAGCGTATCTCAACCTGCCGAACCCGGCGCTGTTTACGGCGCACAACCGCGACACATGGGAAATCTACCCGGAAGCAGTGCCGTTCGATGCGGCTCTAGCGCAGCGCATGTCCGATCGCGCCGTCCAGGTGGTGAAGGCAAGCGCCGCGCATGACCTATTGCCGCGGATCGCGACCGACCCGTCATCCGCGCTCTGCAAGGGCGGTCGCACCGGCGGCGGATTTCACGGTCGATGCTCTTGGTATGACCTCTGCTGGGGAAAACGCACATGACAACCTCCGATCTGAAGGTTCGCGCGATCCAAACGACCTATAAAGGTTACCGCTTCCGCAGCCGCACCGAAGCGCGGTGGGCCGTGTTCTTCGATGCCATGGGGTGGGATTGGGACTACGAGGTTGAAGGTTTCGAGATGACTGACGGCACACGCTATCTGCCGGACTTCATCGTCACCATGAGAGGCTACAACCGCGGCGACGTGCCGAGGCGCAGCTTCATCTTTGAGGTCAAGCCAGACCAAGGCGGCGATCTGGAAAAGGCGTGGAAGCTGGCGCATTTTGGCGGCCATGAAATCCTGGTAGTCGAAGGGCCGCCGGCGCTGAAGACGTGGACGCTGTTCAACAGCGAGACCGAAGACAAAGACAGTGGGTGGGCCTGTTACTTCTGCTGGCGTGACCGGCTTTGGTTCGATCACGCCTTCGACCAGACGAACGTCTCCGACCGCTTCATGGATGCGATCAACGCCTCCCGCGGTGCCCGCTTTGAGTTCGGCTAAGGCCGGTAGGTATGTCGGTGATCGATCTCAACGACACCGCCGTTCAGTCCGAACGCTTCGATCTCGACGCGATCAAGGACCGGCTCTGCGACACCGCGGCATCCTGGCTGCCGGACTTGTTTCCGCAGGCGCGGCTTAGTCAGGACCGCAAGGCACTTCGCTGCGCTGACCTGTCCGGCCGCCCGCCGCGCAACGAAGGCTCCTGCGTCATCAACCTGCGGGGACCGCGGGCAGGGTGGGGCTTCGACTACGCCACCGGCGAAAGCGCCGGGCCGATCGACCTGATCGCGTGGTCCACCGGGCTTTCCAGTGTGCCGCTGTTCAAGGAAGCGCAGCGCCTGGCGCGCATGGATAGCCGCCCCAAGTTCAAGCCGACGCCGCGGGCTGCTCCGGCCCCGGTCGATCATTCCCTCGAAGTCGCACGGCTCGTCTCGGGAGCGCAGCCGCTACCCGGAACCGTCGGCGCTGCCTACCTGGCGTCCCGGTCGATCGCCGCGGCGGACCTGCCCGACCTCCGGTTTCATGCCGATCTGCCGGACTTCGACACCAAGCGCGGCTGGCCCGGCCTTGTGGGCATCGTGCGCGACGCCGCGGGCAAGGCCATCGGCGGCTTGCACCGCACCTTTCTGCTGGAAGACGGGTCGGACAAGGCGCCGCCAGGCAAGAAGATGCTCGGCCCTGTCGCCGGTGGCGCCGTGCGGCTTGGCCCGGTCGGTCCTGACGGGCGCCTCGGCATTGCCGAAGGCATCGAGACCGCGCTGTCGGCGTCGCAGATCTTCGGCCTGCCAGTATGGGCCGGGCTGTCCGCCGATGGCGTTCGCCGCTTTGCATGGCCTTCAGACGTTCGCCACGTCACGATCTATCGCGACGCGGGCGAAGCCGGGCTGGCCTCCGCAACCGCGCTCGGTGAGCGCCTGGCGGCGTCTGGCGTGGCGTTCGATGTGGCGGCGCCGATCCATGGCGACGACTTCAACGACGATTTGCGCCGCGGCGCGGTCGCGGCCGACTATGGGCCGCCGCCAACACCTGTTGGGCCCCGGCGTCTTGAAACCTTTGCAGACATCCATGGCGCTGCGGTCCTGCTGACCAAGCCAGTCGATCAAGCCGCCGTCGGCGCAGTCCTCGGCGCCCTCGCGCAAGCGCGGTTGGATCCGCTGGCGGAGCGCACCATCCTCGCATCGGTCAAGCAAGCCTGCGGCGTCTCGGTGGCGGTTCTGGAAAAGCAGGTGAACGAGCTGCGCAAGCGCGTCAGCGCCGGCGGCGAAATGGTCGCCCGTATCGTCCGGCCCGTCTGGACGACGCAACTTACGCAAGACCTCTCCGGCCTGCCGGAGCGCAACGAGGCGAACGTCATGGTTGCCCTTGAGAATGACCCGGCCTTTGCCGGCTCCATCGTCTTCGACCTCTTCGCCATGCACATCAATGTCGTCCGGCGCATGCCGTGGGACGAGGTGGCGACGCCTCTGCCGCGGCCGTGGAATGACGCCGACGACACCCGCTTCGCGATCTGGCTGCAGAAGCATGGTCTCAACGTCTCCCCGACCATGGCCGGGCGGACCATGCTGGCCTATGCGCAGGAGTTCCCGGTGCATCCGGTTCGCGACTACCTCGCCAGCCTCACATGGGACGGCGTGCCGCGGCTCGAAACGTGGGCCTGCCGCTACCTTGGCGCCGACGATACGCCGCTGCACCGGGCGTTCGGCGCCCTTTGGATGATCTCGGCCGTCGCCCGTGTCAGCCGCACCCGGCAGGGCGAGACCGTCAAGGTCGACCACATGCTGGTCCTCGAAGGGCCGCAGGGCGCGCGCAAATCCTCCGCCCTCCGCGTCCTTGGCGGCGAATGGTTCACCGACGACCTCGCGGAAATCGGCTCCAAGGACGCATCGCAGCAACTTGCCGGCGTCTGGATCATCGAGATTGCAGAGCTGGACGTCATGGGCCGGGCTGAAACCTCCCGCATCAAGGCGTTCGTCAGTCGCGAGGCCGAACGGTTCCGCCTGCCATACGGCCGCCACGTCATCGAGCGTCCGCGGGAATGCGTCTTCGCCGGCACGGTCAACCATGCCACCTACATGAAGGACGAGACCGGCAACCGGCGCTTCTGGCCTGTGCGTGTCGGCGCGATTGACCTCGAAGATCTGGCGCTCGATCGTGACCAGCTTTGGGCTGAAGCCGTCCACCACTTCCGCGCCGGCGCCGTCTGGTGGCTGACCGATCCGGCCCTCATCGCCGCGGCGAAAGACGCCCAAGGCGAACGCTACCAGACCGACGCGTGGGATGGTCTCATTGAGCAATGGCTGACGCACGAGCGGTCCGTCGATGGTGGCTGGTATACGCGCAACGAGCCGCTCAACGATCTCTCCATCGGCGAAGTCCTCCGCGGCGCCATCGGGCTTCCGCCGGAGCGGTGGAGCAGGGCGGAGCAGATGCGCGTCTCGACTTGGCTCAAGCATGCGGGGTGGGAACGCTATCGCACCTCAGCAAATGGCGGCCGCGAATGGCGCTATCGGACTGTCCCAACCCCTTGACGAGGTTGGGACACATGGTTGGGACAAAAAGACAGGGGTCGCGCGAGCGGCCTCTTTTTTGTGCATTAGGTCGGGCGGCTGTCCCAACCTGTCCCAACCTTGTCCCAACCTTTTTGAGAGGTTGGGACAGCCATTTAATCGAAGTATGTCAATTAGATAGCTCTATTTGTCCCAACCGTCCCAACCTTTTTGCTGATAAATAGATGTAAGAACAGGAAGAAACACAAAGAGGCACACTAGAAAAACACATCTCCTAGGGCGCAAGTGTTGAAACTGAGGTTGGGACAGGAGGTTGGGACAGCACCTCCCCGCGACCATCCGTTAACCCCTCTCTGCCATCCTTCCCCTGCGCTTCGCC
>CAZXVO010000210.1:0-7004 GCA_964643835.1 uncultured Phenylobacterium sp. | reverse complement strand
ACCTGGCCGGCCTGGGAGGCGGCGTCGAGGGCGGCCGCGGGGCTCCACCAGGGGGGGAAGACGCCCGCGGCGATGGCCGCGTCGCCGGCGCCGGCCTGGGCCGAGGCGGCCATGCCAAGGGCGACCAGGCCGAGCACGGCGGCGGGCGCCCACGACAGGGCTCCCTCACGCTTGGCTGCGATCCCCGGCTCTCCCATCGGTGTTCGTCGTCCTCACTCGTTTCGTCGCCCGCCCGCAGCGCCCGCGAAGCGACGGCGGCGGAGCGATGGCATGCTTGCGGTGAGGTTGCGCGTGGGCCTTGAAGAAATGGTTACCGAGCGGTGCGGCCGGGCGTCCCAAATCCTTTGGAATCTTGATGTTTCCCTGCGTCGGCATGGTTGCCAGGGACGCACGAAAACGCGCGGCGCATTGGGGGGCGCGCCGCGCGTTCGACCCGGTCGGAGGTCAAGCCTTGGGGGGACCGGGAAGCTTCATTCTGTAGCTTGTTCCTAGCACGCCTCAGGCCGGTTCGCGCGGGGGGCGAGGAGCGACCGATGGTCGCTGTCCCAGTGACGCCGAGGAGCGGCGCGGAAATCGCCGCGGCCTTCCGTGAGGTCAGACTTGCGCTGAGCCCCGCCCTGCGCCTCCTTGTGCGCCAGACGACAAGACGGGAGAGATCGCCATGGACCTGAGGCTCACGCCCGAGATGGAGGCGTTCCGCGACGAAGTGCGCGGCTTCCTGGAGGCTCACCGCGACCACTACGCCCCCGGCGCGGCGGCGGATCGGCCCCGCGAGGCGGCGCTGGCCTGGCAGCGGCTGCTGATCGAGCACGGCTACGCCGCCCGGACGATCCCGAAGGAATACGGCGGCTATGGCGCCCAGCCGGACATCCTGAAGACCCGGATCATCGCCGAGGAGTTCACCCGCGCCGGCGCGCCGCGCGGCCTGGCCAACCAGGGCATCTCCATGCTGGTGCCGACCCTGCTGGAAGTGGGCTCGGAAGAGCAGAAGCAGGCCTGGATCGGCAAGACCCTGCGGGGCGAGGTCGTGTGGTGCCAGGGCTATTCCGAGCCGGGCGCCGGCTCCGACCTGGCCTCCCTGCAGACCCGGGCGGTGGAGGACGGCGACGACTTCATCATCAGCGGCCAGAAGATCTGGACCTCGACGGCGGCCCAGGCGGACATGATCTTCTGCCTGGTGCGCACTGAGCCGGACGCGCCCAAGCACGACGGCATCTCCTACCTGCTGTTCTCCATGAAGACGCCGGGGATCGAGGTGCGCCCGCTGAAGACCATGACCGGCTCGGCGGAGTTCAACGAGGTGTTCTTCACCGACGTTCGCGTGCCCAAGTCCGCCGTGGTTCTGGGCCGCGGCAAGGGCTGGTTCGTGGCCAACGCGACCCTGAAGCACGAGCGCGGGATGCTGGGCGATCCCAACGCCACCGAGGCGCGCCTGCACAGCCTGATCGAGCTGATGAAGACCGAGACGGTGGACGGTCGGCCGTTGATCGCCGATCCCGTCTTCCGCGACCGCGCCATGACCCTGCAGTCCAAGGTCCTGGCCATGAAGTTCAACGGCCTGCGCGGCCTGACCGCCAGCGTGCGCGGCGAGCCGGCCGGCATGGCGGGCCTGGTGGTCAAGCTGCAGGGCTGCGAGCTCAACCACCAGATCGCGGCCCTGGCCATCGATGCGCTGGGCGAGCTGGGCGTGCTCTACGAGGACGGGCCGCACCTGCGGGCCAAGGGCTCCTGGCAGTGGAACTACATGTTCGACCTGGGCCTGATCATCGGCGGCGGGACCGCCCAGATCCAGAAGAACATCATCTCCGAACGCGGGCTGGGCATGCCGCGCGAACCCAAGCTGGCCAAGGCTTAAGGGGGCCGACATGGATTTCTCGATCACCGCCGACCAGAAGCTGATGCAAGAGACCCTGGTCCGCGCCCTCGCCGAGATCAGCGGCCTGGACCGGGTGCGGGCCTATGCCGGCGACCGTGGCGACGCCGGCGCCGATGTCTGGAACGCCCTGAAGGACTTCGGCCTGCCGGGTCTGCTCATCCCCGAAGCCCATGGTGGCCTGGGCCTCAAGCTGCTGGACGCGGTCCTGGCGGCGGAAGCCCTGGGCCGGGCCGTGGCGCCGGTTCCGTTCCTGGGCGCCTGCCTGGCGCCCCTGGCCCTGATCGGCGGCGGGTCGGAGGACCAGCAGCGGGCCTGGCTGCCGGGCCTGGCGGCTGGCGATGTCCGCGCCGCCGTCGCCATCTCCGAGCCGATCGCCGGGACCCGCGACGGGGCGGGCGTGAAGGTTGACGGCGGCAAGGTCACCGGCAAGGCCCTGTTCGTGGAAGGCGGCCTGGAGGCGGACCTGATCGTGGTGGCCGACACCGGTGGGCGCCTGCACCTGGTCCGCGGCGACGCCGCCGGCCTGAGCCGCGAGCTGATGGCCAGTATCGACCAGACCCGCCGGCTGGCGGAGCTGGGTTTCGACGGCGTCGCCGCCGAGCCGCTGTCTGGCGATCTGCTGCCGCGCCTGCGCGACGCCGCCTGGGCGTTGCTGGCGGCCGATGCGCTGGGCGCCTGTGACGTGATGATCGAGAAGGCCGTCGCCTACGCCCAGGAGCGCAAGCAGTTCGGGCGGGTGATCGGCTCGTTCCAGGCGGTGAAGCACATGTGCGCCGAGATGGCGGCCGAGGTGGAGCCGGCCCGCTCGCTGGTCTGGTACGCGGCCTACGCCTTCGACGAGGGCCTGGACGACGCCTCGCTCTGCTGCGCCCACGCCAAGGCCTATCTGGGCGAGGCCGGCCGGTTCGTGGCCCGTACGTCGACCGAGGTGCACGGCGGCATGGGCATCACTGACCTGCTCGGCCTGCACTTCTGGTTCAAGCGCATCGGCCTTGACCGCCAACTGCTCGGCGGGCCGGAGCGGGCGCGCGAGTGGGCCGCGCGGCTGCAGGGTTTGGCCGCTTAAGGCGTCTTCAGGCCTTCGCGCATGGAGGGATGCACCCGGTCGTGAAGCTCGGGGCGCTTGGCGATGTAGGCGTGGAAGAAGGGGCAGGTCGGCTTGACCAGCAGGCCCAGCTCCTGCGCCCAGGCCAGGCCCGCCTGGACCAGCATTCCGCCGACGCCCCGGCCTGAGAAGGCCGGCGGCACGACCGTGTGCGGAAAGACGATGGCGTCGGATTCCCGGCGATACTCGGCGAAGGCGACCTCGTCGCCCAGCCGCACCTCAAACCGGTGCGCGGCTTCGTTGTTGATGACCTGAAGCGTCTCGTCCGCCATGGCTGTCCTCCGGAAGGCTGGGGCCAGGAGACCACCTTCAGTCGGCGCGGCGATAGAAGAATCCGGCCGCCTGTCCGCAGCGTGTTGCGGAAAAGCCATTTCACCAAGGTTTCAGGCCAGGCTCACCGGTTGAAATCGGCGCGATAGGGGGGCGTGCGAAGACTAGCTCCAGTTGAGGGAGCTCCAATGACCCGCCGTTTGATCCTTTCCGCCTGCGCCCTGGTCCTCGCCGGCGCGGCCAGTGTTCAGCCCGCCCTGGCCCAGATGGGGCCGCCGCCGATGGGGCCGCCCTCCGCCGAGCGCCAGGCCCAGATCGCCCGTGACATGCACATTCTGCTGCGCCTGCGTCCCGACCAGGAGGCCGCCTGGAAGGCCTTTGAAGCCGCTATGGTCCCGCCGGAGCGCCCGGCGCCGCCTGCCGAAGCCGCCGCGCCCAAGGCCCAGAGCACGCCTCAGCGTCTGGACGAGATGGCGGGGCGTCGCGCCGAGATGGACGCGCGGCTGGCCAAGCGGGAGGCCACCATCCGCAGCTTCTACGCCGCCCTGACCCCGGACCAGCAACAGGCCTTTGACGCCCTGGTGCGGCTGCGCGGTCCGATGGAGCCGCCCCTTGGCGCTGGCGGACCGCGCGGTCCGATGGGCGGGCCCGAAGGCAGGCCGCCCGGCGTCTAGGCAGGCCGCGCCGGACAGACGGTCGCACCTGAAATGTGGCGAACCTGCGATATGATCGCCACAGTTGGGCGCCAGGGGACCCGTCATGAGCCTTGCCGTAAACCCCGCCCCGATCCCCCAGGTGTTGGTCGTCGATGACGACGAGGCCTTGCGCGCCAGTGTCGCCGACTATCTGGGCCAGCACGGCTACGGGGTCCACGTCGCGTCCGACGCCCTGACCATGGACAAGGTCCTGGCCGCCGAGCCCATCGATCTGATCGTCCTGGACGTCATGATGCCGGGGGAGGATGGCCTGTCCATCTGCCGCCGGCTGACCGACGCCGGGGGGCCAGCCATCATCATGGTCAGCGCCATGGGCGACGAGATCGACCGGATCCTGGGCCTGGAGCTCGGGGCCGACGACTATCTGGGCAAGCCCTGCAGCCCGCGCGAACTCCTGGCCCGGGTGCGCGCCGTCCTGCGTCGCCGCGAGGAGACCGCGCCGGGCGCGCCGCCCAAGAGCAAGGCCTACTACTTCCTGGGCTTCACCCTGGATGGCGTGCGCCGCACCTTGCGGGCGCCCAATGGCGTCTCGATCCTGCTGACCGCCGGGGAGTTCAGCCTGCTGAGCGTCTTCCTGGACAACCCGCAGCGGATCCTGTCGCGCGACCAGCTGATCGAGAAGGCCCGCGGCGCCGACGCCGACGTGTTCGACCGGGCGGTGGACGTCCAGATCAGCCGCCTGCGGCGCAAGCTGCATGACTGCTCGCCGCAGGAGATCATCAAGACCTATCGCGGGGCGGGCTACTTGTTCGACGCCAAGGTGACGCGCCCGTGACGGAGCCGTCCGGGGACAGGCCGCAGGCGCCCATCGCCGTACAGCTCGTCATCCTGCTGGTGGTGTCCCTGGTGGTCGCCCAGTTGCTCGTCTTCGCCATGCTGATCATCACGCCGCCGCCGGCGCGCGCGATCTATTGGCCCGATGAGATCGCCCGCGCGCTCAAGGGGGGAGATCTCTCCACCCGCGCGGGCCGGCCCTTGTTGCGGACCGTCCAGGCCGACCCGCCCGCCGATAAGGCCGCTCCGGCTCTCGGAGCGCGTGGGCCTGGCCCCCGCCCGGATCGTGCGCGCCAGCTGGCGGATCTGCTGGGGGCGCCCGTGGCGGACGTCCGGCTGGTCGAAAAGCCCCCCATGTCGCCCTTCATTCTGGGCGCCAGGTTCCGCGAACGGTTCGCCGAACGTCGGGAACCCCCTCCCGGTGATGGCCCACCGCAAGCTGGCCTCGGCGGAGAGGGGCCGCCCCGTGACATGCGCAGGCCCGGCGAGGGCGCCGGCCCCTTCATGGAGCGCGGTCCTGAGAGCCCCTGGCGCGGCCACGGACCCGGAGGTTTCGCGTTCGGGGATGGGGGCCGCCCTCTGTTCGGCGGCTTCGTCGCCGCCGCACGCCAGGCGGACGGGCGTTGGGTGGTGGTGCGGCCCAGGCCGGACCCGTTTCCCAATGACTGGCAGCGCGCCCTGATGCTGTGGCTGGTCGCCACCCTGCTGGCGATTGTGCCGTTGGGTTACCTGTTCGCCCGGCGGATCACCGCCCCCATCGGCCAGTTCGCCCGCGCCGCCGAGCGCCTCGGCCGCGACCCCAGCGCGCCGATGATGATGCTCACCGGCCCGGCCGAGATCGGCCAGGCGGCCAAGGCGTTCAACGACATGCAGGGCCGGCTGAAGCGCTATGTGGAGGACCGCACGGCGATGATGGGAGCCATCTCCCACGACCTGCGCACCCCGCTGGCCCGCATCCGCTTCAAGATGGAGGCGGCGCCCGACACTCTGAAGTCCGCCGTCGTCAGCGACATCGAGCAGATGGAGCAGATGATCACCTCGGTGCTCGCCTTTATCCGCTACGCCAGCGCCTCGCGGCCCCGGGAGCGCCTGGACCTGCTGAGCCTCGTCGAGGTGCTGGTGGACGAGGCCGCCGAGGTCGGCCAGGACGTGACCCTGACCGAGGGCGTCGCCGCCACTGTCCATGCCGATGCACTGGGTCTGCAGCGGCTGTTCCGCAACCTGATCGACAATGCGGTGAAGTACGGCCACCGCGCACGGGTCACCCTGTTCCGCGATGGCGAAGAGGCCGTGGTCGAGGTCCAGGATGACGGCCCCGGCCTGTCCACGGGCGAGCTTGAGCGGGTGTTCCAGGCCTTCTATCGCGCCGAGTCCGCCCGCACCCTGGACGGCAGCGGCGTTGGCTTGGGCCTTGCCGTGGCCCGTTCCCTGGCGCGGGCGCATGGCGGCGATGTCAGCCTGCGGTCGGGCGGCAAGGGGCTCGTGGCCCAGGTGCGGCTGCCGCTTAGTAGGGATTGATTGGGGGCCGGCGCCGGGCGGGGCCCGTGCGGCCGACCCCCGGACGTCAGGCGGTGACCGAGGTGGTCTGGCTGGCGCTTTCGGCGCCGTAGGTGCCGCGACGCTCGTGCGACGCCTGGAAGGCGTCCAGCGCGGCCGACAGTTCGGCGGCGCTCAGCTTGCCGTCGCCGTCGGCGTCCAGGCTGGAGAGGGCGGTCTTCAGCTTGTCGTCCGATGAGGCCTCGGAGGTTTCGTCCGATCCGCTCAAGGCCGACTTGATCTCGTCCAGGCCCAGGGAGCCGTCGTCGTCGGTGTCGAGATCCGAGATCAGCTGCGAAGCCATGTCGGCCATGCTGAAGCCCTGGCCTTCACCTCGCGCATGGCCGCCCGGCGGCGGGCCTTGCGGACGCTGGGCCTCGAGGCCCGAGCTCAACTCGGCGGCGCTGAGCGCCCCATCGCTGTCGCTGTCCAGGTCGTCGAACCGGGTCTGCAGGCTGTCGGTGTCGCTGGTGTCGCTGAGCTTGGACTTGATCTCGTCCAGGCTGAGCGCGCCGTCGCCATCGGTGTCGGAGTCGCTGATCAACTGGCTGGCGATGTCGCTGGCCGAGGGCGGCGACGACTGCGCCGACAGCAGGGACGACAGGGTGTCGCTGGAGAATTGGCTCGAGGCCTGGGCGGCGCCGCCGGGGCGGGGCCCCCCGGGGGGGCCCCCCGGGGGGGCCCCCCCCCCCCCGAACCCCCCCCCCCAATTTTTTACCGGGGGGGT
>CAZXVO010000209.1:4474-7020 GCA_964643835.1 uncultured Phenylobacterium sp. | reverse complement strand
GACCTCGGTCAGCTATCGCCGCACTACCCGCTTCCACCTCAGCGCAAGCGGCGAGAGGGACCCCAAGAACAAGTCTTGGGGTGACGACTCCGGGTCAGGAGACTTTCGCCGGAGGCGCAAGGAAGAGTAGTGTGGCGGCGACGGATCTGACCAGTCGAACGCCTACTGGCGCCTCGACCGCTGACGCAGGATCGAAGCGACCGATGAAGCCCTTCACCAAGGAAAACCTGATTTCGCTCGCGGTGGCCGCCGCCTTGATGTTCGCCATTCAGGTCGTCGCGTCCCTCCTCCAAAAACCTGATCTCGCGCTGAACTCCGGCGCCATCGCACTCGGCGTCGTGGTGCTGGTGCGCTGGCTCATGTTCCTGAACGCCCGTCGAGGCACGGGCTTCCCGGAGCCCAGGGACGACTGACTCCAAGGCAGCTCCCCCTCTGGGGAGCTGTCGCGAAGGGCCTGAGGGGGCCGCCCCCCAAGGGGCGGTTAGGGCCGCGCGTCCCCCACACCCAGCTCCCCCGATGGGGGCGAGGGTTCCGATAGCGCCGACCTGTTCCCTCGCCCCGCTTGCGGGGAGAGGGTTAGGGTGAGGGGTCGGCGCCTGACAACCCACCCACGGCTCATCCCGGCGAAGTCGGGACTCCAGACGCCCGCCAAGACCAGCTACAGCCTCAGCGATTGCAACCAGCGCGCGGAAGCGCCACCGTCTCGCTTATGGATATCCACCTCGACGGCCGCCATTGGCGCACCAAAGCCGACCTGATCGAAGCGGTCATCGCCGGCATGCGCGGCCCGTCCTGGCATGGCCGCAACTATGACGCCCTGCATGACTCCATGGTGACCGGCGCAATCAACGCCCTCGACCCGCCTTATCACTTCGTCATCACCCCGCCGGTCAGCCCCACCGCCGAAATCACCGAAGCCATCACCTACTTCATGGACCGCATCGTCGAGTGGCGCGCAGAAGGCGCCGACCTGTCCGCGCGGATAGCCCCGTGAAGGACGCCTGGAACTCCCTCGGCGAGGGCCTGCTCGTGCTGGCCGTTCCGGCGGCGATCATTGGTCCCCCCATCGCCATGCTGCACGCCTTGCCGACCCGCATCCGCAGCGTGCTTGCAGCTCAGCCTGCCCTGGTGGACCTGGCCGGCCGCCACGGCCGCCTGGACGCCGACCTCGTCCTTACCCTCACCGCCGCCGCCCTGACCCTAGCGGCGAGTCTATTGTGGATCGCCCTGCTGTGGCGGCCCCTCAGCCCCATCATCCGACGCCTGGACCTAAAGTATCCCTGGACGGACTGAGTTGCAGCCGACCACGCAGAAGCCGGACATCCTGGCGTGACCGCGATTTGAGAGAAGCTGCTTGGATCCCCGCCTGCGCGGGGATGAGCGGTGGATGGGGTCGGCGCTGAGGGCCACTCCACACGCCCCCCTTGCCCCCCACAACCTCTCGTCTAGTATCCTCCCAACTATCATAACCAGACCTAGGGAGGACGCCGTGGACGATATGACTCGCCGGACCCTGGTTGCGCTGGCCGCCGGGGCGCTTGCCTCGCCGGCCCTGGCTCAGGAGGGGAACATGGTTCGGCCCAGCCGCGTGCGGCATTACGTGATCGCCGCCAAGGACCTGGACGCGACCTGCGCCCAGCTCTACGCCCTGCTCGATGTCGAGCCGACACCCAAGCGCGAGGGGCCCGAGCCGACGCTCGCCTTCGGGTTCCGCACCCGCATGATCCGGGTGGGGACCACCCTGATCGAGGTGGTCTCGCCGATCCGCGAGCCGCACCAGCTGCACAGCTTCTTCGCCGAGCGCGGCGGCGACGGCGGCTTCATGGTGGTGATGCAGACCTATGACGACACGGCCCTGTTGGCGCGGGCCGCCGCCAACGGCCACAAGCTGGCCTTCGAGATCCCGGATTTCCGGGGCCAGCACCTGATGCAGTTCGACTACAAGACCTTCGGCTCGCGGTTCGAGTTCTACAAGTACACGCCCGAGGACAACTGGTGGGGCGACCCGCTGCACGGCGCCTATCACGACCCCAAGGCCGCCGAGGACATCGTGGGCGCCGAGGTGGCCGTGGCCGACCCGGCGGCGACAGCCAAGACCGCCGCGGCGACGTTCCTAGGCACGCTCAACGGAACCAGCGTCACCTTCGTCGATGACCGCCGCATCGACTTCGTGCCCGCCGGCGACGGCCCCAAGGGCCTGCTCGCCCTGCACCTGAAGGCCCGCGACCGCAAGCGCGTGGGCCAGACGGCGTCGGTGGCCAATGTGACGTTCAAGTTCGTCTGAGGGCTCAAGAGCGTTTTTGCTTGCGCAAAAACAAAACCGGAACACACTGCCGGCGAAACGCTCTTTCTCAAGTCAGAACAAGGATCTACCCGACCGGATTTTTCCGGAGCGGTGGGGTTCAATACCACTGCAACAAGTGGCTAAAACTGCGACACGGCCACATCCCTCAAGGACCGTCATGGCCGGGCTTGTCCCGGCCACCCATACGCGCCTGAGGCTCAGAACAATGCGCAGCGGCGCCCTCTAAGCCTTCCCGGCGCCC
>CAZXVO010000209.1:0-4464 GCA_964643835.1 uncultured Phenylobacterium sp. | reverse complement strand
GGGGGGGTGTAAATGCCCGGGCAATGACGTCAGGCTTTACGCGCCGCCGCGATCATCGCGTCGATCTGGTGGGACAGGATGTCGATCGGCACGGCGCCGGTCTTGACCACGGTGTCGTTGAAGTCGCGCACGTCGAACTTCGGCCCCAGCTCGGCGTGGGCGTGATCGCGCAGGCGGTTGATCTCGTTGTGGCCCACCTTGTAGCCGCAGGCCTGGCCCGGCGTGCCGACATAGCGGTCAATCTCGCTGGTCATGGACTGGCGGGTGCGGCCGGAGTTTGCGACGGCCCAGTCGATGGCCTGTTCGCGGGTCCAGCGCTTGGCGTGCAGGCCGGTGTCCACCACCAGACGGATGGCCCGGAACCGCTGGGCTTGGAGGTAGCCGAGCTGGCCGGCCCAGTCGTCCTGGTACATGCCCATCTCGTCGCCCAGCTGCTCGGCATATAGCGCCCAGCCTTCGACATAGGAGTTGAAGCCCGACATCAGCACCCGGATCAGCGGCAGCGCCCCGGTCTCGGTCAGGTACGCCCCCTGCCAGGCGTGGCCGGGAATGGTCTCGTGCCAGGTCAGGGTCGGCAGCGAGTACTTCGGCCAGTTCTTCGTGGACTTCAGGTTGATGTAGTAGGTCGAGGGCCGCGAGCCATCCAAGGAGCCGGTGTTCATATAGCCCTGGCCGGCGCCGTCCTGGATATCGACCGGCACGCGGCGCACCTGGACCGGCGCCTTCAGCTGCAGCTTGAACTGGCTGGCCAGCTTGGGCCGCACGCTGCCGATCAGCTGGTTCAGATAGGCCAGGATCTGGTCGCGGCCGGCGTCGGTGTCGGGGAACAGGAAGCGCGGGTCGTCGCCGAGCGCGATCATCCGCTCGCCCACCGTGCCTTGGGTCAGGCCGTTGGCCTTGAGGATCGCGTCCATCCGCGCCTCGATGGCCTTGTTCTGCTCGAGGCCCACATTGTGGATCTCCTCGGCGGTCATCGCGGTGTTGGTGCCGGCCTTCAGCAGCCAGCCGTAATAGGCCTCGCCGTCCTTGAACCGCCAGACGCCGGCGTCGTGGCCGGACTTGGATTGCAGGCCTTTCAGGGTCTCGTACTGGCGGGTCAGGGCCGGATAGATCTCGGCCTCGACGATCTTCGTCGCCTGCGCGGCCCAGTCGCCGGCGATGCCCTTGGCCTTGGCCCGATCGGCCAGGGACGAGACAAAGCGGGCCTGGGCCGCCGGGGTCGCCAGCATGCCCTGCTGTTGGCCCAGCGTATTGGACAGGATGAAGTCCGGCGCGATCACGCCCTGGCCGGCGTCGCGCTTCACCCGCTCGGTCTCCTGGTCGAGCTGGGTCGCCACCTGGTGCATGCGGGCCAGGAAGGCGTCGCAGTCGGCCTTGGTCTCGATGGTGTGCTGGCTGTCCAGGAACTCGGCCGCGCCGGAATAAGTCCCGCTCTGCTGGCTGACCACGTAAGGCGTCGAGGCCTCGGCCATGGCCGAGGACCAGGTGTTCTCGCCATAGGTGAAGGGCTTGGCGTCCAGGCCCAGCTGCAGGGCGTAGGCCACCACCTCCTTGTTCAGCTTGGCGGCGGGCGACAGGCCGGCGTCCGGCAAGCTGGCCAGGGTCTTCAGGCCCTTGGCGCAGAAGGCGAAGGAGTCCTCGACGCCGGCCCAGGACAGGTCCGACATCTTGGACTTGCGCCAGGCATAGGCGCCCTTGTCGAGGCCGAGGCTGGTGGCGAACTCCGGCGCATCGTCCAGGATCTCGATGCAGGTCTTGTCGAAGACGGCGTTGAGGGCGGCGTCACCGGTCGCGGCGGCCAGGGCCATCTTCGGGGCGGCGGCGGCGGCACCGGCGGCCGCGCCGCTCAAGAGGAGTTGGCGACGATCAAGGCTCATGGGGCGCTCCGCAACAAGGATGCGCGACCCTAGGAACCCGGCCGCGCCGACGCCAGTTACCAGACTGTAACCTGTGACGGCCGCCGCCAGCCGACACGCTGCTGACAGTTTTCGGAGCCTTCGCGCCTAAGCCTCACCCACGGATCGCACGGAACGCCTCGCGCGCGCGAGGTCGGGCGCTTTGTTCCCCGATTGTTCCTGTGTTATCTGTGAGTCCGAACACTACATTAGGCGGTCCCGCGCGTCGGCGTTGCGGGGAGAGCGTTCCAGGAAATCATGGCTGAGCAGCTGAACTTCATCCGCGTCCGCGGCGCCCGCGAACACAATCTGAAGGACGTGAGCGTCGACATCCCCCGGGGGGAGCTGGTCGTGCTCACCGGCCTGTCCGGCTCGGGCAAGAGCTCGCTCGCCTTCGACACCATCTATGCCGAGGGCCAGCGCCGCTATGTGGAGAGCCTGTCGGCCTATGCGCGCCAGTTCCTGGAGCTGATGAGCAAGCCGGACGTGGACCTGATCGAGGGCCTGTCGCCGGCCATCTCCATCGAGCAGAAGACCACCAGCCGCAACCCGCGCTCCACCGTCGGCACGGTCACCGAGATCCACGACTATATGCGCCTGCTCTGGGCGCGGGTCGGCGTCCCCTACTCCCCCGCCACCGGCCTGCCCATCGAGAGCCAGACGGTCAGCCAGATGGTCGACAAGCTGACCATGCTGCCGGAAGGCCAGCGCATCTACCTGCTCGCCCCCGTGGTCCGCGGCCGCAAGGGCGAGTACCGCAAGGAGATCGCCGAGTGGCAGAAGGCGGGCTTCCAGCGCCTGAAGATCGACGGCGATTTCTATCCCATCGAGGACGCGCCCACCCTCGACAAGAAGTTCAAGCACGACATCGACATCGTCGTGGACCGGCTGGTGACCAAGCCCGGCCTTGAGAGCCGCTACGCTGACAGCCTGGAGACCGCCCTGCGCCTGGCCGATGGCATCGCCGTGGCCGAATGGGCCGACAAGGCCGAGGGCGAGGACGAACCGCGCCGGATGCTGTTCTCGGAGAAGTTCGCCTGCCCGGTCTCCGGCTTCACGATCAGCGAGATCGAGCCGCGGCTGTTCTCGTTCAACAACCCCTACGGCGCCTGTCCGGTCTGTGACGGCCTGGGGATGAAGCTGGCCTTCGACCCCGACCTCGTGGCGCCGGACAAGGACAAGACCCTGCACAAGGGCGCCATCGCGCCGTGGGCCAAGGGCCCCTCGCCCCTCTACACCCAGACCCTGCAGGCGCTCGCCGCCCACTACGGCTTCTCCATGGACATGCCGTGGTGGAAGCTGCCGGAGGGCGCCAAGACTGTGGTGCTCTACGGCTCGGGCTCGGAGAAGATCCACTTCGTCTATGACGACAACGCCCGCAAATACGAGGTCAAGAAGACCTTCGAGGGCGTGCTGCCGAACCTGGAGCGCCGCTGGCGCGAGACGGACTCGTCCTGGGTCCGCGAGGAACTGGGCCGCTACCAGTCCGAGACGCCGTGCGAGGCCTGCTCCGGCTATCGCCTGAAGCCCGAGGCCCTGGCCGTGAAGATCCACGGCACGCACATCGGCGAGGTCTCCCAGCTGTCGATCAAGCACGCCTGGGCCTGGTTCCAGAGCCTGGACGACGTGCTCACTGGAAAGCAGATGGAGATCGCACGGCGGATCCTGAAGGAGATCAACGACCGCCTGAGCTTCCTGGTCAATGTGGGCCTGGACTACCTGAACCTCAGCCGCGCCTCGGGCACCCTGTCGGGCGGCGAGAGCCAGCGCATCCGCCTGGCCAGCCAGATCGGCTCGGGCCTGACCGGCGTGCTCTATGTGCTGGACGAGCCGTCCATCGGCCTGCACCAGCGCGACAACACCCGGCTGCTGGAAAGCCTCAAGGGCCTGCGTGACCTCGGCAACTCGGTGCTGGTGGTCGAGCATGACGAGGAAGCGATCCTGACCGCCGACTATGTCATCGACATGGGCCCGGCCGCCGGCGTCCATGGCGGCGAGGTGGTCAGCCAAGGCAAGCCCGCCGACATCATGGCCGATCCCAAGAGCCTCACCGGCCAGTACCTGTCCGGCGCCCGCGAGATCGAGGTGCCGGAGGACCGCCGGCCTATCTCCAAGAAGAAGGTGCTGCGGGTCGTCGGCGCCACCGGCAACAACCTGAAGAACGTCACCGGCGAGATCCCGGTGGGGACCTTCACCTGCATCACCGGCGTGTCCGGCGGCGGCAAGTCCACCTTCACCATCGAGACCCTGTACAAGGCCGCCGCGCGCCGCCTGCACAACGCCTCCGACGCCCCCTCGCCGCACGAGCGGATCGAGGGCCTGGAGCACTTCGACAAGGTCATCGATATCGACCAGTCGCCGATCGGGCGCACCCCGCGGTCCAACCCGGCCACCTATACCGGCGCCTTCCAGCCGATCCGCGACTGGTTCGCCGGCCTGCCGGAGGCCAAGGCCCGCGGCTACGGCCCCGGCCGCTTCAGCTTCAACGTCAAGGGCGGTCGCTGCGAGGCCTGCCAGGGCGATGGCCTGATCAAGATCGAGATGCACTTCCTGCCCGACGTCTACGTCA
>CAZXVO010000208.1:4123-7027 GCA_964643835.1 uncultured Phenylobacterium sp. | reverse complement strand
ACCACGGGCGTCCACCGCCTGTACCAGATGGCCGAGCGCGGCGAGCTGCCGTTCCCGGCGATCAACGTCAATGACAGCGTCACCAAGTCGAAGTTCGACAACCTTTATGGCTGCCGCGAGAGCCTGGTGGACGCCATCCGCCGCGGCACCGACGTGATGCTGTCGGGCAAGGTCGCCGTGGTCCTGGGCTATGGCGACGTGGGCAAGGGCTCGGCCCAATCCCTGCGCAACGGCGGCGCCCGCGTCGTGGTCACCGAGATCGACCCGATCTGCGCCCTGCAGGCGGCCATGGAAGGCTTCGAAGTCCAGACCATGGACGACGTGGCCGACAAGGCGGACATCTTCGTCACCGCCACCGGCAACAAGGACGTTCTGACCGTCGATCACATGCGTCGGATGAAGAACAACGCCATCGTCTGCAACATCGGCCACTTCGATTCTGAAATTCAGATCGCCGGCCTGCGCAACTTCAAGTGGGACGAAATCAAGCCGCAGGTCCACCACGTGGAGTTCCCGGACGGCAAGAAGATCATCGTCCTGTCGGAAGGCCGCCTGGTGAACCTGGGCAACGCCACGGGTCATCCCAGCTTTGTGATGAGCGCCAGCTTCACCAACCGGACCCTGGCCCAGATCGAGCTGCACACCAACCGTGACAGCTACAAGACCGACGTCTACACCCTGCCCAAGCACCTGGACGAGAAGGTGGCCCTGCTCCACCTGGAAAAGCTCGGCGCCAAGCTGACCAAGCTGTCCACGGAACAGGCGGACTATATCGGCGTGCCGGTCGAGGGCCCGTTCAAGCCCTCGCACTACCGCTACTAGGATCTACCCCGGCGGTCGGGGCCTGCGCTGTTTCCAGTCCGGCGCGGGCCTCGGCCGCCTCTTCTTTCCGGGTCCGGCCTCATCCTGAGTTCTTCCCGGGCCTGGCCGCCCCAAACCGGGGATGACGGCCAAGACGCCGTCGGCTAAGCAAACCGCCATGCCGCTTGCGCTCATTCTTTCCAGTCATGTCTCCGCCAGCCGCGTCGGCGGGGGCGCCCAGGCCCTCGCCCTGGCTCATTTCCGCATCGACTGCATGGTGGCCCCGACGGTCCTCTATGGCCGTCACCCCGGCTGGGGCGCGCCCGGCGGCGCGGCCGTGCCGGTCGAGGCGCTGGAGGGCATGCTGGACGGCATCGAGGCCAACGGCCTGTTCGCCCAGACCGACCTGGTGCTCACCGGCTATTTCGCCTCCGCCCCCCAGGTGCGCGCCGCCGCCCGGGCCATCGACGCCGTCCGCGGGGCGCCGCGCGACCGCGAGGCCCGCAAGCCGGTGATCATCGTCGACCCGACCATCGGCGACGCCGGCAAGGGGCTCTATGTCCCGGCCGATGTGGCCGAGGCTGTGCTGACCGACCTGGTGCCGCGGGCCGACATCGTCGCCCCCAACACCTGGGAGCTGCAGCGGATGACCGGGGCCGAGGCCCGCACGCCGACCCAGGCCCTGCACGCCGCCCGCCTGCTGGGCAAGCCGGTCCTGGTCTCCTCCGTCCAGCGCGGCTCGGAGATCGGCGTGGTCTATGCCGACAAGAAGGAAGCCTGGCTGGCCGCCCACCAGCGCGCCGATTCGGCGCCGAAGGGCACCGGCGACCTGCTCTCAGCCCTCTATGGGGCGGCCCTGATCGACGGCCTGACCACCTCCTACGCCCTGGCCCGCGCGGTCAGCGGGGTGGCGGAGACCATCGTCGCGGCCCAGACCTTCGGCTCGGCCGAACTGCCCATCGTGACCATGGGGCAGAAGATGAAGGCCACCTCGCCCGCCGTGCGCATGGAGCGCCTGGCCTAGATGGTCGAGGTCCACGGCGTCTGCCCGGACCGCTTCGCTCCTGTCCGCGAGGCCTTCACCGCCAATTTCGAGGCCGGCCAGGAGCTGGGCGCGCGCTTCTGCCTGGTGGAGCGCGGCGAGGTGGTGGTCGATCTCTGGGCCGGCCACGCCGATCGCGCCCGGACGAGGGTTTTCGACGCGGCGACCCTGACCCCGGTCTTCTCCACCACCAAGGCCATCGCCGCGATCCTGATCGCCCGGTTGGTGGAGGCCGGGAAGCTCGACTACGCCCAGCCGGTGGCCGAGGTCTGGCCGGACTTCGCGCAAGCCGGTAAGGCCGGGATCACCGTCGAGCAGGTGATGAGCCACCAGGCCGGACTCTCCGGCTTTCCCGAGGAGATGGATCCGGCCCTGTGGTTCGACTGGGACGCCATCTGCGCCAAGCTGGCCGCCCTTTCGCCCCTGTGGCCGCCGGGAACCGCCAGCGGCTATCACCCGATCACCTATGGCTACCTGGCGGGCGAGATCTTTCGGCGGGTTGATGGGCGGACCATGGGAACCGCCCTGCGGGAGGACCTGGCCGGTCCCTTGGGCCTCGACCTGTGGATCGGCCTGCCCGATGACCAGCATGGCCGGGTCGCCGATCTGCAGCGGCCCTCGGCGCTGGCGAAGTTCGGGGCCCCGAACCCGGCCCTCACCGCCGCCTTCCAGACCGCATGGTCGTCGCCGGCCGGCCGCGGCCAGGCGGAGTGGCGCCGCATCGAGATCCCCTCGGCTAACGGCCACGCCACGGCCCTGGGCCTCGCCCGGCTGATGGGGGCCCTGGCCAACGGCGGCTGGCTGGATGGCGAGATGGTGCTGGCGCCGGCCCTGATCGCCGAACTGTCCCGCGAACGCATCCGCGGCCAGGACCTGGTCCTGCCCTATGAGATGAGCTGGGGCGCGGGCGTCATGCGCAACGAGACCGTCCATCCCTGGGGACCGGGGGCCGAGACCTTCGGCCACTCCGGCTGGGGCGGATCCTGCGCCTTCGCCGACCCGGAGACGGGGCTGGCCGGCGCCTATGTCATGAACCGCCAGTCCGCCGACCTCCTGGGCGA
>CAZXVO010000208.1:0-4023 GCA_964643835.1 uncultured Phenylobacterium sp. | reverse complement strand
AGCGCCGCGATCACCGCGTCGCCCATCTGGGCGGTGGTGAGGGCGCCGCCCAGGTCGCGGGTGCGGGCGCCGCTGTCCAGGGCCTTGATCACGGCGGCATAGAGCTTGTCGGCGGCCTCAGCCTGATCCAGCGACCAGCGCAGGGCCATCTCGAAGGACAGGATTGCCGCCAGCGGGTTGGCGATCCCCTGGCCGGCGATGTCCGGCGCCGAGCCGTGGATGGGCTCATAGAGGCCCGGCTTGCCCGCCTCGCCCAGGGCCGCCGACGGCAGCATGCCGAGCGACCCGGTCAGCTGGGCCGAGATGTCCGACAGGATGTCGCCGAACAGGTTGTCGGTGACCATGACGTCGAACTGCTTGGGGTTCTTGACGATCTGCATGGCCGCGTTGTCGGCCAGGATGTGCTCGAGCTCGACGTCAGCGTACTCGCGGGCGTGCAGGTCGGTGACCACCTGGCGCCAGAGCAGGCCGGAATCCATCACATTGGACTTCTCGGCCGAGGTCACCTTGTTGCGCCGGCCGCGGGCCAGCTCGAAGGCGACGCGGGCCACCCGCTCGATCTCGGCGGTCGTATAGACCTGGGTGTCCACGGCGCGCTTGCCGCCGGTGGGGACGTCCTCGATGAAGCGCGGCGAGCCGAAATAGATGCCGCCGGTCAGCTCGCGGACGATCATGAAGTCCAGGCCTTCGACCACCTCGCGCTTCAGGCTGGAGGCGTCGGCGAGCGCATTGAAGCACAGGGCCGGGCGCAGGTTGGCGAACACCTCCATGCCGGCGCGCAGAGCCAGCAGGCCGGCTTCCGGGCGCTTGTCGCGCGGAGCATTGGCCCACTTCGGCCCGCCCACGGCGCCCATCAGCACCGCCTTGGCGGCCTTGGCGGCGGCGAGCGCCTCTTCCGTCAGCGGAACCCCGTGCTCGTCATAGGAGGAACCGCCGAACAGCCGCTCGGCGATCTGCAGGTCGGGGGTGAGCACGCGGGCGACCTTGCGCACCTCGGCGATTACTTCGGGGCCGATGCCGTCGCCGGGCAGGAGGAGGAGGTCGGTCATGGGAGAACCTTTGGGCAGTTTGTTTTCCCGCTCATCCCGGCGAAGGCCGGGATCCAGGTCATAGGTCTGGGCGTAGGGCGCGAAATCACGGTCTGCGGCGGGTGAATCTGGATCCCGGCACTCGCCGGGATGAGCGGGTTAGAGGGAGCGTTGCGAAGCGGTCTCGTAGGCGAACAGGCGGCGGTCGGAAACCCCGAAACTGGGCCAGTGCGAGCGCCATTCCGCCATGTGCGCGGTCTGGAAGTGGGCGTCGAGGGCCGCCTGGTCGCGCCAGGCCTCGAACACCCGGATCAGACCGGGCTCGGCCACGTCCTCGGCGTAAGAATATTCCAGGCACCCGTCCTCGGCCCGGCTGGCCGCCAGCATGGCCAGCATGTGCGGGCGGAAGCGCTCCAGGTTCTCCGGCGGCACCCGCACCGTGCCGGCGATGATCAGGCTCATGCGTCTTCCAGCCAGGGCTGGGCGAGCGCCCGCTTCTGTTCGTAGACATCGATGTCGCGGGCCGACTGCAGGGTCTCGCCGATGGCGTCGAGGCCTTTCAGCATCTTCTCCTTGCGGCCGGCGTCGATCTCGAAGGCGAACACCTTGCCCGACGGCGAGGTGACGGTCTGGGCCACCAGGTCGACAGTGGCCATGTGGTTGCCGCCCTTGGCCTCGTCCATCAGGGCCTGGACCTCCTCGGCCTTCAGGACCACCGGCAAGAGGCCGTTCTGGAAGCAGTTGTTGTAGAAGATGTCGGCGAAGCTGGTGGCGATCACGCAGTCGATGCCGAAGTCCATCAGGGCCCAGGGGGCATGCTCGCGGCTGGAGCCGCAGCCGAAATTGTCGCCGGTGACCAGCACGCCCGCGCCCTTGTACTCCGGCCGGTTCAGCACGAAGTCGCCACGCTCCTTGCCGTCGCCGTCAAAGCGGAAGTCATAGAACAGGCCACGGGCCAGGCCCTCGCGTTCCACGGTCTTGAGGAACTGCTTGGGGATGATCTGGTCGGTGTCGATGTTGGCCAGCGGCAGGGGGGCCAGCTTGGCGTCGAGCTTTGTGAAGGCTTTCATCGGGCGGCCTTAGGATGCGTTCTGCTGGATGAGGATGGTGGGCACGCCGGCGGTGGCGTTGCGCACGGTGAAGACGCGGGTGCCGGGCTTGCGCCCCACCCGCACCTCGGAGACGTCGAAGCCGGCGGCGGCGATGCGAGCCTGGGCCGCGTCGGCGTCGGCGACCCGCCAGGCCAGGCCGCCGAAGCTGTCGGGGCCGTCGGAGGGGGGCGTCTTCAGGCTGGCGGCCATCTCCACCACGGCTGAGTCGGTGCGGAAGAACAGCTGGCGCACGCCCCAGCTTTCGTTGGAGCGATCCAGCCGCAGGTCGAGACCGAGCTTGGCGCCCCAGATGGCGAGCGCGCGGTCGCAATTGACCGTCTGGACGACCACGTGGTCGAGCTCGGTGACCGCCGCGCCTTCATCGCCGACGGCCGGCGACAAGGGCCAAGGCTCGCCGCTGCGGGGCGGATCGCAGAGCAGGATGTTCAGGCCCCCGGTGTCGGCGGCGTTGAGCGCCGTCGTCGTCCAGTAGCGTTTGCGGCCGTCGTCGTGGGTCGAGCGGGTCGGGCCGGGCTTGGAGCCGCGCAGGCCCCGGCGCTCGGCCAGCTTTTGGCTCTCGTCCACATTGGCCACGGTGAAGGCCACGGCCCAGATCCCCTCGCCGTGGTCGGCCAGGTGCTTGGCGATGGTGGCGCCGAAGGCGCCCTCGCCGTGCGGTGTGATCACGTCCAGCGCCATGTTCGGCAGCTGGAACCAGGCGTGCCGCGCCCCGCCGTCGCCGCCCACCCAGTTGGGCGCACGGCCCAGGATGGCGGTGTAGGACGCGATCGCCGCGTCCAGGTCGTTCACGGCGAGCGCCACGTGGTCCAGGGCGGTGATCATTGCGCGGCCCCTAGAGGAAGTCCCGGACGTCGGCCAGGTGGCCGGCGATGGCGGCGGCGGCGGCCATGGCCGGGCTGACCAGGTGGGTGCGGCCGCCGCGGCCCTGACGGCCCTCGAAGTTGCGGTTCGAGGTCGAGGCGCAGCGTTCGCCCGGCGCCAGCTTGTCCGGGTTCATGCCGAGGCACATGGAGCAGCCCGGCTCGCGCCAGTCGAAGCCGGAGGCCTTGAAGATGGCGTCCAGGCCCTCGGCCTCGGCCTGTTCCTTCACGAGCCCCGAGCCCGGCACCACCATGGCCCGCACGCCGGGCGCGACCAGCTTGCCGTTGACGAAGGCGGTCTGGACCACCTGGGCGGCGGCGCGCAGGTCCTCGATGCGGCTGTTGGTGCAGGACCCGATGAAGACCACGTCGATCTTGGCCTCGCTGATCGGCTGGCCGGCGGTCAGGCCCATATAGTCCAGGGCCCGGGCCGCGGAGGCGCGCTTGTCCGGGGTCGCGAAGCTGTCGGGGTCCGGCACCACGTCGGTGATGGCGATGACGTCCTCAGGGGACGTGCCCCAGGTGACCAGGGGCGCGATGGCCGCCGCATCGATGCGGATCTCGCGGTCGAACACGGCGTCAACGTCGCTGACCAGGGTCTGCCAGTAGGACTTGGCCATCTCCCAGGCGCCGCCCTTGGGCGCGGCCGGTCCGCCCATCATGTAGGCGAAGGTGGTCTCGTCCGTCGCCACCAGCCCTGCCCGCGCCCCGCCCTCGATGGTCAGGTTGCACAGGGTCATGCGGCCTTCCATGGACAGAGCCCGCACGGCGTCGCCGGCGTACTCGATCACATAGCCCGTGCCGCCGGCGGTGCCGATCTCGCGGATCACGGCGAGGGCGAAGTCCTTGGCGCCGACGCCGGGGGCGGGTGTCCCCTCGATGGTCACCCGCATGTTCTTCGCCTTCTTCTGGCGAAGGGTCTGGGTGGCCAGGACGTGCTCGACCTCCGAGGTGCCGATCCCATGGGCCAGAGCCCCGAAGGCGCCGTGGGTCGAGGTGTGGCTGTCGCCGCAGACGATGGTC
>CAZXVO010000207.1:6568-7088 GCA_964643835.1 uncultured Phenylobacterium sp. | reverse complement strand
ACAGCACTATCGTGACATGCTGGACATCGAGTTCACGGTCGAATAGGGCCGTCTCTATATGCTGCAGACCCGCAACGGGAAGCGCACCGCCAAGGCGGCGCTGAAGGTTGCGGTGGATCTGGCCAGCGAAGGCCTGATCACCAAGGAAGAGGCGGTGATGCGGGTCGAGCCCGGCAGCCTCGACCAGCTGCTGCACCCGACCATCGACCCGACCAGCGCCCGTGACGTGATCACCGCCGGCCTGCCGGCCTCGCCCGGCGCGGCGACCGGCAAGGTGGTGTTCGATAGCGACGAGGCCGAGCGCCTGGGCGCTGCCGGTGAGGCCGTGATCCTGGTTCGCGACGAGACCAGCCAGGAAGACATCCACGGCATTCACGCCCTGCCGCTGAGCGATGCCCAGATCTCCGCGGCCTGCAGGGTGCGGAAGGTCTGCGACCAGCGCGCCAGCCCGTCCTTCGCCAGCACCGTCGTCGTCGCCGGCCCCGCGACGCCGATGGCACGCTCGAAGGCCGGCGCCATC
>CAZXVO010000207.1:0-6558 GCA_964643835.1 uncultured Phenylobacterium sp. | reverse complement strand
TGGTTCGCGTCGAGACCAGCCCGGAAGACATCCACGGCATGCACGCCGCGCGCGGCATCGTCACCGCCCGTGGTGGCATGACCAGCCACGCCGCCGTGGTCGCCCGCGGCATGGGCCGGCCTTGCGTCTCGGGCGCCGGCGAGATCCAGATCTATGAAGCCAAGGGCGAGTTCCGCGCCCGCGGCCGGGTGTTCAAGGCCGGCGACATCATCACTATCGACGGCTCCAAGGGCGAGGTCCTGGCCGGCACGGTGAAGATGATCGAGCCCGAGCTGTCGGGCGATTTCGCCACCCTGATGACCTGGGCCGACCAGGTGCGCCGCCTGAAGGTCCGCGCCAACGCCGAGACCCCGCTGGACGCCCGCACCGCCCGTCAGTTCGGCGCCGAGGGCATCGGCCTGTGCCGCACCGAGCACATGTTCTTCGACGGCGACCGGATCGCGGCCGTGCGCGAGATGATCCTGGCCGATGACGAGGCCGGGCGTCGTACCGCGCTCGCCAAGATCCTGCCCATGCAGCGCGCCGACTTCGTCGAGCTGTTCACGATCATGGAAGGCCTGCCGGTCACCATCCGCCTGCTGGACCCGCCGCTGCACGAGTTCCTGCCGCACACCGAGGAGGACCTGGTCGAGGTCGCCAAGGCCACCGGCCTGAACGCTGAAAAGCTGATGCGCCGGGCCAAGGAGCTGCACGAGACCAACCCCATGCTCGGCCACCGCGGCTGCCGCCTGGGCGTCTCGTATCCGGAAATCTACGAGATGCAGGTCCGCGCCATCTTCGAGGCCGCCTGCGAGATTGCGGCCCAGGGCAAGACCGCGCCGATCCCGGAGATCATGCACCCCCTCGTCGCCAAGGGCGAAGAGATGCGCTACCTGCGCCAGCTCACCGACCGCACTGCCAAGCAGGTGCTGGAGGAAAAGGGCCAGACCATCGAGTACATGGTCGGCACCATGATCGAGCTGCCGCGCGCCGCGATCCGGGCCGGCGACCTGGCCGAGAACGCCGAGTTCTTCTCGTTCGGCACCAACGACCTGACCCAGACCACCTTCGGCATCAGCCGTGATGACTCCGGCCGGTTCCTGAACGCCTATATCGACAAGGGCATCTTCGAAAAGGACCCCTTCGTCAGTCTGGACCAGGAAGGCGTTGGCGACCTGATCCGCATCGCCGCCGAGCGCGGCCGCGCGGTGCGTCCGGGCGCCAAGATGGGTATCTGCGGCGAACATGGCGGCGACCCGGCCTCGATCAGCTTCTGCGAAGAAGTCGGCCTGGATTATGTGAGCTGCTCGCCCTTCCGGGTGCCGATCGCCCGCCTGGCCGCGGCCCAGGCCGCCATCGGTGAACGCGAGAAAGACCGGTGACCGAACCCGCCGCCCCGACCAAGGCTCAGCCGCTGAAGGCTCAGGCCCTGGGGGCCGGGGCGGTGGCCGCGACGGCGCTCGGCGTCGTCGCCCTGGGCGTGGTCAGCTTCGGGATCCTGAATATCGGACGCATGGCCATCGGCCGGCTGGCCGTCGGCCGCGTGAAGCTGAAGAGCCTCGAGGTCGAGGAGCTGACGGTGCGTCGGCTCAACGTGCTGGAGCGGTAGACCTCTTCGCCGCCATGAGCGGCGTGGGGACTAAGGCTCCATCCCAATCGTCCGGTCCGGCGCGCCTGCTGCGTCGAAGTAGGGCGTCTTGCCCACGGTCTGATAGTCCAGCCGCGTGGTGAACCCGTTGTCGGCGGGCTTTGAGGCGATGCTGCGGGCCTTGAACTTGCGCGGCTTGCCATCCGCCACCAGGGCCTCGCCCAGCACGCGCCCGGTGGCCTTGCCCCTGGCCTTCAGGTCGATCTCCAGAACCTTCGCCAACGTGATGGCCAGGTCGGCGTTGCTGACCGGGGCCGGATCCACGAAGCCGGCTTTAAAGTCGGGGCCGATGGCGGCCATGAAGTTGTGAGTGTCCTGGCGGCTCAAGGTCCCGTGAATGCCCTGGCCCTGGCTGAGGTCGGTGTCCGCCACCTCCGCGCCGCAGACCTCAGGCCGGTCGCAGCCGGTTGAGAAGCTTCGGAAGCTGATGGTGATGGCCGGCGTCGGCGTCCGCGCCGCGCCAGTCAGGCCCACCTTGCTGAGCGGCAGGGCCCCGGGGATCGGCCCCAGGTCGTCGCGGACGAACAGGGCGCCCACATAGTCCTGGGTGGTCAGGTGGGCGACGATCCGCTGGGCAAGCGCCTTGGCCCCCGGCCCTGGCAGGTAGATGTGCTCGGCCCCCCCGTTGGGGGCGAGGACGATGGTCGGCGCCTTGGGATCACTCCCCAGAAGGGCGCCGCCCTTCGGGTGCTGGCCGGCCTCGGGCTTCAGCGCTGCGCCACGGGCGTCGAACAATGGCAGGCCCAGCGCCTTGGCCAGGTCGATGGCCGGAAAGCCCGGCGGCAGCTGGCCCGGCGCGACATCCGGATAGGCGAGGGTGGCGGCGTAGCTGGTCTGGCTGGCCTTGGAGGTGACGGAAACGCCGTGGTCGGCGGTGACCACCACATTGGTCGCGTCAGCCAGGCCCTGGTCCGACAGCGCCCGGCGCAGTGCGCCCAGGTCGTCGGAGGCGTTACGGATGGCGGCCAGGCTGGTGGGGCCGTTCACGCCGGGGACCAGCTGGTTCAGGCTGTCGCCCTGATTGTGCTGGGTGCCGTCCGGGTCGCGGGACCAGAAGACGATGACGAAGGGTTTGCCGGTGGCCTTGAAGCGCGGCAGCAGCACCTCGCGCGCGACGGCCACAAACCAGTCCTGCTGCGCCTTGTTGGGGATCAGTGTGCCAGGCGTCTTCCAGTCCCCCTGGCGGGCGTTCTCTTCGCGGCCGGGCGGGCGATCCGGCAGGCCGGCGGCCTTGATGGCGGCGATCACGTCGGCGGGCAGGGGGAAGCCGCCCGGGCGGCCGGTGCTGTCGTCGAACACCAGGGTGGCGGTCCCGTCGCGGGCGGTGACGTCCTGGATGGCGGCCGGACCGAGCTTGCCCAGCACCGCGGTCTGGAAGCCCTGGGCGCGGGCGGCGGCCAGCAGGCTGTCCTCGCTGAGATAATTGCCCTCGAACCGCGCGTTCATGTGGCCCAGGGTGGTGTCATTCTCCAGGGCCGCGAGCAGGGCGTCGTCGGCGAAGCCCTCGCCCACATAGAGGGTGTTGCCGAAGTTGCCGGTGTCGCCCAGGCGGTGACCGGTGGCGATCACCGAGGCGTTGGCCGTGGTTACGGTCGGGAACAGCGAGTGGCTGTTGCGGAAGTCCACGCCGTCGCGGCGGACCGCCTGCAGATCCGGCGCGGTCGTCTCGTCCACGATCTGGGACCGCAGGGCGTCGGCGACGAACAGCACCAGGTTATGCGGCTGGGCGAAGGCCGGGCCGGCGAAGAGCAGGGCGGCGAGAAGGACGCCGCGTCCGAAACGCATCATCAGCTCAGTACCGCCAGCTCGTCAGGTCCGCCCCGGCAGGCGCCGTCTTGGCGATGCGATCCAGGATCTTGGGCAGGTAGAAGGTGTTGTAGTGCAGGCGGGAATAGGCGTTGGACTGGCTGTGGTCGCCGTTCCAGCAGTGCTCGGCCTTGTGGCCGTAATCGACCTCGCCGCCCCAGGCCGGATTGGTCAGGCTCTCCAGGGTGTCCTGGGCGTAGTAGACCGCATTGTTCAGGAAGTAGTTGTCGCCCAGGCCCACATAGAGGTGCAGCTTGCCGGCCACCTTCGGCCCCAGCGTCGCCCAGTCCCGCTTGAGGATATAGGTCAGGTCGTAGTTCTCGCGCCAATAGGCGGCGACCTTGGGATCGATCTCGCCGGTCTGCTTGTCCCAGATGGGAGCCGGATAGCCGTCCGGGCCTTGCGGGCCATAGACCGCCTGCCAGATGTCGTACTGGCCGCCTGAGCGGCCTTTGTCGCCCAGCACCAGCTCCTGATAGTTGCTGTCGCGTTGGGTGGCGAAGATGTCGCCCAGATAGTTGCGCACCGCCGGCCGCTCGACGTCCTGGGCGGCTCCCTTCAGGACATAGGCGTTCGTATCCTTGTAGAGGTTGATGACGGTGTAGGCTCGGAAGTCGATCGGGTCCGGACAGGCCGCGAAGGCGCCGTTGTACATGTCCGGATAGAAGACCTGGGTCGCCATGGCCTCCCAGCCGCCGGTCGAGCCGCCATAGGTGAAGCGGGCCCAGCCTTGGCCGAGGCCCCGGAACTGCTTCTCGATGGCCGGGATCAGCTCCTTGTTGATGGCGTCGCCATAGGGGCCGAGGTTGGCTGAGTTCACCGCATAGCTGTCGTCATAGTACGGATTGGCATGGTCGATCTCGATCACCAGGAAGCGCGGGAAGTCCGGCGAGATCCACGTCTGGTAAAAGGCGTAGGCCTCCTGCTGCTGGATGCGGTTGTAGCCCTCCAGGTGGAAGCGCTCCGAATAGTCGGGCTTCAGGTCCGAGTCCGGCGGGGTGGTGCGGAAGCCGCCGATATCGTCCGGGAAGTGGCCGTGATAGACCATCAGCGGATAGCGCGCCTTCGGATGGTCGGCGAAGCCCTTGGGGATCAGCACGTGGGCCCGCAGATAGGTGGGCCGCCCCCAGTACTTGCTGAGCAGCTCACTCTTGATCCGGACGTGCTTGATCCACTCGGTGTCCGGCTTGTCGGCGATGGGCGGATTGACCTTGTCCAGGGTGATAGCGATGCGGCCGCCCTGGGCCGGATCGACGTGCACACGCACCGGTGTCGAATAGTTGTTGCCCGGCTTGTCGGCCCACTGCTGGCCTTCGCCTCGGTCCGGCGGCAGCTTCACCACTGAGCCGTCCGAGCGGCGGTAGGTCTCATAGCGGTTGAACACCGCCTGCACGGTGTAGTCGCCGGGCTTCAGGGCCGACAGCTTGCGGGCCGGCCAGCCGAAGGCGGTGTCGTCGAAGACGGCCGGCTGGCCGGGCTTCAAGCCATCGACGGTCAGGCCGAACATGAAGGGCGAATTGAGCGCGGTCTCGCCGCTGACCTGGCGGCGCGGCTCGCCCTCGGCCTTGGTGGAGAACATCAGCACCACTCGGCCGTCGGAGGGCGTGGCGTACTTGGGCAGGTCCACGGTCACGGTGAAGGGGGCCGCCGCCGCGGCCTGGGCCGCCAGGGCGAAGATCGCCGTCAACAAGAAGCGCCGCATCGCCCAGGTCCCTCCATCTGCGAGGGCTCATTTGGCGCAGGGCCGGGGAGGGGCGCAACCGCCAAGGCGGGGCGGCTCCCGATTGGCTCGCGGCGCCCAAGCGGCGGGCGCTAGCTTGCCGGCTTTTAACCTGACAACCCGGGTGAATTCTGGCCTGTTCGCTCTCAAGTAGACTTTGAGGGGGATGGGCATGGCCCAGTTTGATCCGGCCGCGGCGACGCAGGCCTATCTGGCGGTGCTGACGCCCGCAGAGCACGCAAAGGCCCAGGCCTATACCCAGGGCGGCCACTGGCTGCTGTTGTGGGGCACGCTCGTTGCGGTGGCGGTGGCTTGGCTGGTGCTGCGCTCCGGCGTGCTGGTGAAGGTCCGCGACGGGATCGAGAAGGGCGCGCCCAAGCCGGTACGGGTCGCGCTCGCCGTGCTGATCGTCGACGCCGTGCTGGAGATGATCCTCAGCCTGCCCTGGAGCGTCTATTCCGACTGGTGGCGGGAAAAGGCCTATGGCCTGACCAGCCAGCCCTTCGGCGGATGGCTAGGGGAACAGCTGCTGTCGGCGGCGATCTTCATTCCCCTGACCACCCTGCTGATGCTGGGCCTCTACGCCCTCATGCGACGCGCGCCCAAGACCTGGTGGCTGTGGGGCTCAGGCGTGGTGGCCGCCTTCTTCGTGGTCGTGATGATCCTGGCGCCGGTGTTCATCATGCCGCTGTTCAACGACTACAAGCCGGCCCCGCCCGGACCGGTGCGCGACGAGGTGGTGGCCATGGCCGCCAAGGTCGGCGTGCCGGCCGACAAGATCTTCATCTATGACGGCTCCAAGCAGTCCAACCGCTACACCGCCAATGTCGCGGGCCTGGGCTCCACCGCCCGCATCGCCATGAGCGACGTGATGTTCAAGAAGGACGCCGATATCGCTGAGGTGCGCGGGGTCGTGGGCCACGAGATGGGGCACTATGTGCGCGGCCATGTCTTCATCTTCGCGGGCATGTACGCCGCCATGGCCCTGGTGGCCTTCTTCCTGATCGACCGGTTCTTCGCACCGGTCGGCCGTATGCTGGGGGCCAAGGATGTGCGGGGCGTTTCCGATCCGGCCGGCTTCCCAGTGATCGGGATCATGCTGGCGGTGCTGGGCCTGCTGGCGACGCCGCTGCAGGTGTCCATCACCCGGATCGGCGAGTCCGACGCCGACACCTTCTCGCTGGAGAACTTCAACGAGCCAGACGGCCTGGCCAAGGCGCTGGTGAAGACCATCGAGTACCGCGCCGCCACGCCCACGAAGCTGGAGGAAGTCCTGTTCTACGACCACCCCTCGGTCGGCGGCCGCGTGCGCAAGGCCATGGACTGGAAGGCCGCCCAGATGAAGGTCGACGAAGTGAAGTAGGGGCTAGCTCCTCCCCCTCTGGGGGAGGTGGCCCAGAGGGCC
>CAZXVO010000206.1:0-7090 GCA_964643835.1 uncultured Phenylobacterium sp. | reverse complement strand
CTCGAAGCTCGGCAGGTCTACCGCGATGCCGCCGACCTGCTGGAAATAGGTGAACTGGGTCACTTCCATCCCGTCGCACCACACTTCCCAACCCAGACCCCAGGCGCCCAGGGTCGGGCTTTCCCAGTCATCCTCCACGAAGCGGAAATCGTGCAGCTTCGGGTCGAGCCCGATCTCCCGGTAGCTTTCCAGCAGCAGCGCCTGCGCATCGGCCGGCGACGGCTTCAGGATCACCTGGTACTGGTAATAGTGCTGCAGCCGGTTCGGGTTCTCGCCATAGCGGCCATCGCCGGGACGGCGCGAGGGCTGGACATAGGCCGCCCGCCAGGGCTTCGGCCCCAGGGCGCGCAGCACCGTCGCCGGGTGGAGCGTACCCGCGCCCACCTCCACGTCATGCGGCTGCAGAATCACGCAGCCCTGACGGCTCCAATAGTCATGAAGTTTCAGGATAAGGCCCTGAAACGAGAGCGGCTTTTCGGAAGACATGAGGTGTTTGTTCGCGGGCGCAAAAAAAGTCGGCGGACCATAGGGCCCGCCGACCTTCGACTCAAGCATCCCTGACGCCGCGCGGGCGCGGGCTGAGGCTTAGTTGCCGCGCGCCTTGGAGGCCTTCCCGGCCCGCGACATCGGCTGGCCGTACTTGGCCCGGTTCTCCGGCGTATCGGCGATGGGGCCGTTGGTGACGGTGGTCGTCGTTACGGTGGCGGCGACGTTCGACCCAGCCCCCATCGCGGAAGGCGCGCCCATGGCCGGATCCATCGGCGGGTTCGCAAGCGTGCCGCCCGTCACCGCATCGCCTTGGGCGTCATGCGCGGGCATGCCGGGCTGGTCTGGACCGGCCACGTTCGGCGCGGGCGCGGCGCTAGGCTGGCTTTGCATGTCGGTCGCAGTCTGGGCGTGGGCGGCACAGGCCAGGACCGACATTGCGGCGGCGGTGAGGAAAAGCCGGGTCTTCATCTTCGTTGCTCCTGTTGGCGGAGCCCGAAGACGAGAACCGGCGGGCTCCAGCTAGTTGGCGGCGGGCGCGGGCGCCTTGGCCGGCGACAGCACCTTGTCGATCACGTGGATGACGCCGTTCGAGACGAGCACGTCGGGCTGAACGATGGTGGCGTCGTTGACTTTAAGCGTTTCGCCGCCGTCCAGTTCCACCGGCAGGCCGGCCATGGTCGGGGCCTGGCGCACAGCGCCCTTGAATTCCGCGCTCGGAACCTTGGCGTTGATCATGTGGTAGATCAGCAGCTTCTGCAGTTCCGCGCGGGCCGGCTGGCCCATGATGCGGTCGAGCTCACCCGCAGGCAGGGCGGCGAAGGCCGCGTCTGTGGGCGCAAATATCGTCTCGGCCTTGTTGGCCTTGATGAAGGCCGTGAGGTTGGTGGCGTCGGTCGCCTTGAGGAAGATCGTGAACTGACCCGAGGCTTTCAGGGTGTCGACCGCGTCGCCGGCGGCGACCACGGGGGCCGGCGCGGCGACGGACGCAGGCGCGGCGGCGGGAGCTTGAGCAAACGCGGCGCCGACGGTCAGGGAGATAACGGCGCCGGCGATAAGGGAACGGGTCAGGTACATAAAAATCCTCGCAAGGGGAGATGCGGACGAGCCCGTGCGCCAGGCCCGGCGCCCCTGTCAATGACGCCGCGCCCGGTCAGGGTCGCCTCTCGAGGTTTGATCCTGAAACTTGGGCGCCGAGATGACGACGCCACGGGATTGGGCGCCCTGCCCCTCCCCCCGACGACCCGATTTGCACAATTCCAGGGCGACGAAGGGCGGTTCTGCCGCGTTCTTAGGCGCCCGCCGTCTTTTCCTTGATCATTCCTTACCGCGCGCGGCTTCCCGGGCCGGCCCTCGATAGCGTCGCCTTGTTGTCGGGGGCCTCCTTCCGATGGCTGACGGGAAAATTCACGGGCGCGGACTTTTAGAGCCGCGTGGGAGCGAGCGGATGAAACTGATCATGGCGATCGTCAAACCCTTCAAGCTGGACGACGTGCGCGAAGCGCTCGTTTCCGCCGGCGTCGAAGGCCTGACGGTCTCGGAAGTGAAGGGCTATGGCCGCCAAAAGGGTCAGACGGAGATCTACCGGGGCGCTGAGTACCAGGTGAACTTCGTGCCGAAGGTGAAGCTCGAGGCGGTTGTCGACGACAGCGCCGCGGCCAAGGCGGTCGAAGCGGTCAAGGCCGCCGCCGCCACGGGCAAGATCGGGGACGGCAAGATCTTCGTCCTCAACGTCGAGGACGCCGTGCGCATTCGGACCGGCGAGTCCGGCACGGCCGCGCTCTGACGCGGCGCATCGGACACATCGGGACAAGGGGATAATCACATGAAATCATTCGCACTTAAGAGGTTTGCGGGGCTCGCCTTCGCTGCCGCCATGCTGGGAGCGCCGTTGGCTGCTCCGGCTCTGGCCCAAGAGGCCGCACCCGCCGCCGCCGCGCCGATGGCCGAGGCTCCGGCCCCCGCCGAAGCCGCCCCGGCCCCTGAGGCTGCGCCCGCCGCGACCGAAGAAGCCGCTGGTCCGGCCCTGCTGCCGCACCAGGCCAAGCTCGAGCTCGACTCTGCCGGCACTGCCTGGATCCTGACCTCCACCGCCCTGGTCCTGCTGATGACCATCCCGGGCCTGGCCCTGTTCTACGGCGGCATGGTTCGTCGCAAGAACATCATCGCCACGGTGACCCAGTCCTTCGCCATCACCTGCCTGGTGACGGTGGTCTGGATGGCCTTCACCTACAGCCTGGCCTTCGGCGTCAACGAGAACGAGTCGCTGAACGCCTACATCGGCAGCTTCCACGTGTTCTTCCTGAACGGCGTGACCACGGAGACGGCGTTCTCCGCGGCCAAGGGCCTGCCGGAGATGCTGTGGATCGTCTACCAGATGACCTTCGCGATCATCACCCCGGCCCTGATCGCCGGCGCCTTCGCCGAGCGTATGAAGTTCTCGGGCATGCTGCTGTTCATGACCCTGTGGTCGATCTTCGTCTACGCCCCGGTCTGTCACTGGGTGTGGGGTGGCGGCTTCCTGTCCAAGATGGGCGTCCTCGACTTCGCGGGCGGCACCGTGGTCCACATCAACGCCGGCGTCGCGGGCCTGATGTGCGCCCTCTTCATGGGCAAGCGTAAGGGTTACGGCTCGGAGAACATGGCCCCGTCCAACCTCGTCTACACCATGATCGGCGCCTCGCTGCTGTGGGTGGGCTGGTTCGGCTTCAACGCCGGTTCGGAATGGGCTGCTGACGGCATCGCCGCCGCCGCCATGCTGAACACCCAGGTCGCCACCGCCGCTGCGGCGCTCGCCTGGATGGTCGTGGAGTGGGTCGAGCGCAAGAAGCCCGGCATGCTGGGCCTGGCCTCCGGCGCCGTCGCCGGCCTGGTCGCCATCACCCCGGCCGCCGGCTTCGTGAACCCGCAAGGCGCGCTGATCATCGGCGTCGTCGCTGGCGCGGTCTGCTACGTCGGCGCGGTGTGGCTGAAGAAGTTCTTCAAGTACGACGACAGTCTCGACGCCTTCGGCGTGCATGGCATCGGCGGCATCGCCGGCGCCCTGCTCACCGGTGTCCTGGCCGACCCGTCGATCAACTCCCTCGGCGAAGGCCACAGCATCGTGACCCAAGCCAAGGGCGTGGTGATCACCATGGCCTGGACCGCGATCGCCACCCTGGTGATCCTGATCATCTGCAAGTTCACCACCGGCCTGCGGGTTTCCGAAGAAGCCGAAGTGGAAGGCCTGGACATCGCGCTGCACGGCGAAGCCCTGCACGAATAGTCCAAGTCAGACTGGAGAGTTGGGAGCGGGGGTCCTTCGGGGCCCCCGTTTTCATTTGGGCGTTAGGCCCAAGGCCCGCCCAGGCGGCATCGCTCGACCCACCAGTCCGGCCGCATCGCCTCGATACGCTCGGCCAGGGTCTCGGCCTCATAGTCCCCGGCGCACAGGGCGAAGCAGGTGGCGCCCGACCCCGACATGCGAGCGAACAGGGTCTCCGGCTCTCCCGACAGGGTCTCCAGGACGTCGGCCACGGCAGGCGCCAGGGCCAGGGCCGGCGGCTCAAGGTCGTTGCGGGTCTGGCGGAGCCAGCCGGCCAGCTCCTCCACGCTCTCGAAGGCTTCCGGCATCAGCGGCGGCGTGACGTCCGAGAACACGCCCCCAGCATCCAGGCCGCGATAGACCGCGGGCGTGGAGACCGCGCCGCCCGGATTGACCAGCACAGCATCGATCACCGGCAGGCCCGGCGACGGCGACAGCCGCTCGCCCCGCCCCTCAGCCAGCACAGGCCTGCCCCAGAGGCAGGCCGCGCCGTCAGCGCCCAGGCCGGCCGCCACCGCTTCCAGGTCATCGTCGGACAGGTCCGGCGCCCAGGCCTCACGAAGCAGCCGCAGGACCGCGCCTGCGTCGCTGGACCCGCCGCCCAGCCCCGCCGCCACCGGCAGCCGCTTGTCGAGGCTAAGACCAGGGATCTCGCGACCGCCCAGCCGCCCAGCCAGGGCGCGGGCCGCGCGCAGAACGAGGTTGTCGCCCTCGCCCTCCAAGGCCGGCCCATAGGGTCCGCCCAGCCGGAAGCCCGGCGCCTTGGTCACGCCCACCCGGTCGCCGAGGTCGGCGAAGACCATCAGGCTGCACAGGGGATGATAGCCGTCGGGCGCGGGCGCGCTGACGTGCAGGAACAGGTTGATCTTGGCCGGGGCGAGGGTCTCGGCGGTCATGGCCGCCCCGCCCTACTGCTTGGCGACCTGGGCCGGCGGCGGCGCGGGCGGCAGGCCGCCGGCCGCCACCTTGGCCTCCACAGCGGCCTTCAGCTTCGGATCGGGATCAAGGGTCAGCACGCGCTTCCACTGGAACAGCGCCTCGTCGCGCCGCCCGACCCGCCAATAGGCGTCGCCCAGGTGGTCATTGATGTCCGGCTCGCCAGCCGACAATTCTACGGCGCTCTCAAGGGTCTCGACGGCCTTCTTGTAGTCGCCCAGCCGGTAGTAGGCCCATCCCAGGCTGTCGACCATGGCGCCGGAGCGCGGGTTCTCACCCACCGCCCGCTGGACCATGCCCAGAGCTTCATCCAGGCGCTGGCCGCGGTCGATCCAGGAATAGCCGAGATAGTTCAAAAGCTCCGGATCATCCGGCCGCAGCTTCAGCGCCGCCTGCAGGTCGGCCTCACCCTTGGTCCAGTCGCCGGCCCGGTCATAGGCCACGCCGCGGGCGTAGAGCAGGCGCCAGTCCGGCTGGTCACCCATCACCCGACTGAGCACCTCGGCGGACTCGCCGAACTTCTCATTGGCGCGCAGCAGGTCGGCCAGGGTGACCTGGGCGTCCGTACCGCCCCGCGCCGCCGCCTGGCGGGCCAGGTTCAGCGCGGTCGCCCCGTCGCCGGCGGACTGGTAGCTCCAGGCCAGCTTGGCCTGGGCCGCGTCATATTCGGGCGAGCCGGCTTTCGGGCGGGCATAGGCGGCGCGCGCGGCCTCCAGGTCGCCGGCAGCCTGCATCATGTCGCCGACCATCAGCCAGGCCTCATTGCGCTGGGGATCCAGGCGCAGGGCGAGCCGCAGATAGGCCAGGCTGTTCTGGTTCTGCCGGGCGGCCATCATGCTGGCGGCCGGGGCGATCAGAGCGGCGGCCGCCCCCTCCTTGAGGGTGACCTGCGCGGGCGGCGCCTTGCCAGCGGCGGCGCGGGCGCGCGCGGTCAGCAGCGCCTGGTTCTGGGGCGCGCTGGCCAGGCCCTTGTCATAGATGGCGATGGCGTCGGCGCGCCGGCCCCGGCGCTCCAGGAAGCCGCCATAGGCCAGCACCGGCATGTCGCCCGGGTCATCGATCCCGGTCAGGGTCTTGTAGTCCGTCTCCGCCTCATCGTAGCGGCGCGCCCCTTCAAACAGCGCCGCCTGGCCCAGGAGCCCGAAGAACTCAACGACCTTGTCGTTGCGGATGGTCGGCCGAACCAGCGCGCCCTCCTCGTCCCCCGCCATGGCCGCCGCCCAGGGCGACATCAGGGCGCCGACCTGGCGGTGCAAATAGCCGACGCTTTCGATCTTCAGGAGCGGCGGGGCGAGCTTGGGCTTGCCGGACGCCATGGCCTCGACGGCCTGGGTCAGGCGCCCGAGCCGCTTGGTGGCGTCGGAGGCGTTGGGGCCGCTGGGCGCCATGGCGGCGGCGCGGGGAATATCCCCCGACAGCAGGGCGGCGGTGAAGGCGCGCTCGGCGAGCATGCCCTCATCGTCGGCGTCACCGGCGGCGGCCTGGTCGAAATAGGCCGAGGCCTGCTGGCTGCGCCCGTCGTTCAGCGCCCCCTGCCCGGCCAGGAACAGGCCATAGGGCGAGCTGGGACCTGGATTCAGGTCCTCAAACGCCTGGTCGCCGGGCGAGGCGCAGGCGGCGAGGAGAACCAGCGGGAGAGCGAGGCCGGCGAGCGGCAGGGCGGAGCGGCGCATGGACGGAATCTCTGCGGTTTCCAGGCGGGCCGCAAGCACGACCGCCATGACGTCCCAGCCTTGGCCGGGAATTCCGCCTTTTCCAGGACGGAATTCCCGATGGGCCGCTTACATGTTGGGATAGTTCGGGCCGTCGCCGCCCTGCGGCGTGGTCCAGTTGATGTTCTGCGACGGGTCCTTGATGTCGCAGGTCTTGCAGTGGACGCAGTTCTGGAAGTTGATCTGGAACTTCGGGTTCTGGCCCTGCTCGTCGTAGAGGACCTCGTAGACGCCCGCCGGGCAGAAAAGCCGCGCCGGTTCGCCGTACTTGGGCAGATTCACCTCGATCGGAACCGACGGATCCTTCAGCTTCAGGTGCGCCGGCTGGTTCTCGTCATGGTTGGTCGAGGACAGGAACACCGAGGACAGCTTGTCGAAGCTGATCACGCCGTCCGGCTTCGGATAGACGATCGGCTTGTAGTCCTTGGCCAGGCCCGTCGAGGCCGCGTCGGTCTTGCCGTGCTTCAGGGTGCCCCACGGCGACCAACCGCCCAGGACGGTGGCCATCATGGCGTCCAAACCGCCGAGCGGCACGCCCGGGATCGTGCCGAAGCGCGACCACAGGGGCTTGAAGTTGCGCACGTTGCGCAACTCCTTCGCGAGGTCGGAGGTCTTGTAGGCCTCCTGGTATTCGGTCAGTTCATCGCCGGCG
>CAZXVO010000205.1:6550-7141 GCA_964643835.1 uncultured Phenylobacterium sp. | reverse complement strand
CGTCGCCGATCTCGAGGATCGAGACGTCGAAGGTGCCGCCGCCGAGGTCATAGACGGCGATCTTCTGGCCGTCGTTCTTCTCGAGGCCATAGGCCAGGGCCGCCGCGGTCGGCTCGTTGATGATGCGCAGGACTTCCAGGCCGGCGATCTTGCCGGCGTCCTTGGTGGCCTGGCGCTGGGCGTCGTTGAAATAGGCCGGGACGGTGATGACCGCCTTTTCGACCTTCTCGCCGAGGTGCTGCTCAGCGGCTTCCTTCATCTTCTGCAGGATGAAGGCCGAGACCTGCTGGGGCGAGTAGTCCTTGCCGTGAGCTCGGACCCAGGCGTCGCCATTGGCGCCCTTGACGATGTCATAGGGCACCATGCCCTTGTCCTTCTCGACCATCGGGTCGGTGGACGCGCGGCCGATCAGGCGCTTGATCGCGAACAGGGTGTTGGACGGGTTGGTCACCGCCTGGCGCTTGGCGGGCTGGCCGACCAGCCGTTCACCGTCGTCCAGGAAGGCCACCACCGACGGGGTGGTGCGGGCGCCTTCCGAGTTTTCGAGCACCATCGGCGCCTTGGCGTCCATGATCGCGCCGCCCGCATTTG
>CAZXVO010000205.1:6092-6337 GCA_964643835.1 uncultured Phenylobacterium sp. | reverse complement strand
TGACTCGTGTCAAATGGTCCGTAGGCGACGCCAAAGGGGGTCAAACCCTTGCGAGCAAGGGGCTTGAGCGGGGCGCGGGGGCCGCCGGGCGCAGGTCAGATGATCTGCTCGCGCTTCAACAGATCCAGCAGGCGGCGGAAATGCTGCATCGTCCGATGGATGGTCTCGGTGACCTCGGGCCGACGGATGACGTCTTCGGTGACCATCAGGCGACGGTCGGCCAGGCGGACACAATAGCCCATCTC
>CAZXVO010000205.1:0-6082 GCA_964643835.1 uncultured Phenylobacterium sp. | reverse complement strand
TTTTCGATCACCTTCGGCGCCTTGCCGTCCATGATCGCGACGCACGAATTGGTCGTGCCCAGGTCGATGCCGATGATCTTGCTCATGTCGAGTCTCTTACTCGCTCCTAGTTGGCGGACGTCGCCGTGAGGGCCTTGAACCCAAGCGCCCCGTTTCTGGTCGTCGTCCCCGGTTCGATTCAGGGTCTCGGGCGGTTACCCCGTCGGGTCTCCGCCGTCGAGTCGCGATATGGGATGGCGCGCGCCGCCTGCAAGGGCGTTTGACTCGTGTCAAATGGTCCGAGAGCGGCTTCGATGAGGTTCAAACCCTTGCGGGCCAGGGGCTTGCGCAGGCCACGCAGACCGGCGGCGCGGGTCAGATGATCTGCTCGCGCTTCAGGATATCCAGCAGGCGCCGGAAGTGCTGGATCGTCCGGTGGGTGGTCGCGGTGACTTCGGGCAGGCGGATCACGTCCTGGGTGACGAGCAGTCGACGGTCGGGCAGACGCACGCAGTAGCCCATATCCACGAGAGCATTCACATGCCGCCGCACGGTCTCGCGGGGCATGGAGAGGGCGTTGGCCACCGCCATGGTCGAGACCGGACGCCGCTGTGCGTCGGGGATGACGCCGTCGCTGTAGATGGCCGCCTCGTGCGAGGCCTTGCGGTCGCCCACCACGCTCGCCTGGGCGAGGGTCAGGAAGATCATCGCCCGAACCATGTCGCCCTCGAACAGCTGCGCGGCTTCGCCGATCCCACGCAGCAGGAAGTCCACCGCCAGGCGGGACACCAGCCGTGAGCCCCGCACGTCGTCCGGCGGCGGCGGCAGACCGGATCCGCCATCGGGGCCCTGGGTCATCTAGGCGGCCTTCCGCGCATGTGACGTATCGGCGCCGCGGGAGGCCGAGACCTTGAAGCGCGCGATCTCGGCGGCCAGCACGCCGGCGCTGCCGCGCATCGCGTGCGCCGCCGCGGTGGTTTCCTCCACCATGGCGGCGTTCTGCTGGGTCATCTGATCCATCTGATTGACCGCCACATTGACCTGGGTCAGGCCGGTCGCCTGTTCCCGGGCGCCGTTGGAGATGGCGTCGATCAGCTCGTCGATATGGGCTACCTGGTCGACGATGGTCGCCAGGGCCTGGCCGGTGCGGCTGACCAGGTCGACGCCAGTCTCCACATGGGCCGAAGACGCCGAGATCAGGCCCTTGATCTCCTTGGCGGCTTCCGCCGAGCGCTGGGCCAGGGCCCGCACTTCGGAGGCGACCACCGCGAAGCCCTTGCCGGCCTCGCCGGCCCGCGCCGCCTCGACCCCGGCGTTCAGGGCCAGGAGGTTGGTCTGGAAGGCGATCTCGTCGATCACGCCGATGATCCGGCTGATCTGGCCGGAGGATTCCGCGATCAGCGACATGGCCCCCACAGCCTGTTCGACCACCTCTGCGGAACGGGCCGCGCCACCACGGGCCTGGGACACGAAGCTGCGGGCTTCCGTCGCCCCAGTGGCGGCGCCCTTCACCGTCGCGGTGATCTGCTCCAGGGCCGCGGCGGTCTCCTCCAGACTGGCCGCCTGCTGCTCGGTGCGCCGCGAAAGGTCGTCGGCCGCGCTGGCGATCTCGGCCGAGCCGGTCCGGACGCTCGATGTGGCCTCGGCGATTGTGCTGAGCACCTGGTCCAGGGCGGTGACGGCGGCGTTGAAATCCCCGCGCAGGGCTTCGTACTCCTGCGGAAACGCCTGGTTCAGGCGGCAGGTCAGCTCGCCAGCCGCGACCCGGGCCAGGCCGTCGGCCAGGGCCGAGACCACGTGGGCCCGTTCCTGGTCCTGCGCGGCGCGGGCGTCCAGCGCCTTCAGCTCGGTCTCACGGGCCGTGCGCTCCGCCTCTTCCTGGGCGGCGCGCAGCGCGCGGCGCTCCAGCACCCCGTCGCGGAACACCGCCACCGACTGCGCCATCTCGCCGATCTCGTCCTCACGGCCCACATAGGGCGGCTCGCGCTCATAGTCGCCGCCCGCCAGCCGCATCATGTAGCCGGTCATCGCCTCCATGGGCCGAACCACCCGGTGGCGCAGCAGCCGCAGGGCCAGCATGGCGCCCACCCCGACCAGCACGCCGACACCCAGCATCAGGATGCGGCTGAAGCGGATCGCCGATGCGGCGCGCGCCTCGGCATCGGCTACCTCTTTCGCCAACCGGGGCACCAGCCGATCAACGGCGTCACGATGGGTCTCATAGGCGGCGTCAAGCTGGACTTCCGCGGCCTCGATAGCCGACTGGTCCCCCGCCGCGATAGCCGGGAGCAGGCCCTCGTTCGCGGCCCGCCAGAAGGCGTCCCCGCCGGTCTTTAGCGGACCAAGGAGCTCGGCCTTCATATCTTCCGGCAGATCGGCCTTGGCCCAGACCGCGAGGCGGGTCTGGTAGGCGTCATGCAAGCGCTGCAGCTTCGGCCGCACATCGGCCAGGCTCTCCGGCTCGGTCTGCACCTCCTGCAGCAGGAAGTGCGACTCCACCAGATAGAGCGGCGGCGGAAGGATGTCGGCGGTCAGGTCCTTGGCGCCCGAAATCCGGTCGTATGCCGCGCTGCCGATGCGGACCTGCTCCAGCGCCATGAACGACACGCCGCCGAGCACCAGGAGGCTAACAATGAAGAAGATTCCCAGCGCCCGTGTGGCGTGCGCGATGCGGAATGCCATATCTTGGAAGCCTCAGAGAAAGTTCGTTGATCGGCGTTATCCCGAGTTGTCGTGATTAAATTGGACTTAATGCCGCAGACCAGGGCGCCCATGGTGGGCGCCCTGTGTGGCGGCGCTGGGTGACCGAGAACGCGAACTCAATAAAAGCAATAACTTGTCGGCCTCCATCTTGGCCACGCCACCAGGTTGCGGCGATTTTACGCGCCCGCCCCAGGCGTGGTCAGCGTGGGTTTTGACTTCCCGGCCCGCCGGCCCCAGTCTCGCTCCAGATGTCAGGAGCGACGCCATGACCACGCTCACCCGTCCCGAGGGCACGGACCCCAAGGATGTCCAGCTCACCCGCCGCGGCCTGGGCCTCGCGGCCCTTGGCGGCTACGCGGTCTATTCCGTCTCCGCCCAGGCCGAGCCGGTCCACACCGATGAGGCCGGCCTGGTCTGCGAGACCGTCCAGCTGCCCGCCGCTGACCGGGCCGTGCCGGCCTATGTGGCCCGGCCCGACGCCAAGGGCCGGTTCCCCGTGGTGGTGGTGGTCTGCGAGGTGTTCGGGATCCACGAGTACATCCGCGACACCTGCCGCAGGCTGGCCAAGCTCGGCTATGTCGCCATCGCCCCCGACTTTTTCGTCCGGGCGGGCGATCCCTCGAAGGTCAGCGACTTCAACGAAATCCGCCGGATCGTCTCCACCGCCTCCGACGCCCAGGTGATGGGCGACCTGTCCGCAGGCCTGAAATTCCTCAAGGCCCAGAAGTATGTCGACAAGGGTCACATGGCGATCACCGGCTTCTGCTGGGGCGGCGCGGTGGTCTGGCTGGCCTGCGAGCGGTTGAAGGAGTTCAAGGCCGGTTGCGCCTGGTACGGTCGCCTTTCGCCCCCCAAGCCCGGCGAGTTCCTGGGCGAGCCCGGCCGCCAGTGGCCGATCCAGTTGGTGGCCGACCTGAAGGCGCCGGTGCTGGGCCTCTACGCCGGGAAGGACCAGGGCATTCCGCAGACGGACGTCGAGGCCATGCGCGCGGCCCTCGTGGCCAACCGCAAGACCGACAGCTCCATCGTGGTCTATCCAGACAGCCAGCACGGCTTCCACGCCGACTATCGCACCAGCTACGATCCCAAGGCCGCAGCCGATGGCTGGGCCCGGATGCTGGCCCACTTCGCCGCCAATAAGGTCAAGCCCAAGCCGGTGAGCTGAGGGCCGACGCGATCAGTGCGGCGGGTCGTCCTGCGGCGGCGGGGTGATGACGTCGAGCAGGTCGCCGACCTTGTCTTCCTGGCTGGTGCCCGGCTTGGCCGGCGCCGCATCGGGGGCGGGCGTGTTCAGCTTGGACGCGTCGGCGACAGCCTCCAGCGGATCCGGCTCGTCGGTCTTCTTGTCGTCCTGCGCCTTCTTTTCCTCCGGCGCGGGCGGCGGTGGCGGTTCTGTGGACAGCGGTAGGGCTTCCAGGGCGTCGACGGCCGCCGGCGCATTGGCGTCAGCCGGCCCCTCACCGGGCAGGTGAGCTTTGGGCGGAACGCTGCGGAAACCCAGCACAAATCCGGTCGCCGCGCAGACCAAGATGATGAAGGCCACGAGCTTTCGGGTGCTGAGGGGCATGCTCCACATGCCCCGACACTTAGTGCGGATCGCAGCGCAGGGGAATCGGGATTGCAGGGCTCCAGGACGACTGACCCAAAACGGGACGACCGCCATGACCCTTCTGCCCCCGCTCACCCCTCAGCAGCGCGAGATCGCCGGCCGTGAAGTCCTGAAATTCCAGCACAGGCTGGAGGACACCGGCCTGTTCACGGACGAGGCTCTGGCGCAGCTGATCGACGAGACGCCGCGGGACATGGTCACCATCTGCACCATGCGCGAGAACCCGCCGCCGGATGAGCTGTGGATCGCCGGCGAGGCCCGGGACCTGGACGGCGCAGGCCTGGTGGAGGCCGCAAGGAAGGGCGCCCTTTGGGTCAGCCCCCGCAGCGCCATGACCCAGCATCCGCGCTATCGCGCCGTATTCGAGCAGATGATGGCCGATTTTTCGCGGGCGACCGCCGTCCGCGCCCTGCCGGGCGGCGACGCGGCGGTGCTGATCTCCAGCCCCCGCATGGGCATCTTCTTCCACGTCGACCCGGCCGAGACCATGCTGTGGCACGTGCGCGGCCACAAGACGATCCACGTCTACCCGCCCAAGGAAGAGCACGTCACCGAGGCGGCGCTGGAGGCGATCCTGCTCAAGGAGACCCTTTCCGACCTGCCCTATTCGCCGGAGATGGAGAGCGGGGTCCAGTCGGTGAGCCTGGCGCCCGGCGAAGCGGCCTACTGGCCGCTACATTCGCCGCACCGTGTCGTGAACGGCGAAGACCTCAATGTCTCGGTCTCGGTGGAGTTCTCCAGCCTGCGCTCGCGCCTGACCAACGGCGTCCTGCGCCGCCGCCTGGGACTGTCGCCGGTTTCGCGCGGGACCCCGCAGATCCTGAAGCCGGCCTATTTCGCCGCCGCCATGGCGCTCAGGAAAGTTCTGCCGCCGGGCACGGTGGAGCGCGATCACCTGCGCCGGTTCGATGTCGACCTGTCGGCGCCGGGCTGCGTGCGCTGGCGCGAGGGCTATGGCCCCGCGGCCTCCAAGGCCGCCTGAGACCGACCCACACGATCGCCTGGGCGGGCGCGTTCGCCGCAGTCGAAGTAAACGCCTCTTAACCCTCTGCCGCCCATAGAGGGGGCTTCCAGAATGGGAGCATGGTGGTCGAATGGCGCGGGCGGCGCGTAAGACGGGTCTGGAGCTGGGGCTCCACATCGCGGGTCTCGCCTGGTCGCACCCGAACACGGCGCGGCTGCGCGGCGGCCTGGTGGCCGCAACCGGGGTCGCCCTGGCCATCGCCCTGGCCACCTACAACGCGGCAGATCCCAGCCTGAACGCCGCCGGTCTTGGCGGGCCGACCAACGCCCTGGGGAGCGTCGGCGCCACCCTGGCCGATGTGGGCGTCCAGTCCCTGGGCCTCGCCGCTGGCGTCGCCGCCCTGCTGATGGTGATGTTCGGCCTCTACCGCGCCGTCTCGCCAGAGCCGGACCTGACCCGCCGGGTGGTGCGCCTGCGCGCCGTGGTCGGCGTCCTGGGTCTCCTGGCCCTGGCCGGCCTGCTGGCCGCCCCGCCGCCGCCCCACGCCTGGCCCCTGGCCCGCGGCCTGGGCGGCTTCTGGGGCGACGGCCTGTTGTCGGCTGTGGCCGCCCTGCTGCACTTCGCCCGCCTGCCGGGCGCCCGGATCATCGCCGCCCTGCTGCTGGCGGGCGCCGCCGCCTGGACCCTGAGCTACGCCCTGGGGGTTCGCCGGCTTGATCTCGCGGGCGCCGCCGAGTGGCTGATCGAGGCCCTGCGCCGCCGCGAAATGGCCGCCGCCGCCGTGGCCCCGCCGGAGCCGGAGCGCCCGCAGCGCGCCTCGGTCGCCC
>CAZXVO010000204.1:0-7163 GCA_964643835.1 uncultured Phenylobacterium sp. | reverse complement strand
CCTGCGGATAGATGTTCACCCCGCCGGAGATGATCATGAAGCTCTTGCGGTCGGTGAGGTAGAGATAGCCTTCCTCGTCGACCCAGCCCACGTCGCCCAGGGTGGTCCAGCCGTGCCGGTTGGTGTTCTCGGCCACCTTCTCAGGGGCGTTGTGGTAGGACAGGGGCGGGCCGCCGGCGAAGTGGACGACGCCCTCGGTGCGCGGCGGCACGGCTTCGCCGTCCTCGTCGCAGATCCGCAGTTCGGCGGTCAGGCCCTTGCCGACCGAGCCCTTGTGGGTCAGCCATTCCGCCGAGGAAATGTAGCAGAAGCCATTGCCTTCGGTGCCGGCGTAGTACTCGTGGATCACCGGGCCCCACCAGGCGATCATCTGTTCCTTGACCGGCACGGGGCAGGGGGCGGCGGCGTGGACCGCCGACTGCATCGAGGAGATGTCGTAGCGGCTGCGGACATCCTCGGGCAGCTTCAGCATGCGCACGAAGTGGGTGGGCACGAACTGACCGCAGTTGATCTTGTAGGTCTCGATCAGCCGCAGGGCGTCCTCGGCGTCGAACTTCTCCATCACCACCACGGTGCCGCCCAGGCGCTGCATGCCCATGGTCCAGCGCAGGGGCGCGGCGTGGTAGAGCGGGGCGGGCGACAGGTAGACGCCGTCGAGCGGGAAGCCGAACACCTGGTTGGCCATCATGGCGAGCGACGTGGGCTCGTCGATGGCGCCGCCGGTCAGCGGCGGCTTGATGCCCTTGGGCCGGCCGGTGGTGCCGGAGGAATAGAGCATGTCCGAGCCGGCGGTCTCGTCGGCGATCGGAGTGGTCGGGAGGCCGGCGCGGGCGGCCTCGAAGCTCTCGTAGGGCGCCTTGGGCTCGCCGACCATGTAGAGCTTCACGCCCTTGAGCAGGGCCGGCAGTTCATCGACCACCGGGCCGACGCCCTGCGAGGTGATCAGCAGCTGCGCGCCGCAGTCGCCCACGATGTACTCGACCTCGCCGGCGGTCAGCTTCGACGAGATGCAGGTGTAGTAGAGGCCGGCGCGCTGGGCGGCCCAGGCGATCTCGAAATAGCGCGGGTGGTTTTCCAGCAGGATGGCGATGACGTCGCCGGCCTTCAGGCCCAGCGAGCGGAACAGCTGGGCGCCCTGGTTGGAGCGTTCGTCGAGCTCGCGGTAGGTCACGGTCTCGCCGGTGCCAGCCATGATGTAGGCGGCGCGGTCGGGGTGGGTCTTGGCGTGCGTGGCCGGATGCATCGGTCTTCCTGACTGTGGCCGGGGCGTGAACGCCCGGCCTCTCCCAATTTAATTGTCGTTGGGACAACTATGCGGCGCTTGACGGACCGTCCGTCAAGCGGGCCGGAATGGAAGAAATCATCAGGAGGAGCCGCTCATGGCCACGCCCACATTCGAGACGATCACGCTGGACGTAGAGGACGGGGTGGCGATCCTGACCCTGAACCGGCCGGACAAGCTGAACGCCTTCAACACCCAGATGATGAAGGAGATGATCGCCTGTTTCGACCACACCGACGCCAATGACGACATCAAGGCGGTGATCATCACTGGCTCGGGCCGGGCCTTCTGCGCCGGCGCCGACCTGTCGGCCGGGGCGGCGACCTTCGACTATGATTCTCAAGGCGGCGAGGCCCTGGCCGCCCGCAAGCAGGACGGCGTGCAGCGCGACGGCGGCGGCCTGCTGACCCTGCGCATCTATGACAGCCTGAAGCCGGTGATCGGCGCCATCAATGGCGCGGCGGTCGGCATCGGGGTGACCATGCAACTGGCCATGGATATCCGCCTGGCCTCGACCAACGCCAAGTTCGGGTTCGTCTTCTCCCGGCGGGGGATCAACCCGGAGGCCGCCTCGTCCTGGTTCCTGCCGCGGCTGGTGGGCGTCCAGACGGCGCTGGAGTGGTGCTATACGGGGCGGATCTTCCCGGCCCAGGAAGCCCTGGACAAGGGCCTGGTGCGCTCGGTGCATGAGCCCGACGACCTGCTGCCGGCCGCCAAGGCCCTGGCCCGCGAGATCGTCGACAACACGGCCCCCGTCTCTATCGCCATCACCCGCCAGCTGATCTGGCGCATGGCCGGCGCCAACCATCCGATGGAGGCGCACCGCGCCGACAGCCGCGGCATCCACGCCCGCGGCAAGATGGCCGACGCCAAGGAGGGCGTGGTCTCCTTCCTGGAAAAGCGTCCGGCCCGGTATCCGGACAAGGTTTCGACCGATGTTCCGGACATCTGGAGCGAACATTGGGAAGCCCCCACCTTCAAGTGATCTGAAAACGCGCGGTTAAGGCGGTTGTGGTCCAGTCGGGCCATGACCGCTTCGCCGTCCGCCTTCGGCGCCCAGCCTGCGCCGCCCGTGTTCCGAGCCCGCCACGCGCTGCTCAAGCGCCTGGCGGACGTGGTGTGCCTGCCGTCGTCGCGGGTGAACGCCTTTGAACGCGCCATGACCGCCGACCTGCTGGTGGACATGCTGCGCGAGGCCGAGCCGGAAGAACGCATGAAGGTGGCCCGCCGGCTGGCCAACCTGACCGAAATCCCTGCCAGCCTCGTCCGCCTGCTGCTGCGCGACCGGGTGGAGATCGCCGAGGCCTTGCTGGCCCACGCCCAGGCCCTGTCCGACTCAGACCTCATGGACTGCGTGCGCACCACGGGGCTGGAGCACCGCCGGCTGGTCGCCCTGCGTCGTGGGGTGTCGGAGGTGGTCAGCGAGGCCCTGGTGGAGTTCGGCGAGTCCGCCGTGATCTCCTGTCTGCTGCAGAACGACCTGGCCAAGCTGTCCAACGCCGCGCTGGAGGTGATTGTCGCCCTGACCCGCGACGAGGCCCAACTGGCGCCGATGCTGCTGCGGCGCCCCGAACTGCGCCCCGCCCACGCCTATGTGCTGTTCTGGTGGGCCGATGCAGACGCCCGGCGCACCATTCTGCAGAGGTTTGCGGTGTCGCGGGAAGTGCTGCAGGACGCCGCGGGCGACATCTTCTCCCTGGCCGCCCAGGAGAACTGGCAGGACCCGCTGGCCCGCAAGGCGCTGCAGTTCATCGAACGTCGCCAGCGCAACCGCGCCGCCATCGACAAGAGCCCCTTCGACAGCCTGGAGGCGGCGGTGGCCGCGGCCCAGACCGGCCTGACCCGCGAGACGGCGGAGGAGATCTCCTATCTCTCCGGCCTGAAGCCGATGACCGGGGCCAAGATCTTCACCGATCCCGGCGGCGAGCCCCTGGCCATCCTGTGCAAGGCCACCGGCCTGCCCAAGGCGGCGATCCGGGCCCTGTGGCGCGCCCTGCGCCGCCCCGAGACCGACCAGACCGGCGCGCTGCACCCCGGACTGGAGCGGGTGCTGGTCACCTATGACATGATCGCAGTGGATCGGGCCCAGACCGTGCTGCGTTACTGGAACTGGTCGCTGTCGTCGGCGCTGACGCCCGCGCTGGTGAAGGCGATCCGCGAGGGTGATGAAGAGGGCGCGGGCGAGTATTCGATCCCTCAGCGCGCCGCGATGCTGGCCCTGGCCAAAGAATTTCGTCGGTAGGACGACAAGGTCGCGGCCATCCGCGTCGCCCCGACCGCAGTCCCGTCAAGCATTTCGGCCAGCCGCCACGACTCAGCCGGCGAAGCGGCCGCATAGCGCTCATCCTGTTCGCCAGAATTGGGTTGCAGCCGGCCGCGCCGCGCCCTTGCGCCGTCCAGGACTCTCAAGAACACCCTGTGAATCCTTGTCGCAGGCTGTCCGCCCCGCGCCGGGTTTCATACGCTGAGTACGTTGAGCGGCGTTCAACGGTGAAATGCTTCGAATCGCAGCGGTAAGTCGATCTAGAGCGCAGAATTCTACTCATCTTGAGGGGGTGGAGTTCTCAATTCAATCGCATTCCTCAGCCGAGAGAACTTGATAACGGACGATAACGCGCATGGTCATCGCTTGTGCTTGGCAGCATGCACGTATAAGCACCGGATAACTGATGTCGTGAATCAGTCATTCCCCCAATTTGGTGCATCGCACTCTCACGGATTGAAGGTTATGGACGAAAAGTCAGAAGTCATCGAGATGACGGCGGATATCGTGTCCGCATACGTCGGCAATAACACTGTCGCCGCCGCCGATCTCCCCGCGCTGATCCAGAGCATTCACCGCGCCCTGACCGGTATCGCCGGTGGTGTGGAAGCTCCGGAAGTCACCCCGAAGGAACCGGCCGTGCCGGTCCGTCGGTCCATCACCCCGGACCACCTCGTGTGTCTGGAAGATGGCCGCAAGTTCAAGTCGCTCAAGCGGCACCTGCGGACCAAGTACAATATGAGCCCCGAGGAATACCGGGCGAAGTGGAACCTGCCGAAGGATTATCCGATGGTGGCGCCCAACTACGCCAAGGCTCGTTCGGACCTGGCCAAGCAGATGGGCCTGGGCCAGGGCGGCCGTCAGGCTCCGCGCAAGCGCTCGAAATAAGCCGCCTCCCCAGAGCCCTTTCCGATCTGACTGAACCAGTCAGATCGGACAAAAAGGGCTCTAATTCAAAAGTTGAGAGCATTCTCTGACCCGATAACCGTTTCACACTTATCGGAGAATGCTCTCGGCGGTAAGGGTTGCGGACGCCCGCTGGCGACAGCGGGCGTTCTGCATTTTCAGGCCTCGCCAGACGGGAAATTGGTCGCATGACGTCATTTCCCCTTGCCGCAGATTCCCCGCTCGCGCGATAAGTGATTCGTCGTGATTCCAAGGGGTTGTTAAGGAATCTGAATATGGCGGCGCAGATCGGGGCCTCTGCAGCGGCGGTGCGCGCGCATGAGGAGCTCTTTGCCTACTGGGCAGGGCTCCGGCATGGCGCCCGGCTGCCTGGTCGTCAGGATATCCAGCCTGGCGACATCAAGCGCCTGTTGCCGACCATCAGCCTGATCGACGTCACCCGCGAGCCCCTGGATTTCCGCCTGCGCCTGGCCGGGACCGGCCTCTATGGGGTCTATGGCCGGGAGATCACCGGCAAGGGCCTGGACGAGGTCTATAACAGCGCCGCCGCCGACTATTGGCGCACCGAGCTGACCAAGATCGTGCAGGACAAGCGCCCCGCGGTAGGGGTCCACAGCCTGTCCTGGCGCGGCGCCGCCCACATGTCGATCCTGTGGCTACGCCTGCCGCTGGCCTCCAACGGCGTCGATGTGGACATGATCCTCGGCTACGACGCGGTGATGGGCATGCAGGCTGAGAGCGGCTCGATCACCGGCATCCGCGCCGCCTGATCCAGAGTTAGGCGCTCAGCGCCTCGGCGTCGCGGCGGATGCGCGCGACCATGGACGCCAGACCATTGGATCGCTGGGCCGACAGGTGGCCGCTCAGGCCGATGCGGTTGAACGCGGCCCCGGCGTCGAAGGCGAGGATGTCACCGGGCGTATGGCCCGACACCAGCCGCAGCACCACCGCGATCAGGCCTCGCACAATGTGGGCGTCGGAATCGCCCCGGAACCGGACGGTTCCATCGCCCTGGGGCTCGGTCACCAGCCAGACCTGGCTGGCGCAGCCGCGGACCTTGTTGGCCTCGCTGCGTTCAGCGTCCGAGAGCGGGGCCAGGTCGCGGCCCATCTCGATCACATAGCGATAGCGTTCCTCCCAGTCGCCCAGGAGGTCGAATTCGTCGGCCAGTTCGTTGAGTTCGTCTTGGATCGAGGACATCGGCCGCGACTTAAGCGGCGATATCCTCCGGCGCAATGGCTGCAGGCAGAACGATCCGCACCGCCAGGCCCTTATCGGCGGCCGGGGTCAGGTGCAGTTGGCCGTCCATGGCCTCGCAGAGCAGAAGCGCGATGGGCAGGCCCAGGCCCGCCCCCTGGCTGCGGCGGGTCAGGGCGCTATCGCCCTGCTCGAAGGGGCGCAGCAGGCGCGGAACGTCGTCGGGGTCGACGCCGGGGCCGGTATCGGTGATCACCAGCTCCACCTGCTCGCCGTTCCGGCGGGTCTCGATGACGATGTGCGCGCCCTCGGGCGAGAAGACCACGGCGTTGTGCAGCAGGTTGGTGATCACGGTGCGCAGGCCACGGGGATCCGCAAAGGCGCCCGGCAGGCGGCCCTCGTCCACCACAGTCACCTGGGTCCCGCGCAGGCGGATATCTTCGCGCAGGCTGTCGATGACGTCGTCCAGCACATGGTCCAGGGCCTGGGTGCGCGGCGACAGGTCCATGGCGTGGCCTTCGAGCCGGGCGATGTCCAGGATCTGGTTCACCAGCTTCAGCAGGCGGTCGCCGCTGGTGCGGATCAGCTCGGCGTATTCCTTGTACTGCGGCGCGCCCAGGGGGCCGTAGAGTTCACCGGCCAGGATCTCCGAAAAGCCCAGGATGGAGTTGAGCGGGGTGCGCAGCTCGTGGCTGGCCATGCGCAGGAAGGAGCGCTTCTGGGCCTCCAGGGCCGCAAGCCTTTGGCGACGACGCGGCGCGCGCGCCCGCGGCTCGGGCGCCAGGTCGAATTCCGAGGGGATGGAGGGCGCCGCCTTGGACATGGGTCGCGGAAGTTGTCTTTCTGGCGGAGGATGACCAAGTGTCGCACCGCGCGCTTACCCATTCGTTGCCGTCGCGCGTATCGCCCTGGGGGCGAGGAGCCTCGCGGGGACTCAAGGGGGCCGTTAAGATGTTCCGCCCGGCGTTTGGCCGGGCTTCGAGGAGGCCAGGTCGCGCGCCGTGCAGGACGCCCCGACAGACAGGAGCGAGTCGCAAGCCGCGTCCGCCACCGGGCCCCTGGTCTGGTGGCATGTCGCCTGGCTAGCGCTGATCGCCATGGGCTCGGGCCTGATCCTCGCCCTGCCGATCAATACTGACGCCCCGGCCCTGGCCGCCATCGCCATTGGCGCGGCGCCTGCCCTGGCCGGCGCCTTGATGGCGCGCTCGACCCGGCGCACGGGCCAGCGGCTGATCCTGGTCAACTGGGCGCTGGCCGGCCTTCTGGCGGCGGCCCTGACCGGCGGCTTCTCCAGCCCGCTGGCGGTCTGGCTGCTGACGCCCCTGGCGGCCGCGGCGGCGATGGGCCAACCCCGGCGCATGGCCCTGGCCGCGGCGATCGCGGCCGGCGCGCTGGGCCTGCTCGGCTTTTGCCAACTAACCCTCAGCCTGCCGGCTGCGCCCGCCCCGGCCAGCGCCCAGGCCCAGGGCGCGCTCGGCCTCGCCACCACCACCGCGGCCTTCGCCGTGGCCCAGG
>CAZXVO010000203.1:0-7239 GCA_964643835.1 uncultured Phenylobacterium sp. | reverse complement strand
CGCCCGCCAGGTGCGCGACCAGATCACCACCGAGACCTGGGAGCGGCTGAACCTTATTTATCTGCGCATGACCTCGCCCAACGCCTCCAAGGCGTTCTCGGACGGGCCGTCGGCCTTCCTGCACGACATCATCGCCGACCTGCACCTGTTCAAGGGCGCCGCCGACGCCACCATGAGCCATGGCGAAGGCTGGCGATTCCTGCTGCTGGGGGTCTATCTCGAACGCGCCCAGCTGATCGGCCGCCTGCTGGAGGTCTGTTTCGGTGAGGCCCGCGGCCGGCGGATCGCGGACCACGCGCTTCTGACCAATGTGCTGCGAATGGGCTGCGCCCTGGAGCCCTATCTGCGCCGCTACACCGCAGATGTGCAGCCACGCCAGATCCTCGAGTTCCTGATGTTCGACGAGGACTTCCCGCGCTCGATCCGCTTCTCGACCACCCAGATCGAGGCCCACTTGTCGGGCATCAGCCGCTATGTCGAGGCCGCCAGTAACGGCGGGCCCGAGCGTCTGGCCGGCCGCCTGAAGGCGCGCCTGCAGTACGCCGATGTCGAGAACCTCACGGTGGAGGGGGCCGGCGGGTTCCTGGCCACCGTGCTCGATGAGTGTTCGGCCATCCACGCGGCGGTCTATGAGACTTTCGTCGCCTATTCCCTCGAAATGCGCCTGCCGGCCTGAAGGATCACCATGCTGCTCGAGGTTCGCCACGTCACCCAGTACCACTACGCCGACTCCGTGCGCGAAAGCGTCATGGAGGTGTGGATGCAGCCCCAGAAGGGCGCCCGCCAAAGGCTGATCAGCTTCGAGCTGGAGCTCGACCCGCCGGCGCAGCTGTTCTCCTACGCCGACGCCTACGGCAACGCCGTCTATCACTTCGATGTGCCCCAGCCGCACGACCGGCTGAATATCGTCGCCCGCTCGGCGGTGGAGACCCAGGCGCCCCCGGCCCTGCCCGACGCCCTGGACATGGGCGAATGGGACCGGCTGCGCGGCGAGTTCGTACGCGGTGAGAACTTCGACTTCCTGCGCCATCACGGCTTCGCCGTCGAGACCGAGGCCCTGAAGGCCTTCGTGGCCGAGCGTGAGATCGACCAACTCCGCAACCGCGATCCGCTGACCGCCGTGCGGACCCTGTCGACGATCATCTACGAGTCGTTCGCCTACGAGCCTGGCGTCACCGACGCCGACAGCCCCATCGATCAGGCGCTGGGCGCGCGCAGCGGGGTCTGCCAGGACTTTGCCCACATCATGATCGCCATCTGCCGCAGCTGGGGCATTCCGGCCCGCTATGTCTCCGGCTACCTGTTCACCGACCGCCAGGCCGGCGACCGCTCCGACCCGGACGCCACCCACGCCTGGGTGGAGGTGTTCCTGCCCTCGACGCGCTGGATCGGCCTGGATCCCACCAACAACGTGATGGCCGGAGAGCGCCACATCGCCGCCGCCGTGGGCCGCGACTATGCCGACGTGCCGCCCTCGCGCGGGGTCTATAAGGGCGATGCGGAAAGCCAACTGGCCGTGGGCGTCTCCGTGCGCCGCGCGCGGGCGGCCCTGACCGAGCCGGAGTTCATCCGGATCGCCCAACCGTCCTTCGCCCGGCCAGGCGGGCGCCGGCGAGGTCCGGCCGGCGGCCTGCACTACGATCAGCAGCAGCAACAGCAGCAACAATAGGCGCCTCGGCGGCGCGGGCGATCAGCGGCGACGGCAGGGGCGTCAGGCCGCGGATCGCGAACACCGGATTGTCCGACAGGTCGAAGGTCACCTGCACACGCAGGCTCTGGCCCTGGCGATCCACGGACAGGTCGGTGATCGGGGCCGCCAGCACCTGCCCCGCGGCGGACCGGGCCACCTGCAGGGGATTGCTGTCGGCGGGCGCCGCCGCAACGGCATAGGCCGCCTGCTCCGCCGCCGCCTGCACCCGACTGGTCAGCCAGAAATAGCCGCCCCAGGTGAACCCCGCCCAGGCGAGCAGGAAAAGCCCCGGCAGCAGCAGGGCCAGGTCACGACGCCGCAGGCCCGGCGCGGCCACGGCGGCTCCTATTGGACGAGACTTCGACTCCATGACCCGTCATCGACCGGGGTTGGTGAATCTACCGTTAAAGTTGTTATTGCGAGTTCGCTCTCAAATCACGAGCACATGATCCAGGCGCCGCCCGGCTCAGTTCAAGCGCTTGGGATCTGGCGGCTCACGGGTCAGCTGGGCGATGCAGGCCAGGATGTCATCCCACTGGGCCAGGCCATCGAGATCGCCCAGCGCCGCATATTCCGCGGCCCTCAGCATGGCGATGACCTCAGCGTCATCCCCATACTGCGCGATCAGCTTCATCGCGGCCTGCTCGGCCCCTAGGGATTGGGTCATCGGCTCCTCCGTCCGGGATACGGCTCTGCCGGGAACCAGGATGCAGCGGAACGTCGAGGAAGAGAATGGTAGGCCGGCTGGGGGTCGAACCCAGGACCATTCGATTAAAAGTCGAATGCTCTACCACTGAGCTACCGGCCCGCGTCGCGGCGCCAGGCGCCGGTCGAAGCGGCGGGGACCATAGGGCCGAGGCCATTGCGGAGCAAGGCCGCGCTCGGCCTTTCCACACAGCTTCGCTGGGCGATATGATCGGGCATGCGCCTCGCCGCCCTGCTCGCCCTGTCGATCCTCGTTCCGAGCCTGGCGGGCTGCGCCTCGTCGGGCGCTGCTGACGGCTCGCCGCGCATCCAGACCAGCTCCCAGGCCAACCGCGCCAATCTGGGCGGGGCGGTGTCGGCGCCCATGCGCGACCTGAACGTCCTGCGCACCAAGATCCCGGCGGTGCTGCTGGAGGCCATGGCCGATCCCTATGCCCGCCCGTCGCCGATGACATGCGCCCGGCTAACCGCCCTGCTGCTGCCGCTGAACGGGGCGCTGGGGGCGGACCTGGACGAGCCGCCGATGGACGAGGACGACCTGGTCCACAAGGGACAGTCCTCGGTGCTGGGCTATGTGGCCGGCGCGGCCTCGGACGTGATTCCCTTCCGGGGCTGGGTGCGCAAGCTGTCCGGCGCCGAACAGCACGACAGCTTTGTCTCCCAGGCCATCACCTCGGGCGCGGTGCGGCGCGCCTACCTGAAGGGGCTGGGCGAGGCGCACAATTGCGCGCCGCCGGCCACGGCGTCGCATGTGCCCTTTGAGCGTAAGCTGCCGGATCCACCGCCCCCACCCGAGCAGAAGGGCAAGCCCCGTTACCGGATCCGCTGACGGGCCTTGAAGTCGGCGCGGAAGGCTTCGAAGCGACCCTCGGCGATCGCCGCGCGCATGGCCGCCGTGAGGGCTTGGAAGAAGGCGATGTTGTGCCAGGACAGCAGCACCTGGCCCAGGATCTCTTCCGCCTTCACCAGGTGATGCAGATAGGCCTTGGAATAGTGGCTGGAGGCCGGACAGGCGATGGTCTCGTCCAACGGGCTGTCATCCTCGGCGAACCGGGCGTTCTTCAGGTTGATCGGGCCTTCCCAGGTCCAGGCCTGGCCGTGGCGGCCCGAGCGGGTGGGAAGCACGCAGTCGAACATGTCGACGCCCCTGGCCACGGCTTCCACCAGGTCGATGGGCTTGCCCACCCCCATCAGGTAGCGCGGCCGGTCGGCGGGCAGCATGGACGGCGCATAGTCCAGCACCTCGCACATCGCCTCGTGCCCCTCGCCGACCGCCAGGCCGCCCAGGGCGTAGCCGTCGAAGCCGGTCTCGACGAGGCGTTGCGCCGATTCCTTGCGCAGATGCTCGAAGGTCGAGCCCTGCTGGATGCCGAACAGGGCCTGGGTCGGCCGCTCCCCGAAGGCGGCCTTGGAGCGCGCGCCCCAGCGGGCAGACAGCAGCATGGCCTCGCGGGCCCGGTTCTCTTCGGCGGGCCAGGCGACGCACTCGTCCAGCTGCATGACGATGTCGGAGCCCAGCAGGTCGGCCTGGATCTCGATGGAGCGCTCAGGGCTGAGGACATGGCGCGAGCCGTCGATATGGCTCTGGAAGGCGACGGCCTCCTCCGTGACCTTGGCGATCTTCGACAGGCTCATCACCTGGAAGCCGCCGGAGTCCGTCAGGATCGGCTTGTCCCAGCGCATGAAGCGATGCAGGCCGCCCAGGCGCTTCACCCGCTCAGCGGTCGGGCGCAGCATCAGGTGATAGGTGTTGCCCAGGATGATGTCGGCGCCGGTGGCGGCCACCTGATCGACGGTCAGGGCCTTGACGGTGGCGGCGGTGCCGACCGGCATGAAGGCCGGCGTGCGGATATCGCCACGCGCGGTCTTCAGGACTCCGGTGCGGGCCGCGCCGTCACGGGCAGAAATCTCGAACGGAAAGGCGCTCACGGCTCGGCCCCCCAGAGCAGGCTGGAGTCGCCATAGGAGTAGAAGCGATAGCCGTCGGCGATGGCGTGGGCGTAGGCGGCCTTCATGGTCTCGGTTCCGGCGAAGGCGCAGACCAACATGAACAGGGTCGACTTCGGCAGGTGGAAGTTGGTCATCAGGGCGTCGATGGCCCGGAAGCGATAGCCGGGCGTGATGAAGATCGCGGTCTCATCGGCGAAAGGCCGCACCTGGCCGTCCTCGCCCGCCGCGCTTTCCACCAGGCGCAGCGAGGTGGTGCCGACGCTGATCACCCGGCCGCCGGCAGCGTGGGTGGCGTTGATGGCGTCGGCCGCGGCCTGGCTGACCTCGCCGTATTCCGCGTGCATCCGGTGCTCGGCGACGTTGTCGACCTTGACCGGCAGGAAGGTGCCGGCGCCCACATGCAGGGTGACGAAGGTGGTCTTCACGCCGCGCGCCTCCAACCGGGCCATCAGCTCGGGCGTAAAGTGCAGGCCGGCGGTCGGCGCGGCCACTGAGCCGTCGGCCTGAGCGTAGACGGTCTGATAGTCGGCTCGGTCGCGCTCATCCTGGGCCCGCTTGGCGGCGATATAGGGCGGCAGGGGCATCTCGCCCCGCTCGGCTATGGCCATGTCGAGGTCAGGCCCCGCCAGGTCAAAGGCCAGGATCAGTTCGCCGCCCTCGCGCTTCTCCACCACGGTGGCGTCCAGGGCGCCCAGCAGGCAGGCGCGATCCTGGGTCTCCCCAAACCGAATCCGGTCGCCGGGCGCCAGGCGCTTGCCCGGTCGCATGAAGGCGCTCCAGCGGCTGGGCGACAGGCGTTGGTGCAGGGTGGCCTCGCAGACCACGGTGGTCTCGGCGCGATACCGCATGCCTTTAAGGCGCGCGGGGATCACCCGGGTGTTGTTCAACACCAGCAGGTCGCCAGGCCGCAGCTCGTCGGGCAGATCACGAACCTGGCGGTCATCGCGGCGCGCGCCGGGGCCGACGCACAGCATCCGCGCCGAGTCCCGCGGCGAGGCGGGCCGCAGGGCGATGCTCGCGTCAGGCAGATCGAAATCGAAATCAGCAACTTGCATGAAGGCGCGTCAAGGCCACGCCCAGGGCCGAGCGTCAAGCGTCGCGGCATGCTACAGGCCAGCACGATGTCCTGGATTCGACGCGTCCTCGCCGCCCTGACGCCTGGCCTGATGTTCGGGCTAAGCGGCCTCTGCGTCGCCGCCGCCATCGCGGCTCTGGCGGGTGGCGAACATGGTCGCCTGGACATCCTGGCCCATTTCACGCCGTTTTGGCTGTTGGGCGCACTGATGGCCTGCGCCTATGCCCTGATCACCCCCCGCCCGCTGCAGATCGTGTTCGGCGTCCTGGGTGCAGCGGGACTGATCGCCTGCCTCGCCCTGATAGCGCCGGAGTACACGCGCCCTATTCCGAAGGCCAAGGCCGACGCGCCCGCCCAGCTGAAGGTGATCCAGTTCAACGCTTGGCGGAACAATGTGGACATCGAGGGCACGGCCCGCTGGCTGGCCGATCAGGAGGCCGACGTCATCATCATGGAGGAGGCCGAGCCGCCGCTGATCGCGCGGGTGGCGGAGACCACGGGCCTGCACCTCACCTGCCCCAAATGCGGCATCTCGATCTATACGCGGGCCGCGCCTCTGAAGCCGCCTGAGCTGAAGCCGCTGTTCAAATCCGTGGCGTGGCGCATCCGGCCGCCAATGGCGGTGGCCCGGATACCTTTCGCCGGACACGAGATCGTCCTGGCCGGCACGCACACGGTCTGGCCGACCGATCCCAGCTGGCAAAGGGTTCAGGGCGAATTCGTCGCCCGCGTGCTGGATGCTCTTCCCCGAGAGACCACGATCCTGGCCGGGGATTTCAACTCCACCCCCTGGTCCCACGCCCGGCGGGCCGAGGACAAGCTGTTCGGCCTGATCCGCGTGACCCGCGGCGTCTATTCATGGCCGGCGCGCAGCGTGCTGAAGCCCGAACAGGCCCTGCCCGCCCCGATCCTGCCGATCGACCACATCTATGTGGGCTCGGCCTTCAAGGTGGTGTCGGTGAAGCGCGGGCCGCGGCTGGGCTCTGACCACTATCCGGTCGTAGCGGTCCTGTCGTTTCAGCCCTGAACCAGGGACTCCAGCTCACGCTGCAGGTTGCCACGGGCCTGGAGCTCGAAGCTGTCGTGGAAGCCCTGATCCGGGAAGATCCGCTCCGCGGCCAGGAACCGCTCCAGCACCGCCGCGCGTCCCAGCCGCCAGGCGTCGTCCGGCACATGTGCGTATTCCGCCCGCACATCGCGCGCATACTGGTCATAGTCCGGCGCGGGCGCGCCCAGGACCGCCAGGTCGATGGAGACCATCAGCTCGCCCAGCCGGTCCTCGGCCTCCACCGTGTGACCGGCGGTGAGCAGGATGAGGCGCGCGACCTCCTCGCGGGCATGGATCGAGGCGTCTAGCTCGCGCAGGTCCCGCCGCGCCATCTCGGCGCTGCGGGCCTCGTTGTCCTTGGCCTGGGGGTCATAGACCGCGTCGTGCCACCAGATCGCCCAGGTCAGCACCTGGCGCTCGCTGTCCATCAGGTCGGGGACCTTGTCCAGCAGGGCCAGGCACTGCTCGATGTGCCGGCGCGTATGATAGCGTCGGCGAGGCTCGGCATAGGCGGCCTCGAGGTCGGGCGTCACAGGTCGGCCGCGACCTTCATCGAGACGATCTTGCCGGGCGCGCGCGGCGGCTCACCCTTCGGGAGGGCGTCGACGTGGTCCATGCCCTCGGTGACTTGACCCCAGACGGTGTACTGGCCGTCGAGGAAGGTGGCGTCGTCGAAGCAGATGAAGAACTGGCTGTTGGCCGAGTTCGGGTTCGGGGTGCGGGCCATCGAGCAGACGCCGCGCACGTGCGGTTCGCGCGAGAACTCGGCCT
>CAZXVO010000202.1:0-7351 GCA_964643835.1 uncultured Phenylobacterium sp. | reverse complement strand
CCGTGTCGCGGAACTCGGTGTCGTCTGCGTCCTTGCAGGCGAGCGAGGCGGTGGGGTCGGTGATCACCCGGGTCAGGCGGGCGGTGTCCAGGATGCCTTCTTCGAGGTCGAAGCTCCAGGTGCGGTTCTGCTGGGCCATCAGCTTGCGCTGCAGCTTGTTGGCCAGGCGCGAGACGACGCTGGAGAGGCTGGCCAGCTGCTGGTCCAGATAGGCGCGCAGGCGGGTCAGCTCTTCGGGATCGCACAGCTCCTCGGCGGCGACCACCTCGTCGTGGGCGGTTGAGAAGACCTTGTAGGTCGGGACCTTGGCGTCGCCCTTCATCTCCGGACGGGCGGGCTGTTCGCCCTCGCCCATCTCTGGCGGCTCGTCAGTGTCCTCGGCGTTGGGGTCATCCTCCGCCTGCATCATCTGGCTGTCGGCGTCCTCGCTTTCGCTGTGGGTCGCCTCGTTCTCGTCCATGGACGACTGCTGCGGGGTCTGGCCTTCGCCTTCGCCCTCATCGCCCTCTTCCGAGGTCTCGGACTCGCCGTCCTCGCCTTCTTCTTCCTGCTGGTCCGGCTGGTCGGGGGCGTCGGACAGGTCGTCGCCCATGGACAGGTCGCGCAGGATGGTGCGGGCCAGCTTGGCGAAGGCCTTCTGGTCGTCGATCACCTCGGCCAGCCGGTCGAGGTCCGAGCCGGCGCGGGTCTCGATGTCCTTCTTGAACAGGTCGACCAGGGGCTGGGCGGCGGCGGGCGGGGCCACGCCGGTCAGGCGCTCGCGCACCATCAGGCCCAGGACTTCGGCCACCGGCGGATTGGCCGCGGCCTCGACGGGGTTGAAGGTGCGCTTGGCCCAGGCCGCTTCGTGAACCGCCTTCAGGTTCTCGCGCACGCCGCCCAGGGCGTTGGCGCCGATCGCCTCGATGCGGGTCTGCTCCAGGGCGTCATAGACCGGCGCGCCCTCGGCGGAGGCCGGGCGCCCCTTGGCGTGGGCTGCGGCGTCATGGTGCGAGATACGCAGGGCCATCTGGTCGGCCAGGCCGCGGATACGGGAGGCGTCGGCCGGGGTCAGGTCCCGGGGCGGGTGCGGCAGCACCGCGCGATTGCCCACGAGCTGCGGGCCCTCGCCGGAATAGACGATCTCCAGGTCGGGGCTTTCGGCCAGCGAGCGCGCGGCGTGGGCCAGGGCGCGCTTGAAGGGCTCGATGGGGCTTTCGGGGTTCTTGGACATGACACCCTGTTCTAGCCCGCCGGACGGAGGGGAGGGAAGCCGGAACGCAGGCTCGAAAGCGGCGTTGTACGCGCCGGAACCTGATCCTCACCTCAAGGAGCGCGCCATGCTGAAATGGGCCCTCATCTTCGCCATCGTCGCCCTTATCGCGGGCGCGCTGGGCTTTTCCGGCATCGCGGGCGCCGCAGCCGGCGTCGCCAAGCTGCTGTTCTTCGTCTTCGTGATCGGCTTCGTGCTGTTCCTGGCGCTCGGCGCCTTCATCGGCCGCAAGGTCACCGGCGGGTGAGGTCCTCCCCCGCTGAGGGGCAGGGCTATCGCCTATGGAATCGGAGGACGAACCTAGGTGGTTCCCGCCCCCCTCCGTCACCCCAAGACTTGGTCTTGGGGTCCCTGCGTCCACACGCATTGAGGGGGCCAGCTCCAGCCGCAGCGCCCGGTTCAGCCGCAGCTTGGGACCACAAAGGGCACAAAGGAAGGCAAGGGACACAAAGGCGCGCTGCGCGCGCAATCTAGTCCTGACGCTCCCCTGCCAGGATCTGGAGCCCTTAGTGTCTTCGTGCCCTTTGTGCCCTTCGTGTTGAATTAGGGCCTCGCCCCCGGCGAGGCGGTGGGACCTGGACCACAGCCGTGCAGCTGAACGAGGGACCCCAAGACCAAGTCTTGGGGCAACGATGCTGGGGGTTGAAACGCCATATGCGATCGCCCTGCGCTGAGGGGGAGGACACCACGGCTCAGCGCTTGAGCCAGGTCTTGGTCTCGGCGCCGACGACGGTGACCAGGTCGCCCATGACCAGGTTCATGTCGATCAGGTGCAGGCCCCAGTCCTGGGCCACCTGGCTCCCGTAGATCACGTCGCCCTTGATGTCGTCGGTCCGCGGATCGGCGGGATCGGCGTTGATATGGACCTCCAGGTAGTTGAAGCCGTTCTTCGATACGCAGGCTCCGGTCAGCAGGCCGGGGACCGAGACGAAGGGCGTCTCGACCTTGGGGCCGCCCTTGACCCAGGCCGAAGCGTCCTGGCCGTTGGTCGTGGCACCCAGATAGGCGTGCAGGGGCGCAGAGCCCCCGGCGAGCGCGGCCGGGTTGGTGCAGACCGCCTCCATGGCCGGGTTCAGGTCGCGCGGGCGGCCGAAGCGGGTGTTGGCCGGCGGCGGGACGGTATCGCGGAAGCTCGCCCAGGCGATGACGCAGCCGACCTGGCCGGCGCTCTTGCAGGTCGGGATGGTCGGGAAGGTCCCGGTGTCCTTGCCCTTATCGACGGCCAGCGAGGTCCCGCCGAGGATGGCCGAGACCAGCAGTTTCTGGGCCGGCTTGCCGTCGATCTCCTTGGCGATCAGCTGGGTCAGCACGCCGGAGCCTTGCGAATGGCCGATCAGGACGACGCCGCGGCCCTTGTTCTCGTGGGCCAGGTACCAGTTCCAGGCGTCGACCACGTCGAGATAGCCGGTGTTGGGACGCGCGGCGTTGACGGCCGGGCCGCCGGCCACGGCGGCGCGCAGGGCGGTCAGGGTGAACTGGCGATAGAGCGGGGCGAAGATGCGGCACTTGGCGCCGAGCCGGTTCAGCTGGCTGGTGACGACCGAGATTTCCTCAGGTCCCGCGACCATGTCCGAGATTACGCCCGGATCGTTGGAGACCGTGGGATAGACGTAGAAGCAGTCGATCGGCGCCTTGGGGTCCGCCGTCCAGGCCTCGCGGGTCATCTTGCCGTCGGCGGCGATGACCGTGGTGGTGTTGTCCGCGGCGCAGGGGTCGGCGCGGCCGGGCAGGCAGAGCCAGTTGGCCTTGTCGCCATAGTCGTTCTTGGGCGGGTCAGCGGGGGCCTGGGCGTTCGCCTGGGCCGACAGCGAAATAAGCCCGGCGGCTAGGGCCGCGAGCAGGGTCCTGGACATAATTCTTCCCCATGAAATGCTTGGTTCGGCAATGCCGACAGGATCGCCCGACCTTGATGCCAGGTCCAGGGAAGATGATCAGGCCGCGCGCGCGGCGTCCGCCTGTTCGGCTTCCCTCTGTTCCGCTTCGGCGAGAGCCACGTCGATGGCGGTGAGCAGCTTGGGCGCCTCGATGGGCTTGGAGACGAAGCCGGTCATGCCGGCGGCCAAGTATTCGCGCACCTGATGGCTCATGACATTGGCTGACAGGGCCAGGATCGGCGTCGCCGCGCGGCCCTGCGCCGCCTCGGCCGCCCGGATCGCGGCCGTGGCCTCCACGCCGTTCATCTCCGGCATCTGGACGTCCATCAGGATCAGGTCGAACAGCTCCAGGCCAAAGGTCTCGACCGCCTCGGCGCCGTTGCCGACTACAGTCAGGTCGACGCCGAAGGGTTCCAGCAGCGACTTCAGAATCAGCTGGTTGGTCGGATTGTCCTCTGCCGCCAGGATGCGGATCGCCCCGGTGCGGCTGGGCTGCGCCGGGGCCACGGCCTGGCCCGACGCCTGGGCGTCGCGCTGTTCCAGGGGCAGTTGGAAGGTGAAGGTGGAGCCGCGGCCGGCGTCGCTTTCGGCCCACATGCGCCCGCCCATCAGCTCGGTCAGCTCCTTGCAGATGGCCAGGCCCAGGCCCGTGCCGCCGAAGCGGCGGGTGGTCGAGGCGTCCACCTGGCTGAACTTCTGGAACAGGTCGCCCAGCCGGTCGGCCGGGATACCGATGCCGCTGTCGCGCACCGCAAAACGCAGGCCGCCGGGAATGGGCTCGGCCGATACTGTTACATGGCCCTCGGCCGTGAACTTCACGGCGTTGGACACCAGGTTGGTCAGGATCTGGCGCAGGCGCGTGCTGTCGCCCCACCACAGGCCCAGCGCCTGCGGCTCCAGGTCCAGGTTGAGCTGGACGTCCTTCTGCGCCGCCAGCGCCATGAAGGGCGCGCAGGCTGACCTGAGCGCCTCGCCCAGGTCGAAGTCATGATTGTCGATCTCAAGGCGGCCGGCCTCGATTTTGGAGATATCGAGGACGTCATTGAGCACCGCCAGCAGGGTATGGCCGGACCCGGTGATGACGTTCAGCCGCTCTCTCTGGCCCTCGCTCAGGTCTTCGCGGCTCATCACCTGGGCCATGCCCAGGATGCCGTTCAGAGGAGTACGGATCTCGTGGCTCATATTGGCCAGGAACTGGGACTTGGCGACGCTGGCGGCGTCGGCCTGATCGCGGGCCCGGACCAATTCTTCGACGGTGCGGTCGAGCGCGGTGTCACGCGCGGCCATCTCGCGCAGGATCGCGCCGATCCGGGCCGCCAGGGCCAGGGCCGCGACGATCAAGATCGACAACATCACCCCGAACACCGGCATGCCGCGGGCCAGCATCTCGCGCCCCGGCTGCTTGGGCGTCCAGGCCAGGTCGCCGACCACAAAGCCGTTCACGTCGGTCAGCGGGTAGCGGGCGCCATGGGCGGTGGGGTCGGCTGGAACCCGGCGGACGCGGGAGATGTGCAACTGGTCTTCCAGCCGGGTCAGCAGGTTCTGGTCCAGACGCCAGACGGACAGGAGGATCGGGGCGGCGCCGGCCGCGGCGCGCGCGCTGTCATCCGCCACGGTTGAGACGGCGGCCAGGTAGATGACGCCGCCTGAGCGGACCAGACCGCTGCCGGCCACCATCTCCCGCGTCGGCTGGGTGTGGGAGAGCTTGAGATTGACGGCTTCGCGGGCCCGCAGGTCGGCCAGCAGGGGCGCGAGGTCCTTCAGCAGGGCCTGGAACTCGGCGGGGTTCGCTCGGCCCTGTCCGCGCCAAGCGTAGGCGGGCTGGTCGCTGGCGTCCAGGACCAGGACCGCGGGGTCGCCGCCTGAGCGGGCGATCCTGCGGCCCAGCGCCTCGTCGGCCCAGGCCGGATCGAGATCGGGCCGCGCAAGTTGGGGAAGGGTTTCGGCCGCCAGGGCGCTGACGTCCTGCTGCAGCCAGCCCTGGAGATCGTCCAGGCGACGGGACATCAGAGCCCGCTCCTCGGCGACCTGAGCCTGGTCGGCGGAGGTCGCCATATAGGTCATCAGTCCGGCGCCACCCGCCAGAACCACCGCCAGGATCACTACCGCCAGGGCGATGATCCGGCGCACCGCCGCCTGACCGTGGGGCAGACTTGAAGCCATGGGCGTCCCAAACACAACGTTGGGCGGCATTTGCGGGCAGGGTTCGATATTAAAGGGTAAAGGCCGCCCGCGACGGAACGTCCGAATCCTCAAAATGAGGACTCCGCGTCTGGCCTATCCTGGGCGCTCCAAACCAGCATGTGGCGTAAGGTCGCGTATAGCACGCTAAGCGCGAAAGGTTCTGTTTACGACGTCCAGCCATGAGTGCCGTGGCCGTCGGGCGACAGAACTGGGGACACACGTGATACCTGCCGGATGCCTGCGGATCTTCGGGGCGGGGGTGTCGGCGTCGCAGCAGCGGCTGTCGCAGATCATCGACACCTACCTGGCCCACAACTGGACGCCGCCGCGGCGGTTCGCCCAGATCACCGCCTGCGCCTTCCTGCTCACCGACCCCGCCGCGGCCCGCATTGATGTCGGCCCCTTGGTCGGTTCCGCCTCCGCCCTGCAGCGGGAAGCGGGGACGGCCGGTCCGTCCCTGCTGCTGTTCGAGGGTAGCCTCGCCGCCGTCGAGACCTTCGCAGGGCTTGACGAGGGGGCGGTCGCCGAGGGGTTGCGCGACCCCAGCCGCCTGCCTGGCGGGGGACGCCTGACCCAGATCGCCGACCTGACGCCGCCGCCCGCCGCGCCGACCGTCGCCCTGCGCGCCGCCGCTGCGGGAACCTCCACATTCGCGGGTATCTATTCGATCAGCCGTCAGGGCTTCGTGGGCGATGTCCTGGGCCGCAGCCTGGGCGACCGCAGCCTGGGCCTGACTACGGCGGATGCGCCCAAGGGCCAGGACATGGCGGCCTTTGATCTGGCTGGCCTGGAGGAGGGCGCGCGCCGGCTGGCGACGCCGGGCTATGTCGGGGTGCTGTTCTTTCCGGTGGCCTTCTCGGCCCTGGCCTCGAGCGAGCTTGGCCCTGCCTACCTGCAGGCGCTGAAGGCCCTGCCGGCGGATCGCCGCAACCAGTTGGCCGCCGAGGTCTATGACCTGCCGAACCAGCCCAGCGCGCGGACCCTGCAATGGCTGTCGGCGACGCTGGCGCCGCATGTGTCCTATATCGACCTGCGCCTCACCGACGCGGACTTTCCGGTGACCAATATCAAGGCCGGGTCGCTGTCCGGCGGAACCCTGGTCCTGCCCGATGGCGCGCCGGAGCTGCGCCGGGCGGTGGTCAGCCGCTGGATGACCAGCCGCACCGATTGGAAGGAACGCAGGCTTCTGACCTCGCTCTCCAACCTGCGCACCGCCGACGAGATCCGGACCGCAGGCGTGCTGCAGATCCCGTTCGTCAGCGGTCCGGCGGTGTCGGCCGTCGCCGCCACACCGTTCGGCGGGACGTCACGGCCGTTGAGCGGCTTGCCTGTCTAAGACCTGTCGGCTCTTAGGCCACCTTCACGCGCGCGGTGCTTTCCGGCAGGTCCTGGCCGAAGGCGCGCTGGAAAAACTCGGCGACGGTGCCGCGCTCCAGCTCGTCGCACTTGTTCAGGAAGGTCATGCGGAAGGCGAGCGCGATGTCGCCGCCGAAGATCTCGGCGTTCTGGGCCCAGGTGATCACGGTCCGCGGGCTCATGACGGTCGAAATGTCACCGTTCATGAAGGCGTTGCGGGTCATGTCGGCGACCCGGACCATGGCGGCCAGGGTGCGCTTGCCTTCAACGCTGTCATAGTGCGGGCACTTGGCCAGCACGATGGCGGCTTCCACGTCGTGGGCCAGGTAGTTCAGCGTGGTCACGATGGACCAGCGGTCCATCTGGCCTTGGTTGATCTGCTGGGTGCCGTGATAGAGGCCGGTGGTGTCGCCCAGGCCGATGGTGTTGGTCGTGGAGAACAGCCGGAAGAACGGATTCGGGCGGATCACGCGGTTCTGGTCCAGCAGGGTCAGCTTGCCCTGGGCTTCCAACACGCGCTGGATCACGAACATCACGTCCGGGCGGCCGGCGTCGTATTCGTCGAACACCAGGGCGATCGGCCGCTGGATCGACCAGGGCAGGATGCCTTCCCGGAACTCGGTGATCTGCTTGCCGTCCTTCAGGACGATGGCGTCCTTGCCGACCAGGTCGATGCGGCTGACGT
>CAZXVO010000201.1:0-7360 GCA_964643835.1 uncultured Phenylobacterium sp. | reverse complement strand
TCACCACCGCCGCGCCGCCGCGCTGGCGGCGGATCAGCTCGGCGATGGCGTAGACCTGGTCGGCGCTGAAGGCGACGATGGCGCTGCGGCGCGGCAGGCGGGTCAGCTTCTTGGAGCCGGAATAGGTGAGGTTCGAGAACCGCTCGCGGCTGACGATCTCGGCCTTGGGCAGGAGGCGGCGGACCAGGGGGGCCATGGTGGCGGCGCCCATCAGCATGGTCTCGCAGGTCCCGCGCGCATGCAGCAGGCGGTGGGTGAAGACGTGGCCGCGCTCAGGGTCGGCGCAGAGCTGGATCTCGTCGACGGCCAGGAACTCGACCTGGCGGGACAGGGGCATGGCCTCGACAGTGCAGACGAAATAGACCGCGCGCGGCGGGACGATCTTTTCCTCGCCGGTGATCAGGGCGACGCGGCTGGCGCCCCTGGCCTTGACGATGCGGTCATAGATCTCGCGGGCCAGCAGGCGAAGCGGCAGGCCGATCATGCCCGAGGCGTGGCCGAGCATCCGCTCCACGGCCAGGTGGGTCTTGCCGGTATTGGTCGGCCCCAGGACCGCCACCAGACGGGGCGGCGCCGCGCCGGACGGGCGGTCACTCATGGGCTCGAAAGTGGGACGGGATTCGGCCGGCCACAAGCGCGGCCGCGTGAAATCCTCAAGGCTGCGCCAGGATGTCCAGCAGTTCGACGACACAGAGGGCGGAATTGCGCGCCGCCATGGCCGCCATCTGCGGATAGGTCAGGTGGCTGTCCGCGCCGGCCAAGTCCGACAGGGTGCGGATGACATAGAGGGGAACGCTCCATTCCTCAGCGATCTGGGCGACGGCGCCGCTCTCCATGTCGATGGCGTCGGCGGATAGCGCGGCGTGCAGGGTGTCGCGGGTGGTGGGGCAGTTCAGGAAGTGGTCGGCGGTGGTGATCCCGCCCAGGGCCACGGCGACGTCCAGGCGCGGGGCGAGGTGGTCGCGCAGGGCGGTGAGCTGGGCGCGGATCTCGGCTGAGACGGGCGTCAGGGCTGTGAGTTCGTCGGCGCCCACCGGGATGCCGCCGGACAGGGTGCGGGTGAAGGTCTCGCCAGCCACCAGGCCGTAGTCGTGGATCCCCAGCCGCTCGCCCAGCAACACCGCGCCGACCCCATAGGCGGGGTTCAGGCCGCCGGCGACGCCTGAGAAGATCAGGGCCTTGGCGTCATAGGCTGAGAGCAGCAGGGTCGCGGCGGCCGCCGCATTGACCTTGCCGATGCCGGAGAGGGCGACGGCGATCGCCTGGCCGTCGTGGGTTCCGGTCCAGACCTGGGTGGGGCCGAAGGCGCGGGGCGGGGCCTCGGTGTGGAAGCGGGCGCGCAGGGCGTCCCGCTCCTCGGGTGTGGCGCAGAGAATGCCGTACACGTTGAGAGGCTCCAAAATCAGGCAGGACCACCTTCACGCGATCCGCCAACTCTCCTAGCCTCTGTCTCCTGGCTTTTGGAGGGGCGGCATGACGGCAATGATGGATCGGCGCGGCCTGCTGGCCGGCGCGGCGGCAGGCGCGGCGATGCTTGGTCTGGGAGGCAGGGCGATGGCGGCGACGCCCGACCTGAAGGCGATCCGCGCCCAGATCGACAAGCGCCATGACGAGGCCGTGCAGCGCCTGCAGACCTGGATCCGGCAGCCCTCCATCTGCGCCGAGGGCGTGGGCATGGAGGAAGGCTGCAAGCTGACCATGGACATGCTGAAGGACGCGGGCTTCCAGTCCGTGACCCGCATGCCGACCGACGGCGCGCCGGGCATCTTCGCCACCCTGGACGCGGGCGCGCCGCGCACCGTCGGGCTCTACTTCATGTACGACGTGAAGCAGGTGAACCCGGCCGAATGGATCTCCCCGCCCTTCGAAGCCAATCTCATGGACAAGCCGGGCTTCGGCAAGGTGCTATATGGGCGCGGCGCGGTGAACCAGAAGGGGCCGGAGGCGACCTTCCTGGCCGCCCTGCACGCCATCCGTGGGGCCGGCAAGAAGCTGCCCGTGAACCTGGTGCTTGTGGCCGAGGGCGAGGAGGAGATCGCCTCGCCGCATTTCCCGCAGGTCGTGCGCCGGCCCGAGGTGCTGCAGGCTCTGTCCAAGTGCGGCGAGGTCTGGATGCCCATGGCCGGCCAGGACCCGGACGGCTCGGTCGGCATCAACCTGGGCGCCAAGGGGGCGGTCGAGTTGGAGCTGATCTCCACGGGCGCCAAGTGGGGCCGTGGGCCGGCAAATGACATCCATTCCAGCCTGAAGGCGGTGCTCGACAGCCCGGCCTGGCATCTGGTGCAGGCGCTGACCACCCTGGTCTCGGCGGACGGCAACGACCCGGCCATCGATGGCTGGTACGAGCACGTGAAGCCGCTCACCGCCCGCCAGAAGGAGCTGATCGCCCAGGCCGTCGCGGCCCAGGACGAGAAGGAAGTGATGAAGCAGATGGGCGTGCAGCACTGGGTGCGCGACCTGCCCTACCAGGCGGCGATGGAGCGCCTGGCCGCTGAGCCGACCGTGAACATCCAGGGCCTGGTCGGTGGCTATACCGGGGTCGGCGGCAAGACCATCCTGCCTAGCCGCGCCGTGGCCAAGATCGACCTGCGGCTGGTGCCTGACCAGACCGCGGCCGACTGCATCGCCAAGCTGAAGGCGCACCTGGCCAAGCGCGGGTTCGGCGATATCGAGGTGAAGGTCACGGGGGGCTATGATCCGACCCAGACCGAGGAGACGTCGGGCCTGATCCAGTCGGAACTGGCGGTCTATCGCCGCCGGGGCCTGACGCCGCTGATGAACCCCAGGCTCGCGGGGTCCTGGCCGGGCTACATCTTCACCGGCGCGCCGGCGTCCAAGCCCGCCGGCCACTTCGGCCTGGGCCACGGGTCAGGGGCGCATGCGCCCAACGAGTACTATGTGATCGAAAGCTCGAACCCCAAGGTCGAGGGCATGGACGGGGCGACCCAGTCCTATGTGGAGTTCCTCTACCAGCTGGCCTCGACGCGGTAGGGTGGCGCTTTCTCCTCCCCCGCTTTGCGGGGGAGGAGAAAGACGCCTCAGCCCTTCTTGGCGGCGGCGATGTAGTTGTCGATCACCTGGTCCAGGACGGTCAGCGGAGTGCCGCCGGCGAGCAGGCCCGCGTCGTGGAACTTGCGGATGTCGAACTTGCGGCCGAGCGCCTTCTTGGCGCGCTCACGGCCGTTCAGCCAGGTGATCTTGCCCACCATGTAGCTGGAGGCCTGGCCCGGCCAGACGCAGTAACGCTCGATCTCGGTGATCGCGCTGGCCTCGTTGTCACCGATGGTGTCGATGTAGAACTTCAGCGCCTGCTCGCGGGTCCACTTCTTGGCGTGCATCCCGGAGTCGACCACCAGGCGGACGGCCCGGAACATGGCGTCGTGGATCATGCCGATGTGGCCGAGCACGTCCTTGTCGTACATGCCCATCTCCACCGCCAGCTGCTCGGCGTAGAGCGCCCAGCCCTCGGAATAGCCCGAGAAACCGATCACCTTGCGGATCAGCGGCAGGTCGCCGGCCTCATTGTTGAGGGCGAGCTGCAGGTGGTGGCCCGGAATCCCCTCGTGATAGGTCAGGGTCGGCAGGGTCCAGGACGGGTTCTCAGCCGTATCGCGCAGGTTGATCCAGTAGATCCCCGGGCGCTTCCCATCCAGGGACGGCGAATTGTAGTAGCCGCCCGGCGCGCCCGCCTCGATGGCCGGGGGCACACGGCGGATGTCCAGCGGCGCCTTGGGCAGTTGCCCGAAGTACTTGGGCAGCTTGGCCGAGATGATCTTCACCTGCTCGTTCAGGTGGGCCAGCAGCTGTTCCTTGCCCGCGTCGGTGTTCGGGTAGTGCTGCTTGGGATCCTCGTACATGGCCCGATAGCGTTCGCCGACGCTGCCCTTGGTGTAGCCGGCCTTCTTCATCAGGGCGTCGGCCTGTGCGCCCAGGCTCTTGCACAGCTCCAGGCCCAGCTTGTGGACCTCGTCCGGGGTGATGTTGGAGGTCGTGTATTGGCGCAGGGAGGTGGCGTAGTACTCGTCGCCCTTGGGCAGGCGCCAGACGCCGGCGTCGTGGGTGGCCTTGGCGCGCAGGGACTGGAGCAGGTCGGCCTGGCGTTGCAGGGCCGGGCGGACCTTCTCGGCGTAGAGGCCCTCGGCCTGGGCGGCCCAGTCGCCGTCGATCTTCTTCTCGGCCGTACGGCGGACGATGCTCTTGACCACCGGCGCGTCGGCCGGAGCGTAGGCCAGGAAGGCGTTCATCTGGGTGAGCGTCTTGTCGAGCACGAAGTCGGGCGGGGTGACGCCCAGGCCCACATCGTGGCGGACCACCTCGGCTTCCTGGTCCATCAGCCGGCCGAAGGCCTCGAGGCGGGCCATATAGGCGTCGGCGTCGGACTTGGTCTCCAGGGCGTGCTGGTTGTCCAGGAAGTCCGGCATGGACTGGTAGGAGCCAGTGAGCTGCGACAGGACATAGGGCGCGCCCGCGCCCTGGCCGCCGTACTCGAACTTGCGGTTGCCCTCGTCCTGGACGTCCAGGGTGAAGAGCACGGTGTCGTAGTTGACCGCGTCCATGCCGCTCAGTTGCTTGCGGTCGATGGCCCGCAGTTCGGTGATCTGCTTGGCGGTGTTGGCCTTGTTCTCGGCCAGGGCGGTCAGGGAGAAGTCCGACAGCTCGGACTTGGTCCAGGCCAGAACGCCGTTATCAATGCCCAGATAGGTGGGCAGCTCGGGCGAGCGGCGGAACGACTCGGCCATGGCCCGGTCGAACATGGCGTACATCTTGGCGGCCTCGCCGGTGGGCTTGGCGGCGGCGGCGGCCATGGCCGCCTTGGGCAGGGCGGCGGCGGCCCCGAAGGCGGCGGCGGTGGCGAGAAGGTCGCGACGGCTGTGCATGTGGTCTCTGGTCCCCTGGGCGTGCGCAGTTTGTCACACCTGTTACGCCAGGGCGGGCGGCCTGTGACCTTAAATCGTCGTAAGGCGAGCTAATCCAGCGTCCGGCGATACCGCGCCATGGCCAGGGCGGTGACGACGCAGACAAACGCGGTCAGGGCGGCGAGTTCGCGCCACATGTCTGGCAGAGCCTGACCCTTCAGGAGGGCGCCGCGGACCACGCGCAGGAAGTGGGTGACGGGGATCGCCTCGCCTATGGCTTGGGCCCAAACCGGCATGCCGCGGAAGGGGAACATGAAGCCGGACAGCAGGATCGAGGGCAGGATGTAGAAGAAGCTCATCTGCATGGCCTGCAGCTGGGAGCGGGCCACGGTGGAGATCAGGAAGCCCAGCGCCAGCGAGCCCAGGATGAACAGGGCGATCCCCAGGCCGAGACCGGGGCCCGGCGCTTCCATCGGCACCTGGAACAGGGTGCGGGCGATGATCAGGATGATGACGGTCTGGATCAGGCCGACGGCCACATAGGGCGCGAGCTTGCCGATCATCACCTCGATGGGCTCGACCGGCGTCGACAGCAGGCTCTCCATGGTGCCGCGCTCGGCCTCGCGGGTCATGGACAGCGACGTCATCAGCACCAGGGTCATAGACAGGATCACGCCCAGCAGGCCCGGCACGATATTGTAGGCGGTGACGGCCTCGGGATTGTAGCGGCGGTGGACCACCACCTCGAAGGGGCTCCGGGCCTGGCGCTGGGCCAGAGCGCCGCGCAGGTCGCGCGACAGGGCCTGGGCCGGCAGGGCCGAGAGGGCGGCGACGGCGCCGTTGGTGGCGGTGGGGTCGGTAGCGTCGGCCTCCACCAGGATCTGAGCCTTGTCGCCGCGCACGACGCGGCGGGTGAAGTCGCCGGGGATGGTGATGGCGAACTGGACCTCGCCGGAGCGGACCAGGTCGTCCAGTTCAGCGACGCTGCGCGCCTGGCCCGTGAGGTCGAAGAACTCGCTGGTCTTCAGCGCCGTGCCGATGGAGCGGGCGAAGGCGCTGTCTTCCTGCACCAGGACGGCGGTCGGCAGGTGTCGGGGCTCGGCGTTGATGGCGTAGCCGAACAGCAGGAGCTGGATCACCGGCAGGGCCAGCATCATGGCGTAGGTCAGCCGGTCGCGGGTGAGCTGCTTGAACTCCTTGATCAGCACCGCGGCGATGCGGGTGGCCGAGATCCCGCTCATTGGAAGTTGTCCTGCGACTGATCCATCAGCCGGATGAACACGTCCTCCAGGCTGGGGGTGGTCTGCGTCCAGCGGAAGGGCTCGCGCCGCCAGGGGGCGATGGCGGCCTCCAGCGCGGCGCGGTCGGTTCCGGAGACATGCAGGGACGCGCCGAACGGCGCGGCCATGGCGACGCCGGGTCGGGCGGCGATCTCATGGGCCAGGCGGTCGATCCCCGGTCCCTCGCCGTTAAAGGTGACGAGGCCCGAGCCGGCGACAACCTGATCCGCCGTGCCGCGGGCGATCAGGTGGCCATAGGCGATGTAGGCGATCTCGTGACAGCGCTCGGCCTCGTCCATGTAGTGGGTGGAGACCAGCACGGTCAGGCCCTGGCCGGCGAGCTCATGGATCTCGTCCCAGAAGGTGCGGCGGGCCTTGGGATCGACCCCGGCGGTGGGTTCATCCAGCAGCAGCAGGCGGGGCTCGTGCAGGGTGGCGACGGCAAGGGCCATGCGCTGCTTCCAGCCGCCGGAGAGCGTGCCGGCCAGCTGGTCCCGGCGGCCGGCCAGGCCCAGCCGTTCCAGGGCCTGGTCGACCCGCTGGCGCCGGCGGTCGAGGCCGTGGACCCGGGCGGCGAACATCAGGTTCTCGGCGATGGTCAGGTCGTCATAGAGCGAGAACTTCTGGGTCATGTAGCCGACCCGGCGCTTGATGGCGGCGGCGTCGCGGATGATGTCGAGGCCCAGGCAGGTTCCCGCCCCGCTGTCGGGGGTTAGGAGGCCGCAGAGCATGCGCAAGGTGGTGGTCTTCCCCGAGCCGTTGGGCCCTAGGAACCCGCAGATGCGGCCGGTGGGGACCTGGATGTCGACGTCGGCCACCACGCGCTTGTCGCCGAAGCTTTTGTTCAGCCCCCGGACGTCGATGGCCAGGGGCTCGCTCACTTGCCGCGCTCCAGGGGTGTGACGTCCACCGGCTGGCCGGGGTTCAGCCGCACGCTGGGCTGGGCTTCGACCAGATAGACAAGGCGGTCGCGGGCCTCGCGGCTGTAGATCACCGGCGGGGTGAATTCGGGGCGCGGGCTGATGTAGGTGATGCGGGCGGTGAGGTCGCCAGCACAGCCGTCGCAGGCGAAGCGGACGGTCTTGCCCGGGGCATAGGCCGACAGGGCCTGCTCCGGCACGAAGAAGCGCAGGCGCACGCGGTCGTCGGGCAGCAGGGCCAGGATCGGCTGGCTGGCCGGGACCCATTCGCCGGGCTGGTAGAAGACATCCTCGATGCGGCCGG
>CAZXVO010000200.1:0-7396 GCA_964643835.1 uncultured Phenylobacterium sp. | reverse complement strand
CAACGGTCCCGCAAGGGGAGAAGGAACATCTTCACTCCCCCGGCTTGTAGACCCGCTCGGTGTGGGCCTTGACCTGGTCGGGGTAGAACCAGACCTCGCGCAGGTCGCCCTTGGAATAGCGCTCCGCCTGGTCGTTGAAGTGGGGCGAGGCCGGGTCGCCGCTTTCGCCGCCGGCGGTGATGGCGCGGGCCTTCAGGCGCGGGCCGAACTCGACCACCGCCACGAAGCTGTTGCCATAGGTCCCGTAGCGCTTCTTCGTCCCCTCGTCGGCGCGGATTCCGTACGAGGCCAGCGACCCCCACTGGGCCGAGGCGAAGCCGACGGGGATCGACGGCTTCTTGTCATCGAACGGGTGGACGATGTCGTCGGTCAGGCGCTGGAAGCGGTTCACCTGGCCCCAAGCGGTCTTCCAGGTCCCAAAGTCGGCGGTGAGCTTGGCGGACGCGTCCGAGAGCGCCTTCAGTTTCTGGTCGGCGCTCGAGCGGCCGTCCATCCAGTCATAGATGGTGACCTCGTCGGCCTTGGCTTCCGCCGCGCCCATGTTCCACAGCGCCTCGCCCCAATAGACGGCCAGGGTCTGGGCCACAGAGTCCGTGCTCCAGCGGTTGTCCCAGCCGCGCAGCACCGCGACCTGATCGGCCAGGGCGAGTTTGCGCGGGTCATCCCAGGCCAGCTTGTCCCAGGCGGTGACCAGGGTGGGAACCAGGCGCGCGAAGGCCGGCTGATAGGGGTCGTAGGCCGTGGTCACCAGGCTATCGACCGTGAAGTCCTTCCGGTCCTTCAGCAGTGAGATGTAGTGCAGGCCGCGCGGGTTCTCGCCGACGCTGTCCATGTACTTCGGATAGTCCTGGATCTTCGGGCTGAACTGGGCGGCGGCCGAGTAGGGCCAGTTGTTGGAGTTCGCCACCCAGCCATTGGCCGGGGCGATCACGCTGGGCGCCTCGGTGAGCGCGTGCAGGCCCTGCCAGTCGGTGGCGGGGTCCGAGCCATCCACCGGCTTGGTATAGTCAAAGCGGTTGTCCCGCTTGGGCACGAACTGCGGCATCAGAAGCGCGATCTGGCCGGTGCTATCGGCGAACAGGGTGTTGTTGGACGAGTTGGCCCGGAACTCCGCCACCTTCTGGAAGGACTTCAGGTCGGTGGCCTTGGTGCGCAGGAAGGACTGCTGCAGGGCCGCGATCGGGGTGTTCATCAGCGAGAACGCCACCCACTTGCCGTCCGCCTCACGCACGATGGGGCCGTGGTGGGTGCGATAGACGGTGAAGTCGCGGCTCTTCATCGACCCGTCGGCGGCCTTGTAGGGCACGGTGATCTTGCCGACCGTGACCGGGCGCAACTCCTTGCCATAGCGATAGAACAGCTTGCCGCCCTGATCGACGATGGTCTCGGCGAACTCATCGACGCTGTCGAGGGTGCTGGTGGTGTGCATCCACCCGGCCTTCTCGTTGAAGCCCTGGTAGACGAAGAACTGGCCCCAGGTGCTGGCGCCATAGACGTTGAGGCCCTGGTCCGAGGTCACCTGGGCTTCCGAGCGGAAGTAGAACGAGGTGTGCGGGTTGATCAGTAAGAGGGCGTGGCCGTCCTTGGTGTTGGACGGGGCGATGGCGATGCCGTTGGAGCCCGAGGGCTCCCAGGGCTTCAGGCCAAGTTCGTCCTCGGTCATCGCCACCTGACGCTTGCCGTAGAAGCTTTCCAGGCCGGAAAGCGAGACCTTCTCGATGTCGCCGCCGATGCTGCCCTCGGTGAAGCTAAGCGCCATCCAGGGCTCGAAGTGCGTCAGCACCTTCGGCTTCACCTGCGGGTGCGTGGCCAGATAGTAGTTCAGCCCATCGGCCCAGGCGGTCATCAGGGTCTTCAGCCAGCCAGGGCTCTTGGCGTACTGGACCTTGAGGTCGGCGTCATTGATGAACAGGCGTTGGCGCAGGTCGGCCCAGATCGCCGCCTCCCCCTCGGCCTGGGCCGTGCGGCCCAGCGCCGTCAGGTAGTTGGTCTCCACGCGATTGAAGTCGTCTTCGGCCTGGGCGTAGATCATGCCGAACACCGCGTCGGCGTCGGTCTTGCCGCGGATGTGGGCGATGCCCCAGGTGTCGCGGGTGATGGTGACGCGCTGCGCCTGGGCCACGCCCGGGTTGGCCGCCAGGGCCTGCAGGGGCGCCAGACACACGCTCGCCGCCAGCACCATACCGATCCTAGACATGGACAACCCTTCCCCAATGCGCGGCGCCGTCTGGAGCCGCTCCTCAAGCGGCCTAGCCTGCGGGACTGGCGGCGACAAGCGGCAGGGGCTTTCCAAAGCGTCGGCGCACGGCGTCTGCCACGCTGAGTCGCATCCCGCCCAAGAATTGAGAATTGGTCGCAACCGGCGGATTTGAACGTCAACTATACTCATGTTGAGTGCATGAATTCGTCGAGATGAAAATACTCATATCGAGCATACATTGAGGATACAGTCCCCAGAATGGCGCCATGCCGCTCAACCTGCGCAGGACCGCCTAGGCGGGAAAGTCGTGAGAGATCACACGCTTGCGAACTCCCTAGCCCTCCATCTGCAATTTGGATTTACAGCAGAAATTCAGAATCCCGCCGCTTTCCGGCTAACGGCTGAGTTGTGACGGGCCAAAACTACCCACCTTGGGCGCTGCACTCCAAGTTGCCGCTTTGCAAAACTGAAATTTATGCAATTACTCGGCTCATCTTGAATGACCGGCGTCGGACCGTCGGTATGAACGCTGATAACTGCAAAAGGAAAGGGCGCCATGGCCGAGGTTTCCAACAAGACCCCCGATCCGATGGATGTCGCCCTGGGCGCGGCTGTCCGCATTCGTCGCCGCACCATCGGTATGTCGCAAGAAGCCCTGGCCGAGCAGTGCGGCGTGAGCTTCCAGCAAATTCAGAAGTATGAGAACGGCGCGAACCGGATCTCGTTCTCGCGCCTGGTTCAGATCGCCCGCGCTCTGCGCTGCCGGGTGGTCGACCTGATGGACGTGCTGGACACGCCCGGGCATGACGCCACGGGCGACCTGGACCTGCTCAGCCGCATGCGCACCCCAGGCGCGCTGGAACTGCTGGCCGGCTTCGAGCGCCTGCCGGCCGACGCCCGCACCTCGCTGGTGAGCTTCATGCGCGCCCTGACCAACGCCGACGTCAGCCGTCAGAAGGAAGTCGCCTGACCCATAGGAACAGCTGACCTGATCCGGTCAGCGAAACGACATCAGGGCGCGGTCCAGGCCGCGCCCTTTTTCGTGGGCGGGATCAGCCGATCTCGAGGTCCACGGCGGCGACCTTGCCGCGTTCTTCCTTCAGGTTGAAGCTGACCTTCTGGCCGTCGTTCAGGCCGCTCAGGCCCGCGCGCTCCACGGCGGAGATGTGGACGAAGACGTCCTTGCCGCCATCGTCTGGCTGGATGAAACCATAACCCTTGGTGGTGTTGAACCACTTGACCGTACCGGTGGCCATATCCGTCATCGTCTCCTGACACGCCGCGGGGGGACCGGCTGTCGCCGGTCGCCCGGGGAACTCCTGCACTTGGACGCACACGCCGCAGGCTGCTCCCCCTCGCGGCCGCCAGGGCGGGACGAGGTTCGGCAGGCCCGCGAGACCGCACGCCTGGAATTAGTCCCCCGCCCGCTATGGGCGGTCAACCCAAAAGCGCCTCAGCCGGCCGCCAGCACCTTGTCGATAACGGCCTTGGCGTCCTTGCCCGCCCAGTCTGCGCCGCCGGCCAGCCGGCCCTTCTCCACGCCGTCGGCGTCAAAGATGATGGTGGTCGGCATGCCCACGGCGACCGGCTTCAGGTCGTAGGGCAGCTTCATCTTGGGATCGCGGTAGAAGCCCAGGGGCGCGTGGCTGGCGATGAAGGTCTTGGCCTTGTCGGCGTCGCGGTCGCCGTCGACGCTGACCGGCACCACCACCACTTTATCGGGTGAGTACTCGGCCTGGAGCTTGGCGAGCGTCGGCATTTCGGTCACGCAGGGGCCGCACCAGGTGGCCCAGATGTTCAGCACCACGACCTTGCCCTTGAAGTCGGCCAGGCGCAGCGGCTTGCCCTCACCGTCATAGAAGGTGGTGGCCGGCGCGGCGGTGGCTTCGGCGGGGACGACCAGCTTGGCCATCTCGCCCTTGGCGACCGACTTCAAATCGCCGCGCGGGCCGGGATTGGCCGCAGCCTGGACGATGATATAGACAACCGCGGCGACGCCGACCGCGGCGACGCCCCAGAGGGCCCACTTCAAGCCGCTGGGCTTATTCCCGCCGACCTCATTCTGGCTGTTCTCGCTCAATGTCCGACGACTCCTCGCAAACGCCCGTTCAATCCGCCGCCGACGGCCAGGGCCAGGCCATGTGGGGCGGCCGGTTTACGGCCAAACCGGCGGAATTGATGCAGGCGATCAACGTCTCCATCGGCTTTGACCGCCGCCTGGCCGCCCAGGACCTGGCCGGGTCCCGCGCGCACGCCGCGATGTTGCGCAAGCAGGGCGTCATTTCAAGCACCGACGAGGCCGCCATCCAGCAGGGCCTGGCCGACATCGAGGCGGAGATGGCCGCCGGGACCTTCCCCTTCCGGGAAGAGTACGAAGACATCCACATGAACGTGGAGGCCCGGCTGCGCGAGCTGATCGGGCCTGCCGCCGGGCGGCTGCACACCGCCCGCTCGCGCAATGACCAGGTCGCCGTCGACTTCCGCCTGTGGGTCCGCGACGCCTGTCGTCGGGTCGAGGGCCAGCTGCGCGCCCTGCAGGCCGCCCTGGTGGCCAAGGCCGAGGCCCACGCCGAGACCCTGATGCCGGGCTTCACCCACCTGCAGCCCGCCCAGCCGGTGACCTTCGGCCATCACCTGATGGCCTATGTGGAGATGTTCGGCCGCGACGCGTCCCGCTTCGCCGACGCCGCCAGGCGCATGAACGAGTGCCCGCTGGGCGCCGCCGCGCTCGCTGGTTCGCCCTTCCCCATTGACCGCGAGGCCACGGCCCGCGCGCTCGGCTTCGACCGCCCCACCGCCAATTCCCTGGACAGCGTCTCGGCCCGGGACTTTGCGCTCGAGGCCCTGGCCGACGCCACCATCTGCGGCACGCACCTCTCGCGCCTGGCCGAGGAGATCGTGGTCTGGATGACCCCTCAGTTCGGCTTCATCAAGCTGACGGACGCCTTCACCACCGGCTCGTCCATCATGCCGCAGAAGAAGAACCCCGACGCCGCCGAGCTGGTGCGCGCCAAGGTCGGCCGGCTGCTCGGCTCGTTCACCCAGCTGACCGTGGTCATGAAGGGCCTGCCGCTCGCCTATTCCAAGGACATGCAGGAGGACAAGGTCCCAACCTTCGAGGCCTTCGACGCCCTGGAGCTCAGCCTCGCCGCCATGGCCGGCATGGTCGCCGACCTGGAGCCCGTGGCCGCGCGCATGGCCCAGGCCGCCGGCTCGGGCTTCTCCACCGCCACCGACCTGGCCGACTGGCTGGTGCGCACCCTGGACCTGCCGTTCCGCGACGCCCACCACGTGACCGGCGCGGCGGTGAAGCGGGCTGAGACGCTGGGTTGCGACCTCGCCGACCTGCCGCTTTCCGAACTGCAGGCCCTGAACCAGGGAATCACCGCAGACGTCTATGACGTCCTCACCCCCAGGGCCTCGGCGGGCAGCCGCCGCAGCTATGGCGGAACCTCGCCAGAACAGGTCCGCGCCCAGGTGGCGCGCTGGAAGGAGATCCTGAAATGATCGCCCGCGTCACCACCCTCACCCTCGTCCTGGCCGCCGCGCTCGGCCTTTCGGCCTGCGGCAAGCTGGGCGCCCTCGAGCGTCCCGGCCCGATGTTTGGCCACGGCGGCGGCGCCGACGCCGGGCCGGAGCCGACCCGCTCGGTCCGCACCGTCGACCCGCGTGACCGCAACTCCGATCCCTCGCCCTCGCGCACCGTGCCGATCGAGGGCACGGTCAACCCGACCGCGTCCGGGCCGCAGGGCGTCCTGCCCGATCCCTACGCCACGCCGCGATGAACCACTTCGAACTGCGCGACGGCGCGCTGTGGTGCGAGGACGTCTCCCTCGCCGCCATCGCCCAAGAGGTCGGCACGCCGGTCTACGTCTATTCCTCCGCCACCCTTGAGCGGCACTACACCGTGCTGCGCGACGCCCTGACAGCCGAGGGGATCCGCGGCGAGCATGGCGGCGATCCGCTGATCGCCTTTGCGGTCAAGGCCAACTCCAATGTCGCGGTGCTGAAGACCCTGGCCAGGCTGGGCGCGGGCGCCGACACCGTCTCCGAGGGCGAGATCCGCCGGGCGCTCGCCGCCGGGATCCCGGGCGAGCGCATCGTCTTCTCCGGCGTCGGCAAGACGGCGGACGAGCTGGCCTTCGCCATCAAGAACGGCGTCTCCGAGATCAATGTCGAAAGCGAGCCGGAGATGCATCTGGCCTCGCAGGTGGCCCAGTCCCTGGGAACCCGCGCGGTCATCGCCATCCGCGTCAATCCGGACGTCTCGGCCGGCGGCCACGCCAAGATCGCCACCGGCAAGGCCGACAACAAGTTCGGCGTCTCCTTCTCCGAGGCCGAGCGCCTCTACGCCCAGGCCGCCAATAATGCCGGCCTGAAGCCCGTGGGCGTGACCTGCCATATCGGCAGCCAGATCACCGACCTCGCCCCCATGGCCGAGGCCTTTTCCAAGATGAAGGGCCTGGTCCAGCGGCTGCGCGCCGAGGGGCTGGGGGTCGAGCGCCTGGATCTCGGCGGCGGCCTGGGCGTGCCCTATTTCAACCAGCCGCCCCCGCCCTCGCCCGCCGACTACGCCCGGATGATCGCGACGACCATGGCCGGCCTGGACGTGGCTTATTCCTTCGAGCCTGGCCGGATGATCTGCGCCAACGCCGGCGTCCTGGTCGCCCAGGTCCTGCACATCCACGAGCGGCCCGAGGGGCGGAAGTTCTGCGTCATCGACGCGGCCATGAACGACCTGATCCGGCCGGCCATGTACGACGCCTATCACGAGATCCAGCCCTTAAGCCCCCGGGCCGGCGAGGCGGTGACCTACGACGTGGTTGGCCCGATCTGCGAGACCGGCGACACCTTCACCCGCGACCGCGCCCTCTCGCCCCTGGCCCCTGGGGGCCGGCGACCTCATCGCCTTCATGAGCGCCGGCGCCTACGGGGCGGTGATGTCCAGCGAGTACAACAGCCGCCTCCTGGTCCCCGAAGTCCTGGTCAAGGGCGACCGCTGGTCGATCGTCCGCCCGCGCCCGACCTATGAGGACATGCTGAACCGCGAGCGCACCCCCGACTGGCTCTAGCGGCTCCACCTCTGGGGGCCATTGCCTAAACCTGCACCGTCATGGCCGGGCTTGTCCCGGCCACCCATGAACACCGGGCCAGCGGACAGCATGAGGCGGCGCCGCCGCGCCTGGGCCTGAACCT
>CAZXVO010000199.1:1100-7435 GCA_964643835.1 uncultured Phenylobacterium sp. | reverse complement strand
CCCGGCAGGGTGGCGGGCCGACCCTGATCCTGCCGCACGAAAAGCGCGTGCTGGCCTCCCTGCTGGGCATGACGCCGGAGAACCTGTCGCGCGCCTTCGCCAATCTGGCCGACTACGGCGTGGTGGTGCAGGGCCCGGAGGTGACCATCGCCCGGCCCGTGGTGCTCAATCGCCTGGCCAAGCCGGATCCGCTGATCGACGGCGCTGGACCTGCAGGCGACCTGCTGGCCGGCGCGGCCGAGCTGGAGCGGACCGCCTCGGAAGCTCGCCGCAGCCAGGCGCGCTTCGGCTAAACCCACAGACAAGACCGACGCCGGGGGATCCGGCGCCGGCAAGTCAAGCCGCGCTGGCCTCCAGGGCGGCAATCCGGGAAGGAAATCCCGCCCCATCGCGGAGACCAGACCCAGAGCCTAGGGCGGGTTCGGCGCGTCCCCCATGACCCCGGCCAAAGCCAATCTTGATGATGCTCAAGCCGCCCGCCGGGGCAGGATCAGCATCGGCCCGTAGCTGACCGCAAAGAGACCGAAGGCCGCCGTCCAGGCGAGGCCGGAGAGGCTGAGCAGCGCTTCAGAGGCGCCAAGCCCCGCAGCCACCCGCAGGACCGCCGCGAGATTGGCCAGCCAGAAGACGGCGCGAGTCGCGGGTCCCGCCGTCCGCAGCCGCCCGGTGTGGCCCAGGCTGGCCCGCGTCATCATGGCCAGGGTCATGACCCCGACCGCGCCGGCGGTCAGGGCGTGCAGTCCCGCCGTGTACGGAACAAGGGGACTGAGGGCCGACGCGCCCACGAGGACCAGCCCAAGGCCCAGCCAGAGGTAGCCAAGGTGAAGCACCAGCACCAAGGGCTCGGACAGGGTGCGCAAGCCACCCCAGCCCGCGAGCCGCGCAAGGCTGAGCACGCCCGCAGTCACCAGAACCGCGCCCGCCAGCGGCTGTTGCGGCCAAAGCGTCCAGGCGGCCCCGCCGAGCGCACAGGCGATAACGCCGACCTGATCCAGCCGGGGCCGGGTACGGACGGCGTCCGCCTCGCCGCGCGGTGCGAGCCAGTTGCGGGTGAAGCTGGGGGTGACCCGACCGCCGATCAGGGCGATCAGGGTGGCGGCCAGGGCGACGGCGGCCCGTTCCGCCGCCGGAACCGAAGCCTCCGGCAGCAGATGGAAAGCCAGATGGGCCAGGGCCAGCAGGCTGACCATGGCGGCGACGCCGAGATTGCGCCAGTTGCGGCCGGCCAGGATCTCCCGCCAGATCACCCCGGCGAAGACCAGCAGGAACAGGCTGTCGAGCCCCCAGGCCCAAGGGCTCAAGGCCCAGGGGGTCACCATGGCCAGGCGCCCGGCGAGCCAGAGCGCCCAAAGCGCGGCGAGCGGTCGCCCCATGACCGGCATGCGGCCCGTCCAGTTGGGCACGGCTGTCAGCAGGAAGCCCGCGACCACCGCCGCGAGGTAGCCGAACAGCATCTCGTGGGCATGCCAAACCCGGTCGACCCCCGACGCCGGCGTAATGCCGATACGGGCGGTCAGCCACAAGGGGACGGTCAGCGCCGCCCACACGCCAGCGGAGAGAAAGAAGGGCCGAAAGCCGAAGCTGAACAGGGCCGGGCCGCGATAGGCCCTGCGGTCGGCGGCGGTGGGCATGGGGGGCTCCTGTCGGACAGCGGGCGGCGATCCTAGCCCCCCGCGCGCGCCGAGCCCTTGAGCCCGGCGGCGTCGCGGCTTGTCGGCGATCAAGCCGACCGGGTCAGCCGCATTTTGAGTGCCCACAGGCCTGGCAGGTGTCACAGCCCTCCTTGCGGATCAGGGCCGCCGCGCCGCAGGACGGACAGACCGCCGGAGCGGGTCCGCTGGCCACCGCCGCCGCCGCCTCGGTCGCCGGCGCCGCAGCGCCGCCCAAATGGCGGGCGATCACCCCGCCGATCGCCGCCGGCAGCGAGGGCACATAGCGCCCCTCCAGCCAGGCGCCGCCGCAGGGGTCGAACACCGCCTGCAGCTCCTCGGCGACAAAGCCCACCTCCCCCGTGCGCCGGAAGACGGCCGAGATCATGCGGGTCAGGCCCAGGGTCCAGGCGTGGTGCTCCATGTTCTTGGAATTGACGAAGATCTCGAAGGGGCGGTGACGGCCTTCGTCGTCCACCGTGTCGTTCAGGGTGACGTAGACGGCGTGCGCGCTCTGCGGCCAACGGATCTTGTAGGTCGCCCCCTCCAGGCGCTCCGGCCGAGGCGAGAGAGCGGGCTCGGCGACCGGTGCCTTGGCCGGCGCGGCGACGCTGAGCACCGAACCCGTCACCGCATTGGGCCGGTAGGTGGTCAGGCCCTTGCACCCTGCCTCATGAGCGGTGCGGTAGATGTCCTGGAAGGCCTCGAAGGCGATGTCTTCAGGGCAGTTGACGGTCTTTGAGATCGAGCTGTCGACCAGGGTCTGGGCCACCGCCTGCATGCGCAGGTGGTCGGCCGGGGCCAAGGTCTGGGCGCTGACGAAGACGTCCGCAGGCGGCGAAACTTCGCCCTTCAGCCGTTTCCAGGTCGCCAGGGCGAAATCCTCCACCGGCTCCTCGCGGCTCGATCCGTCCGGCTGGCGCACCTTGCGGACATAGCTGTAGGCGAACACCGGCTCGATGCCCGAGGACACATTGCCGGCCAGGAGCGAGGTGGTGCCAGTGGGCGCGATGGAGGTCAGGCACCCATTGCGCAGACCCTGGGCGCGGATCAGGTCGCGGACGCTCTCGTCCAGGCCGAGCAGGTTGGGGCGATCAAGGATCTGCGGGTCATAGAGCGGGAACGGCCCCTTCTCGGCGGCCAGCTCGGCCGAGGCGCGGTAGGCCTCGCGCTTGATCACCCCCAGCCAGCGGCGGGTCAGGTCCACTGCGCGCTCTCCTCCATAGGCGGCCCCGCAGAAAACCAGGGCGTCGGCTAGGCCAGTGACACCCAGGCCGATGCGCCGCTTCGCCTTCGCCTCCGTCGCCTGGGCCTCCAGCGGGAAGCGCGAGACGTCGATCACATTGTCCAGCATACGCACGCCGGTGCGGGTCAACTCCGCTAGATCGGCCTCGTCCAGGGCGGCGTCGGGCTCGAAGGGCCGGCGCACGAGCTTGGCCAGGTTGATCGAGCCCAGGAGGCAGGCGCCGTAGGCGGGCAGCATCTGCTCCCCGCACGGATTGCTGGCCAGGATGGTCTCGCAATAGGCCAGGTTGTTGGCGGCGTTGACCCGGTCGATGAAGATCACCCCCGGCTCGGCGGCGTCATAGGTCGCTCGCATCAGCCGCGCCCAGAGATCGGCCGCCCGCACTACCTTCAGGACCTGGCCGCCGAAGACCAGGGGCCAGTCGCCGTCCGCGGTTAGGGCGGTCATGAAGGCGTCGCTGACCAGGACCGAGAGGTTGAAATTGCGGAACCGCGCGGGGTCGCGCTTGCCGTCGATGAAGGCCTCGATGTCCGGGTGGTCGATGCGCAGGCAGCCCATCATCGCCCCGCGCCGCTGGCCCGCGGACATGATGGTGCGGCGGTCGTGCGGATCGAGGAGAAGTCCATGCCCACCCCTCAGCCCTGCTGCAGGGTGACGTCGGCTTCCCGGACATGCTCGAAGATCCCGCCCAGGTCGTCGGGGATGGCGCCCATGACGAAGCAGTTGAACAGGGTGACCGCGCGCCCGGATCCCGCGCCGGCGATGATGCGGCCAGCGGGCAGGAAGCGATGGTCCTCCAGCGCACGATAGAAGCGCTCGGCGATGGCCTCCCGCAGCTCCGGCCGCTCGGCCTGGGCGGTGGCCTGGGCGATGCGGCGCCAGGTGTCCTCGACCTGCGGTTCAGCTCCCGCGTCCGGGCTGACGAAGCGGTACTTGGCGGACCAGATCTCGCTGGCCAGGGGATTGTCGAAGGCCATGTAGGCTCTCTCCTTCAAGGGGAGCGAAAGTCTCGGCGAGTCGGTGCGGCGCCGGTCAGGGTGGTCACGCGGCCGCAGGCCGGCGCAAACGGCGCCCCGCGGATTGCCCGACATCAAGCGCAGGTCAGGCCGGCTTCAAGGCGCGGGTGGCGGCGCGGCGATAGGCTGCACGGCATAGGAGGTTCCATGCCCTGCCCCGCCGCGCCCGTTCTTGATCCGCCGGTCGGATCGGCGACGTCCTCCGCCGAGCTGATCGCGCATATCCTGGAGCGATACCATGTCGTCCACCTGGCTGAGTTGGGGGATCTCGTTCCCCTGGCCCGCAAGGTGGAAGCCGTTCACGCCGGGCATCCGGCCACGCCGGCGGGGCTCGCGGACCACCTGTCCTTCATTCTCGATGACCTATGCGGCCATCAGCGCAAGGAAGAGCAGTTGCTGTTCCCCATGATGCTGGACGGCGGTCATCCGATGATCGGCCACCCCATCGCCCGCATGATGGCCGAGCACCAGGACGTCGAGACCCAACTCGCCCACCTGGCGGACCTGACCGCCGGCTTCCCCGCGCCCGCCGCCGCCTGTCGGTCCTGGCGCGCCCTGATTGAGGGATGCCGCAAGCTCGATACGGACCTGCGCGAGCACATGCGGCTCGAGAACGAGGTGCTGTTCCCCAGGTTCGCCTGAGCGCACCTACCGGGCCGGTCAGAACGAGAGACACTCGACCGGCTCTCCCGCCGCCGCCCCACTTGCCCCGGGACGGCGGCGGATCAGGAGGTCGGCCTCGCCCAGCGACCGCTGAGAGGCAGAATCCTGAACCGCCAGCATCTCGACACCGCCGGCGCGGCAGCGCCCAAGGGCGAAGGTCTCCCGATCCCCGGCGCACCCCACCGGCCCCGCCAGCGGCAACCGGCGCCAGGCCCAGGCGCGTTCGGGGTCCGCGCCTGCCAGGCCGGCGAGCAGGGGTGCCAGGAACAGCCGGGCGGTCACCAAGGCCGAGGTCGGATTGCCCGGCAGCCCGACGATGAAGGTCGCGCCCACCCGGCCGATCCAGATCGGCTTGCCGGGCTTCATCGCCACCTTGGCGAACAGGATCTCCAGGCGCAGCGGCTCGAACATGGCGCGAGCGAAATCCCGTTCCCCCACCGAGGCCCCGCCGGTGGTCACCACCACATCGGCGCCGGCGACGGCGGAGGCCGCAGCGGCCTGCAGGCTTTGAAGATCATCGCGGCAGCGGCCGCGGCTGACCACGTCCGCGCCCCAGGTCTCGGCCAAGGCAGCGACGCCGAACGACACGCTCTCGCAGATGGCGCCGGGCCGACCATGGAGGCTTCCGGGCTCAACCAGTTCATCGCCGGTCGCCAGGATCGCCACCCGGGGACGGCGCCAGACCTGCAGCGCGGCCTGATCCGCCGCCGCTACGGCCACCAGTCTCTGCGGGGTCAGGACCGCGCCGGCCGGAACCAGCACGTCGCCCGCGTGGAAATCCGAGCCGGCGGCGCGGACATGGCGTCGACCGACGACCGGCCCGATGAATCGGGCGGAGCCTTCGAGCGCCTCGACCTCTTCCTGCATCACCACCCGGTCCGCGCCCAGTGGCAGCGGCGCGCCGGTGAAGATGCGCAGACAGGCGCCAGGCGGCAGAGGCGCGGGCTCCGGCGATCCCGCAAAGGCCGTGCCGGCCAGGGGCAGCACGCAGGGTCCTGCATCGAGATCTGCCTCGCGGACCGCGTAGCCATCCATGGCCGAGACCGGAACCGCTGGAGCGTCGTGGGGCGCCACCACCGAGGCCGCCAGCCGTCGGCCTGCGGCCTTGGCCAGGGGAACCGCTTCCGTCCCCAGCGGCTGGGCCGCCGAGACCACAAGCGCTCGGGCCTCGTCAACGCCGATCATGCGCAGATCCCACGTAGGCGCGGGATCTGTCCGGCCAGGGAACAAGGGCGGAAGCGGCTGTCGAGTTCCTCGGCCAGGACAAGGTCCCAGGCGTCGCGGCAGGCGCCGGTGGAGCCCGGAACACAGAAGACGAAGGTCTCTTCGATCTGGCCGGCGAAGGCCCGTGACTGAAGGGTCGAGACCCCCACCGTGCCGTAGCTGGCCTGGTGGAAGACCACGGAGAAGCCCTCCATCGCCCGGCGGAACAGGGGCTGCAGCGCCTCCGGCGTCACGTCGCGGGGGGAAAAGCCAGTGCCGCCGGTGGTCAGGATCACCTCGACCTCGGGATCAGCGACCCAGGCCTGGACCTGCGCGCGGATGGCCTCGATCTCATCGTGGACGATGGCGCGGCCGGCCAGACGGTGGCCTGCGGCGGAGAGCCGATCCGCCAGCATCGCGCCCGACGTATCGGTCTGCGGCGTACGGGTATCGGAGATCGTCAGGACGGCGATCCCAAGCGGATAGAAGGGGCGATCCAGGTCGATGCCGGGCATTGGAAGTCCTCGTGGCGGGTGGAGAGGCCCGCCTGTCGGACGT
>CAZXVO010000199.1:0-1090 GCA_964643835.1 uncultured Phenylobacterium sp. | reverse complement strand
CATCAAGCCGCAGCCCGACGCCGGTCAGGACGCCAGGCTGCGGCGGATGATCACGACCGCGCTCAATCGGCCGTGATGGTCAGGTTCACCCAGGCCAGCTGGCTCGCGCCGCTGCGCTTGAGCGCCTGGAACGCCCCGAGGGTGCGGTCCATGGTCCGGGACGCGCACCAATCCTGGTCGAAGGTGTCGAGCTCATAATTGGCCACCGCGTTGCGGCAGACATGATTGGCGGCGACCCGAACCACCTGGCGCACCTGGCGATCCGTCAGGCCACGGACGGGAACGGTCACCGTCGTGGCGGCCCGGCCCGTCACCTCGACAGGCGCGATGGACTCGGCGGCGGCAGGGGCGGCGGCGGTCAGGGCGAGACCGGCGGCGGCGATCAACATGGCGAACTTTGAGACAGACATCAGAACCTCCTCTGAACACCTGGAGGCTAGATCGACTGACAGCTCGATCATTGGCTGAGGGTCAAAGCGCTAGGCTAAACCTTCATCGCTCAAGGATGACCAATGCGGGCTGCGGGCTCGCATCGCCGCAGAGCGCGAACTCGCCGGCTTTGACAAACCTCAAGCCTGGACCGGTTTGACACTCCGCTCCTAAGCTATTGGAAAGGCATGGGGCCAGCTTGAGTGGTTTGACAGTCCAAGCCCCAGATAACACGGACTTTCAGCACTCCCTCCCGGGCCGCCAAATAGGCGCAGCAATCAGTCTCCGCCTCGCAGCCCACCCGAAAACGTCCAGACATTCCCGGACTTGGCCCGGTCATATCCGTCAGCCAACCCCATTTTGGCAGCCACGAATGCCCTGATTTCCGGGCCCAAATGGGCCCGGTCTCCGCGCCCCGAAAACCGTGACGGATCTCCCTGCCATAGAGAATCCTATCGGGAAAACCTGAGAAATCTCAGGTCAGGACCGGGGATCAATCGCGCACAGCCCGCTGATTTTACGATATATTCTGCACTCAGAAACTCTGATTTCCCTATCCAACATTAGGGAATTTGTCTGGCGTCCCTAGGGAATTCGGTTCGGCTGAACGGGAACTACCGTTCTCGATCTAGGGAAGCGATCCAATCAGCGTGATCCGCCC
>CAZXVO010000198.1:0-7447 GCA_964643835.1 uncultured Phenylobacterium sp. | reverse complement strand
GTGCGGCTGGAGGCGGCCAGGTACGCCGGCTATTCGAGCCCGCCCTACTATGCCCGCCTGATCGGCAAGCTGATCGGCCACGGTCGCGACCGCGAGGAGTGTATCGCGCGCCTCAATCGCTGCCTCGGCGAGGTGGTGGTCGGCGGCATCGAGACCACCATCCCCCTGTTCCAGGACCTGTTGCTGCAACCCGACATTCTGGCGGGGAACTACAACATCCATTGGCTGGAACGCTGGTTGAAGGACCAGGCCTCAGAGGGATGAGATGGAGGCGTTCGACGCCCACGATCTCCTGAACTGCTATGCCCAGGGCGTCTTCCCGATGGCGGACGCCCGTGAGGACGAGCACATCTTCCTCATCGACCCGCAGCGGCGCGGGGTGATCCCGCTTGACGGTTTCCATGTCAGCCGGCGGCTCGCGCGGACGGTGCGGGGCGACCCCTTCGAGGTGCGCATCGACACCGCCTTCAGCCGCGTGGTCGCCGCCTGCGCCGAGGCCACGCCCGGCCGGGACCAGACCTGGATCAACAGCACCATCGAGCAGCTCTATGCCGAGCTGTTCGAGATGGGGAACGCCCACAGCGTCGAATGTTGGGCAGACGGGGAACTGGTGGGTGGGCTCTACGGGGTTTCGCTGGGCGGCGCCTTTTTCGGGGAGAGCATGTTCTCGAGGCGCACCGACGCCTCGAAGGTGGCGCTGGTCCACCTGGTGGCCCGGCTGATCGCCGGCGGCTTTGTGCTGCTGGACGCCCAGTTCATCACCGACCACCTGACGACGTTCGGCGCGCAGGAGATCGCGCGCCTGGACTATCACCGTCGGCTGAGCCGCGCCCTGGAGCGCGAGGGGAACTTCTACGGGGCCGCGGGCCCGGCCGGCTTCACCGGCGCCGCCGCCCTGCAGGTGATCAGCCAGGCGTCGTAGACCGGGTGTTCCAGGGGATCGAGCCCCGGAGACGAGGCGTACATCCAGCCCCTGAACACCTGGCGCGTCGCCGGCGTCGGCCGACCGGGCGTCGGCTTGGGCTGGGAGTCGATGGTCAGGTAGGCGATGGCGTCCTCAAGGGGCTCGTCCGGCGCGGTCTGCTCGCAGGCCTTCACCGTGAACACCAGGGTCTTGTAGCGCACCGGCTGGCCGACCGCGGCCTCGAAGCGCACGGTCTCGGCGGTGACCTTGTCCAGGGCCTGGAGGATGGCGACGTCGTAGCGCGGACGCTTGATCACGCCCTCGGCGGGCTTTTCCACCACCTGGGCCTTGGGCGGCGCTGCGGGCGCGACTTCGCTGGCCTGCATGGGCGGCGCCACCACGGGCGCAGGCGGAGCGACCACCTCGGGCGGGGCTTCCTCGGTCGCTGGCGCGCTTGGCGTGACGGTCGGCGCAGGCGCAGTGGTCTGGGCGGCCACCAGGCCGGCCAAGCCCATGGCGGCCAGACCGCTCAGGACGCCGACAGCACGGGTGAGGTTCCGCCCCATGGCCCTATTCCGGACGCCAGGCCTCGTAGTCGCCGGTCGCCTTCGGGCGTTCGCCGCCACGGGCGATGGAGCCCTTGGGGCGCCAGGCATGCACGGTGCCGGTCAGGTTCGGACGGTGGTCCTTCTCCCAACCCTTGCGGGCCAGCGGCTCGCGGGTCGGCGGCTCATCGAAGGTGTAGTGCAGCCAGCCGTGCCATTCCGGCGGGACCTTCGAGGCCTCGGCGTAGCCGTTGTAGATCACCCAGCGGCGCTTGCGGCCGACGTCGTACGAATCCTTGGTGTCCTTGGCTTCGTAGTACTTGTTGCCCAGGTGGTCCGACCCGATGAAGACGCCACGGCGCCAAGCCGTGAAACGCACGCCGATTGTCGCGCCGTTCCACCAGGTGAGCATTGCTTTCAGCACAGGATTTCCGAGTCCGGATCGGTTGGGAGGCGGCGGGACTATAGGTCCGCGCCCCGTGGGCGTCCAGCGGCGCGAACGTCGCAAGATGTTGGGGATAGAGCCCCCTGCGACCGCAACATCTATTGAAGGCGGGCGTCCGGACCCGTAACCTCGCCGCATAGGAGAAGCTTCACGTGCGGACGGATGCGTCGAGGATCGAACGCAGGACCCTGGAACGGTCCGGCGAGGTGGTCGAGGTCCTGGCCCCGGCCCACTGGACCGATGCGCGGGTCGAAGCCTGGCTGGACTGGGCCGGCGGCGACGCCGACCTGCCCGCCGCCCTGTTCCGCCGCGCCGAGGCCATAGCCGAGCAGGCTGACGCCCTGGGCCTGTTCGCCAGCCCCGCCGCCCGCGCCGCCTTCCGCCGGGACCTGGGCGCAGCCTTCATCTCCGGCCGCGTCGCCCTGGCCGAGCCGGGCTGGGCGCTGGGTCCGGAACTCCTGCCCACCAACGCCCCGGACTTCGCCGAGCGCCTGGGCCGCCTGCGCGCCGAGCGTCGGGGCCGCGCCGCGGCTCGCACCGCCGCCCTGCATCTGGCCGGCCGGCTGCAGGGGGTGATGGACTCCATTCTGCGCTGCGAGGGCGATCCTGCCGCCTGCGCCGATCCGCATGGCAATCCGGGCCTGGCCCGCGCCGCCGAGGCCGCCCGCCAGGCCGGGGCCAGCGACGCCATGATCCTGGACGCCATGACCCTGGCCCGGGCCGGGGAGCACCTGTGGGACGCCCAGGTGCGCTTCGAGGCCAGCGGGGTGGAACTGGTCGCCATGTCGCGGGGCGCGCCCCTGGAGGCCGCCCTCGATCCCCTGGCCGCCGCCTGCTGGGAAACCGGGGCGGTGATCGCCGCCTTCGACGCCGAGGCCGGCGCCAAGCTGGCCGGCGTGGGCCGTCCCACCCGCGGCGCCGTGGACCTGATGGCCTTTGGCGTGGGCGAAGCCTTCGACGCTGAAGGCTTCGCCGCCGCCGTGCGCCTGGCCGGGACCGCCCTGGCCGGCATGGGCGGAACGATTGCGCTGGGCCTGGGCGGCCTGGCCGACTGGCTGATGGCCCAGGGCCTGGCCTATGATTCGCTGCAGGGCCGCCGCGCGGCCCGTCGGGTTTTCGCCGCCGCCAAGGAAGCTCTGGCCACCATCGGCGCGCTCGAGGGCGGGCTGGCGGTGTTCGATGATCCCGACCTGACCCTGAAGCTGGGCGGCGCGCTCTTGAGCGGCGCGCCGGGCCTGGGGGCGGTCACCGTGGCCGAGACCGCCGACGGCGAGCTGACCCGCGTACTGAGCGAGGCGAGCCTTCAGGGGCTGGCGGCGCTCGGCCTCGATCCGGCCGAGGCCCGCGCCTTCCTGCTGGGCCGTCATGACCTCGCCGAGGCGCCGGGCGTCGATCACACCGCCCTGCAGGCGCGCGGCTTCACCGAGCATGAGATCGCCCAGGTCGAGGCCGCCCTGCCCTTCGCCGCCCGTCTGGCCGACGCCTTCTCGCCCCAGGTGATCGATCCCGGCTTCCTGAGCGATATTCTGGGCCTGTCGGACGAGGACTTCGCCGATCCAGAGCTCGACCTGCTGGACCGCATGGGCTTTTCGCCCCGCGAGATCGGCGCCGCCGAGACCTACGCCCTGGGCGGCGGCCAGTTGTCGGACGCCCCCTTCCTGTCGCCGGACCAGCGCGCCGTCTTCCTGTCGGCGGATGACCTGGGCCCCGGCCCCTATTTCGCGATGATGGCCGCCCTGGCCCAGGCGCTCGACCTACCGCCGGTCGCTGAGCTGGAGCTGGAGTGGGACACCACGCCGGCCGATGCGCGGGCCCTGCTGCTGGAGGCCGCCCAGAGCGGCGCCCAGGCCCTGCGCATCCGCCGCATGGAGCCGCCGGCCAGCCTGGTGCTCGACCTGCCGAAGCTGCCCGAGGCCCGCCCTGTCCGCGCGCCCGAGCCGGAGGTGGTCGAGGCCCGCGCCGCCCCGCCCCCGCCGCCCCAGGAACGGATCGTCGAGCGCATCGTCGAGCGCGACCGCACCCGCCGCAAGCTGCCCGACCGCCGCAAGGGCTATATCCAGAAGGCGGCCGTCGGCGGCCACAAGGTCTATCTGCACACCGGCGAGTATGACGACGGCGAGCTGGGCGAGATCTTCATCGACATGCACAAGGAAGGCGCCGCCTTCCGCTCGCTGATGAACAACTTCGCCATCGGCATCTCCATCGGCCTGCAATACGGCGTGCCGCTGGAGGAGTTCGTCGACGCCTTCGTCTTCACCCGCTTCGAGCCCGCCGGGCCGGTAACCGGGAACGACCAGGTGAAGTCGGCGACCTCGATCCTGGACTACATCTTCCGCGAGCTCGGCATCTCCTATCTGGACCGCCAGGAGCTGGCCAACGCCGACGGCGAGCTGAACGCCGACGGGCTGGGCAAGGGCAAGGCCGACGAGGAAGCGGAGAACGAGCCGCAACCCGCCTCGGCCTTCATCTCGCGCGGCTTCTCCCGCGGGCACACGCCGGACAACCTGGTCTTCCTGCCCAGCGCCAGCAACCGCAGCTCCGGCTTCGGCAAGCCTGAAGCCGACGTCTGCGCCGCCTGTGGCGACATGGCGGTGGTGCGCAAGGGCGCGAGCCTGATCTGCGAAAGCTGCGGCACGCGCGCGACGCCAAGGGACGAGGACCGGGCGGGGTAGCTACCGCGCGCCCAACCGCACCAGAACCGCCCTCGGAATCCCGAAATCCCGGATGATGGCCTTGTGGTCGCGCAGGCCGCAGGACTCGCGCTGGATGAACCAGGCCCAGACCGCCTGGGCGGCGGCCTTCAGCAGGGCCTCGCGGCCTTCGGTCTCGACAGCTTCCGGATCATTCAGGCGGGCGAGCGCGGCCTCGGCGGCGCGGCCCATGCGGCCGAGCGCGTGGGCTTTTTCGCCGGCCAACTCGGCGTCCAGAATGCTGTCGCCGGTCTCGAAACGGTAGCCGCCGGACAGGCTCTGGGGTGGTCGAACAGCCATGGCCCCAAGCCTAGCAGAGCCCTCGCAGCAGGTCATGGTCACCTGGCCTTAAGTTTGCTGGCCCTATCCAGGAGACCTATCCGCCGGGAGCCCCGCGCCGAAATGAGACTTCTGACCGCCAGCCTGATCCTCGCCCTGGCCCTGCCCGCGGCGGCCAGCGCCCAGAACGCCGGCCAGATCACCTCTGCCCGCCGTGGCCAGAGCTGCCCTGGCTGCAACCTGTTCCAGGCCGACTTCGCCGGGCTCGAGCTGAAAGGGCGCAACTTCGCCGGCGCCCGCCTGCGCCAGGCCGACCTGTCCCTGTCCGTAATGAACCGCACCAGCTTCGCCCGCGCCGATCTGCGCGACGTCAACGCCTATGGGGCCGTGTTTTCCTCGGCCAGCTTCGCCGGCGCCGACCTGACCCATGCGAGCCTGGTCGGGACCTATCTGGAGGGCGCGAACTTCTCAGGCGCCCGGCTGGACGGGACCAATTTCTCGGGCGCTGAGATGGACCGGGCCGTGGGCCTGTCCCAGGCCCAACTCAACCAGGCGTGCGGCGACGCCAGCACCCAGCTACCCCGTGGGTTGCGAATTCCGGCGTGCTAAACGCCAAGAATTACCGCGATTTAAGTAGCCCTAAGAGTCCGTGCGGGGCACAGGGTAGCCTCATGGTTCGTCGCTTATCCCAGCTTCTGCCCCGCATCGCCCGCCCCCTGGCGGCCCTGGCCGCGCTCACCGCGCTCGCGCCCGCCGCCGCCAACGCCGTCACTCTGATGGGCGACAAGGAAGTGGCGCGGATGGTCTCGTTCGGCGGCTCCTGCGCCGGGTGCGAACTGTCGGGGCGCAAGCTGACCGGGGCGCACTTCGAGGGCGCGAACTTCGAGGGCGCGGCCCTGGTGGGCTCTGACCTGCGCGAGGCGCGGTTCCTGGGCGCCAACTTCAGCCAGGCCGACCTGGCCCGGGCCGACCTGTCGGAATCCCAGATGGTCGGCGCCAATTTCGAGAACGCCAACCTGTCCAGCGCCCGCATCCGGGACGCTCAGGTGACCGGCGTCATGTTCGGTTCGGCCCACATGGCCAATGTCGACATGCGCGACACCCGCGCCGAGGGCGCGAACTTCCAGAACGCCAACATCTCCAGCGCCCGGTTCGACGACGCTATCCTGACCGGCGCGACCTTCGTGCGGGTCAAGGCGGCCAACGCCAGCTTCCGCGACACCCAGATGCGCGGCGCGGTGATGACCAGCGGCAACTTCTCCCAGGCCGATTTCCGCGACGCCGACCTGACCGCCGCCGTGATGACCAGCGGGACGTTTTCGGGCGCCGACTTCCGCGACACGATCCTGAACCACGCCCAGCTCTATGGCGTAGACCTGAGGAGCGCGCGGAACTTGGAGCAGGACCAGCTGAACAACGCCTGCGCCGACGCCTCGACGCGTCTGCCGCCGGGCCTGACGGCCAAGACCTGCCGCGGCCGGATCACCATCTTACGGCCGCCCAAGGCCCCTGCCCCGCCCGCGCCGCCCGCAGCGCCGGCCCCGCCGCGGTACTAGGCGGCGAATACCCAGGTTCCCTTGCGGGGCCGTTGCACTATGCGCTGAGCCCAACCCCCTACCGTCATGGCCGGGCTTGTCCCGGCCACCCATGAACTCCGTGTCCGCGGTTAGGACGCGATTGCGCCACCGCGCCCAGGCCTCAACCTCAGGCGCGTATGGGTGGCCGGGACAAGCCCGGCCATGAGGTTCTGGAGGAGAGGCGTTTCGCAACGCCCCCCTTGCGGGTGCAGGACATGAGAGCCCAGCCGTGCACATCTGGAGAGGCCCTGCCCCTCCTTCGCCCTAGACCGCCGATCAGACCTTGATCGGCGGGGCGGTGCGGATGTGCAGCTCCTTGAGCTGCTTTTCAGTCACTTCCGACGGCGCGTTCATCAACAGGTCCTGGCCCTGCTGGTTCAGCGGGAAGGCGATGACCTCGCGGATGGCGGTCTCACCGGCCAGCAGCATGACGATCCGGTCGATGCCAGGCGCCAGACCACCGTGCGGCGGCGCGCCGTGGCGGAAGGCGTTCAGCATGCCGCCGAACTGTTCCTCGACGACGTTGGCGCCGTAGCCCGCGATCTCGAAGGCCTTGACCATCACTTCCGGCAGGTGGTTCCGGATCGCGCCCGAGCACAGCTCATAGCCGTTGCAGACGATGTCGTACTGGAAGGCGCGGATGGTCAGCGGATCCTGGTTCAGAAGCGCGTCCAGGCCGCCCTGGGGCATGGAGAACGGGTTGTGGGAGAAGTCGACCTTCTTCTCTTCCTCGCTCCACTCGAACATCGGGAAATCGACGATCCAGCAGAACCGGAACTGATCCTCGTCCACCAGCTTCAGGTCGGTCCCGACCTTGGTGCGGGCGGCGCCCGCGAACTTCACGAACACCTTGGGATCGCCAGCCACGAAGAAGGCGGCGTCGCCCTTGCCCAGGCCCAGCTGGCCCATGACCGCGTCGGTCTTTTCCGCGCCAAGGTTCTTGGCGATCGGGCCGCCCCAGCCGCCCTGGTCCTCGGACCAGAAGATGTAGCCGAGACCCGGCTGGC
>CAZXVO010000197.1:0-7453 GCA_964643835.1 uncultured Phenylobacterium sp. | reverse complement strand
ATACGCCCGCCCGGGGTGTCCACGGCCCCCCCCCCGGGGGGGGCCCGACCGCCCCGGCCATAGGCCTGCATGTAGTCGGCGAAGGTCGGATCGGTGAGCATCGGCACATGACCGAAGACGTCGTGAAAGACGTCGGGCTCTTGCAGGTAGTCTAGCTGGTCGGGCTTGCGCACGAAGGTCCCGGCCGGGAAGCGGCGATTGGCCAGGTGCTCGAAGAACACCTCGTCAGGGACCAGACCCGGCGCGGCCACTACAGTCCAGCCGGTCAGCCGTTGGAGCTCCAGATTGAGCACCCGAAAGTCGGGGACGCCGCCGCGATGCAAATTCAGCGCGTCGAGGCCCTTCAGGAAGGCGTCGCAGGCCCGCCCCGGCAACAGGGCGGACTGGCGCTCATAGAGCGTGTCCCACACCCGATGCTCATCGGCGGTGTAGGCGTCCCAGTCCTGGTCGATGGTCCAGTCAGGGCGTGCGCCAGGGGGCGGGAGTTGCGTTGCCGGGCTCATACCCGCAAGGATCGCTCAACCGCTCAGAAAGTTTCATTCGAAATCATCCCGAAAATGGGCGTGTTCCGAGAAAACCTTTCGCCAGACGCAGTCCGCGCCTAGTGGCTGATGCGCGGCCGCAGCGTGTAGTGGCCTTGATCGAAGGATTCGAAAATCAGCGGCGCCTGCGGGTGGCCCACCGGCTCGCCGGTGTCGTCCGGCAGCAGGTTCTGCTCCGAGACATAGGCCACGTAGGCGTTGTCCTCGTTCTCGGCCAGCAGGTGATAGAAGGGCTGGTCCTTGCGCGGCCGGATGTGTTCCGGGATCGACAGCCACCATTCTTCGGTATTGGCGAAGGTGGGGTCGACGTCGAAGATGACGCCACGGAAGTTGAAGACCCGGTGTTTCACGACGTCGCCAATGGCGAACTTCGCGAGTCGGACGTCGGGAGCGGTCATCACGACCTTGCCGACGCTCATGTTGTCGGTTCGAGCATCCATGAAACGGAATCTACACCACACCACCTAACCAGGAGGTGAACGTAACAATCATCTGTCAGGCTGCAAGGCCGCGCCTTCCGGCAGGCGAACCCTTCGTCTACAGTTGTCGTCGAAATGAGACGCGACCGCCGCGTCTGCGACAGAGTAGGCGATCCATGCAGGTTACGCCCCCGAGGCGCGTTCGTTGCGAACGCCGCCCGAGACGTACAGGTGCGCGCCCCCGCCGGACGGTGGTGGCATGAGCGCGTCCAATCCCCGGCCTCAGGGCCGCCCCCGACCCGAGACAGCCCAGCCGGACACGCCCTGCTATGGCGCCCTGGACCTCGGGACCAACAACTGCCGTCTGCTGATCGCCACGCCGACCGGGCGCGGCTTTCGCGTGGTCGAGGCCTATTCGCGGATCGTGCGCCTGGGCGAGGGCCTGTCCCAGAGCGGACGGCTGTCCGAGGTGGCCATGGACCGCGCCATGGCGGCCCTGAAGGTCAGCGCCGAGAAGGTCCGCCGCCGCCGGGTGGTGAAGCTCAAGGCCATCGCCACTCAGGCCTGCCGCTCAGCTGAGAACGGTCCGGACTTCATCGCCCGGGTGGCCGAGGAGACCGGTCTGAAGCTGCAGATCATCAGCCCGCGCGAGGAGGCTCAGCTCTCCGTCGCCGGCTGCCTGAACCTGCTGGACCGCACGGCGGAGGCCGCCCTGGTGGTCGATGTCGGCGGGGGCTCCACCGAACTGTCCTGGGTCGACATGAAGGGCGAGGGGCTGGATGCGGACACCGCCCGCTTCGCGCCGGGCAAGCTGCCGATCAAGGCCTGGCTGTCGATCCCCATCGGCGTCGTGACCCTGGCCGAGCAGTTCCCCGAGGGCGAACAGGCGACCGAGACCTGGTTCCGCGCTATGGTCGATCGGGTGAAGGCCGAGTTGGGGGCCTTTCGTCACGCTGATCCCATGCGGCCGGTGTTCGACGCCGACCGCGCCCATCTGGTCGGCACCTCCGGCGCGATCACCAGTCTGGCCGGCATGCACCTGGGCCTGCGTCGATATGACCGCAGCCGGGTGGACGGCATCTGGATGACCCGCGACGAGTGCGAGGCCGCCGCCGACCTGCTGCTCAACCTCAGTCCCCAGGAGCGGGCGGACCAGCCCTGTATCGGACCCGACCGCGCCGACCTGGTGCTGGCCGGCGCCGCGATCCTGGAAGCCGTTCAGGAGCTCTGGCCCTGCAGCCGCGTCCGGGTCGCCGACCGCGGCCTGCGCGAGGGCATCCTGATGTCGCTGATGTCCGAACGTCCCAACGCCCGACGCCGGCGTCGCCGCAGACGCGGCGGCCGTGGCCCCGGCCGCCCGCAGGAGGCCGCCCAATGACCGAACCGCCCCGCAAACGCATGGTGAAGCCGCCCAGCGGCGGCACCGAGGAGGGCCGCAGCAAGCCTGCGCGCCTGAAGACCGCCAAGATCCGCACGGCCTCGTCGCAGGCCTGGCTGGAACGGCAGGTCAATGACCCCTTCGCCGCCAAGGCGCGGGCGCACGGCTACCGGTCGCGCGCCGCCTACAAGATCACCGAACTCGATGACCGCCTGAAGCTGTTCAAGCCCGGGGCGCGGATCATTGACCTGGGCCTGGCGCCCGGCGGCTGGACCCAGGTGGCCATCGAACGCGGTGTGAAGCACATCGCCGGCGTCGACCTGCTGCCGGTCGAGCCCCTGCCGCCTGCCCACATTCTGCAGATGGACTTCACCGATCCTGAGTGCGGGCCGAAGCTGATCGAGCTGCTCGGCGGACCGCCCGACGCGGTGATCTCCGACATGGCGCCGAACACCGTGGGTCACCGGCGCACCGACCACCTGCGGATCATGGGCCTGATCGAGATCGCGGCGGACTTCGCCATCAGCGTGCTGAAGCCCGGCGGCGCCTTCATCGCCAAGGCCTTCCAGGGCGGGGAGACCGCGCCGGTCATGGGGCTGCTGAAGCAGCACTTCACCGAGGTGAAGAACCTGAAACCCAAGGCCAGCCGCGCGGATTCCTCGGAGGTCTATATCGCCGCCCTGGGGTTCAAGGGGCGCTGAGCGGGGCGGGCGGGACCTTCGCGCCCTCGGCTACCAGCCAGGCCCGGAACTGGTCCAGGCCGCGCTTCGACGCGCCCGGCGCGGCCAGCAGGGCGAAGGCGCTTTCCGCGCGCCGGAAGCCCAGGGGCGCGACCAGCCGGCCGGCCTCCACATAGTCGGCCACCAGCAGCCAGGGCATGATGGCCGCGCCAAGGCCGGCCAGCGCCGCGTCCACCGCGAAGTGCAGGTGGGCGTAAGGGTGCTCGGTCCTGGGACGCAGCTCTACGCCCGCCAGCGCCGCCCAGATCGCCCAGCCCTGCGGGTGGGTCACGGCGCCCAGGCGCGGTGCGGTGAGCGGATCGGGATGCCGCTCCGCCAGGATCGGGCTGAGCACCAGGCCGACATGGTTGGGCGCAAACGGCGTCATGCCGGGCTCAGCCAGGCGCGAGCTCGGGAAGATCCGGACAATGGCGTCGGCCCCCCGGTGCGAGGTCGCCTGGCTGGGCAACTCCGCCAGGTGCAGCCGCACGGCCTGGTGCGTCTCGGTGAAGCCGGACAGGCGCGGGATCAGCCACTTCACGGAGACCGAGGCGTTCACCGCCAGGTGCAGGTCCTCGGCCCCGCCGCGCGCCCGCGCCACCGCTCCGGCGATCTGGTCAAAGGCGGCGGTGAGATGCGGCAGTAGCTCTCGTCCCGCCTCGGTCAACTCCAGGCGATGCTTTGGCCCCGTGAACAGCCGCACGCCCAGGGTCGCCTCCAGCGCCTTGACCTGCCGGCTGACCGCCGAGTGGGTCACATGCAGCTCTTCCGCCGCCAGGGTGGCCCGGCCGGTCCGGGCCATGGCCTCGAACGCGCGCAGGGCGTTCAGGGAGGGCAGGGGACCGAGTGTGAGATTTTCGAACATGTTCGACCTTATATGTCGATTTCCTCTCACGCTCAAAGCGGGCATCAGGTCGCCATGCCCAATGACACAACACCAAGAACAAGCGCGCTGATGGCGCTCATGGGATGGACGCTGATCGGGGGGCTGACCCTGGTCTGGAGTCCGGAGGGAACCCTGCCCAGCCTTGCCCTGGCCCTGCTTCGGCTGGCCGCCCTGGTCCAGGGCCTGAGGGCCGCTTTCACCGCCGCGGGGCTGGTCCCGCCAGCCAACGCGAAAGAATAGATCGCCGATGGATCACGCGACCCTTGCCCTTGAGGGGCATGACCCCCTATACGCACCGCGCAAAATGGAGAGTCTCATGGAGATTCGCGAAGGGCTTACCTTCGACGACGTTTTGCTCGAACCGGGTCCGTCCGATGTGATGCCGACCCAGGTGGACACCTCCACCAAGTTTACGCGCGAAATCAGTCTGAACATCCCGATCGTCTCGTCGGCGATGGACACCGTGACCGAGAGCCGCCTGGCCATCGCCATGGCCCAGTCCGGCGGCATGGGGATCCTGCACCGCAACCTGACGGTCGAGGAACAGGCCGACCAGGTGCGCGAAGTGAAGCGCTACGAAAGCGGTATGGTCATCAACCCGCTGACCATCCATCCCGAGACCCCACTGCGCGAGGTCCGCGAGATCAAGGCGCGCCGGAAAATCTCGGGCTTTCCTGTGGTTGAGCCGGAAACCGGAAAGCTGGTCGGCATCCTGACCAACCGCGACATGCGGTTCGAAGGCTCTGACGATGTCCCGGCCAAGGTGTTGATGACCAAGGACAACCTGGTCACGGTTCGCGAGGGCTGCAGCCAGGCCGAGGCCCGAGAGCTGTTGCGCAAGCATAAGATCGAGCGCCTGATCGTGGTGGACGAGGCCTATCGCGCCGTCGGCCTGATCACCGTCAAGGACATGGAAAAGGCCCAGGCTCACCCCCTGGCCGCCAAGGACGCCCAAGGCCGGCTGCTGGTCGGCGCCGCCTCCACCGTGGGCGATGCCGGCTATGAGCGCTCCATGGCCCTGGTGGACGCGGGCGTGGACGTGGTGGTGATCGACACCGCCCACGGTCACAACGCTGACGTCGCCAAGGCCGTTGGACGTATCAAGCGCGAGACCAACCGCGTCCAGATCGTCGCCGGCAATATCGCCACCTATGACGGGGCCCGCGCCCTGATCGAGGCCGGCGCTGACGCCGTGAAGGTCGGGATTGGCCCGGGCTCCATCTGCACCACCCGCATCGTCGCCGGTGTGGGCGTGCCGCAGCTGACCGCTATCGCCGACGCCGTCCGCGCCGCCAAGGGCACGGATGTCCCGGTTATCGCCGACGGCGGCATCAAATATTCGGGCGACCTGGCCAAGGCCATCGCCATGGGCGCGCACGCGGCCATGATGGGCTCGGCCTTCGCCGGCACTGACGAGGCGCCGGGTGAGGTGTTCCTGTACCAGGGCCGGTCCTACAAGGCCTATCGCGGCATGGGCTCCCTGGGCGCCATGGCCTCTGGCTCGGCGGACCGCTACTTCCAGAAGGAGGTCTCGGCCCTGAAGCTGGTGCCCGAGGGCATCGAGGGGCAGGTGGCCTACAAGGGCCCCATCGGCGGAATCCTGCACCAGATGGTCGGCGGCCTGCGGGCGGCCATGGGCTATGTGGGCGCGCCGGACATTCCGCTGTTCCAGCAGCGGGCGAAGTTCATCCGCATCACTGGCGCGGGCCTGCGCGAAAGCCATGTCCACGACGTGATGATGACCCGCGAGGCCCCGAACTATTCGAGCCCGGTCTAGGCCATGAACGCAGCGCCGGAACTCCTGCTCATCGGGGCGGCGGTCATCGTCGGCATCGTCCAGTTGCTCTGGGCGACGCTGGCGGCGCGCCTGCATCCCGAACAGGATCTGAAGTGGGCGGCGGGCCCACGGGATGACCACCGCCCGCTCACCGGCGTCGCCGGTCGCCTGGAACGCGCCTATCGGAACTTCCAGGAGACCTTCCCCTTCTTCGTGGCCGCCACCTTCGCCGCCTATCTGGTCGCCAAGACCGGGCCACTGACGCTGTGGGGCGGTGTGCTCTACGTGGCTGGGCGCGCGGTCTACGTGCCGCTTTACGCTGCGGGCGTGACCGGGGTCCGGACGCTGGCCTGGTTCGTCAGCATGGCGGGCATTGTCATGATCGTGGCGGCGATCTTCCTTGCGTGACGGTGGCCGGATCTCCGCGGCCATCGAGGTTCTGACCGAGGTCGAGACGCGCCATCGTCCAGTGAAGATGGCGCTGAAGGCCTGGGGCGACGCCTCGCGCTTCGCAGGTTCCAAGGACCGCGCCTTTGTGTCTGGCCTGGTGCTCGACACCATGCGCCGCCGCCGGTCGCTCGGCTGGCGGATGGGCGATGACGGTGTCCGCGCCGCGGTGCTGGGCGCGCTCGCCTTTGACTGGGGCTGGGCCCTGGATCGGATCGCGGAGGCCTGCGCCGACACCCCCCACGGTCCCGGCGCCCTCATGGAGGCCGAAACCTCGGCCCTTTCGACGCCCAATGGCCTGACGGATGCGCCTCTCGCTATCCGCGCGGATATCCCCGACTGGCTGGAAGCCGACTTTGTGCGCGCCTTCGCCGACCGTGCGGCGGAGGAGGGGGCGGCCCTGTCAGCCCGCGCGCCCGTCGACCTGCGGGTCAACCTCTTGAAGTCTGATCCGGAGCGCGCCGCCAAGGCGCTGGCGCCGCTGAAGGCGCAAGCCGCCGGCGTCCTGCCCACCGCCTTCCGCATTTCCGCGCCGAACCCTACCGAGCGGGCCGGCGCCGTCGAGACCATTCCGGCCTTCTCCAAGGGTTGGTTCGAGGTCCAGGACCTCGGCTCCCAGATCGCGGCGGCCTGCGCTGGCGAGGTGCGTGGAAAGCAGGTGCTGGATCTCTGCGCCGGCGGCGGCGGCAAGACCCTGGCGCTGGCTGCCGCCATGGGCTCCACCGGCCAGATCTACGCCTATGACAGCGACCCGCGCCGCCTGGCCGACACCATCCGTCGCGGCGACCGCGCGGGCGTACGCAACCTGCAGATCCGCTCGCCGGTGAACCCCGACCCCTTGAAGGGGCTGGAGGGCAAGATGGACGTGGTCTTCATCGACGCGCCCTGCACCGGCACGGGCGCCTGGCGCCGGCATCCGGACACCAAGTGGCGCCTGACGCCGGACACGCTCGCCAAGCGCATGGCCGACCAGGACCTGGTGCTGGACCTGGGCGCCACCTTCGCCAAGCCCGGCGGCCGCATCGTCTATGTCACCTGCTCCGTCCTGCCGCAGGAGGACGAGGATCGCGTCGAAGCCTTCCTCGCGCGCAACGCCCAGTTCACGTCGAAGCCCGCCACGGAGGAACCGGCGCTCGCCCGGTTCCTGACGCCTGCGGGCCATATCCGCCTGTCCCCCGCCAGCACCGACACCGACGGTTTCTTCGTCGCGGTGCTGGAGCGCTCCCGATGAGGTCGCCCGTCAGTTGCTCCCCCTCTGGGGGAGCTGGCGCGAAGCGCCTGAGGG
>CAZXVO010000196.1:0-7488 GCA_964643835.1 uncultured Phenylobacterium sp. | reverse complement strand
GCGACTACCTGGTGGCGCAGGTGTTCTCGCCGGCGCTGGCCGCGGCGACCGCGCCGCGCCAGATCCAGGCGGCGAGCCCGGTGGCCCGATGGCGCGGCGCATGGGCCAGCACCCGCTCCAGCAGCGCAGCCGAGGCCGGCGCCGGGCGCCAGGCGTCCAGCATTTCGTCCAGGGCGTCGGCCCGCGCCAGCACCGCCCGGACGAACTCAGGCTGCCCCGCCATAAGCGTGGCGGCGGCGTCGCGCTCGGCCTGCGGCCAGCGGGCGGTCTCACCGCCATAGGCCTCGGCCAGTTGCTCGAACCGCTCGGGGGTCATCTCGCCCATCTCATGGCTCCATCATGTCGCTGAGCGCCGCGCGCAGGGCCCGACGGCCCCGCGACAACAGGCTCTCCAGGGCCTCGACGCTGACGCCCATCACGGCCGCCGCCTCGATATTGGTCAGGTCCTGGTAGTGGCAAAGGGTCACCGCCTCGCGCTGGCGATCCGGCAGGGCCTGCAGGGCCGCTGAGACCCTGCGGCCCACATCGGCCGCCTCCAGGCCCCGATCCGGCGCCGGGCCATCGTCGGCCTGCTCCGGCGCGCCATCCAGAGCCACCTCGCGTCGTCGCCGTAACCGGTCGTAGCACAGGTTCAGGGCCACCCGGTGCAGCCAGGTGTCGAACCGCGCCGCGCCCGGCTTCCAGGACGGCGCCTGGCGCCAGGCCCGGATCATCGTCTCCTGGACCACGTCCTCTGCCTCGGCCGCCTCGCCCAACATCCGGTGCGCCAGCGACATCAGCCGGGGCAGCTTGCGCGCGGCGAGCGCCCGCACGGCCGCCGGATCGCCAGAGGCCACGCGCCGCACCAGGGATTCGTCGGGATCGCTCGCCGCCAAGCCTTACCTCGCGCCGGCCGGGGCTGGACGACTGTCCCGCCTCAAGCCGGTCCACGCCGCATCTGGCGCAGGCCGGCCATCTCGGCCTTGCTGAGCCAGCCATCATGGTTGGCGTCCGCCCTATCGAAGCGGTGCTTTAGGGCGTTTTCGAGTTCATCCCGTGTCAGGGCGCCGTCCTTGCTCCGGTCGAGCATGGCGAACATCCGATGGCCCGGACCGCCGGCGCCGTCCCCCTTGGGCCCCTTGCCTTGGGGCGGCGGGCCGTTGGGTCCAGGGCGCAGGGCCTGCATCTCGGCCTGGGTGACCTTTCCGTCGTGATTTGCATCAGGCGCCATCATCCGCTTCAGGCCCGCAGCCTTGAACTCGGCGAAGCTCACCTTGCCGTCGTGATTGGCGTCCGGGTCCGGCGGCGGACCCATCTGGGCCTGGGCAGCGGAGGCGCAGACCAGGAAAAGGGCGGAGAGAACCAGGCGCTTCATTCGGACATCCTCTTCGACGGCGCGCAGCCGTCCAGACTTCAACGGCCAAGCCGCGGAAGTCCGTCGCCGCAGAGGCGCGAGGATGACCTGTCTATACAAGGTCCGGGACCCGGCTCGGGTCCCCGTTGGTCAGCCCAAGTCGAGGCTGCTCTCGGCGACGCCGCCCTTTGAAACCCGCACGCCCAGGAAGCGCATCTCGCCGTCCTGATAGCTGATGTCGGCCACCGGCGTGGTCGGGTCCCGGCTCATCAGGGTCGCGTCGCGCAGGGTCAGCCGCAGCAGCATCTGCTCGCGGTCGGCGCCATCGGCCGCCGCGGCCTCGATCTGGGGACGGAAGCGGGCGTCGGGCCGAGCGTTGGTGGTCAGAGTGTTGCGCGCCATCAGGCCCCCCAGAATCCGTGTTCGCCAAGGATGCGCACCTGACAGGCGCGTCCACTGTCCATGATTGCGCGGGCCTGCCGGTTGGCCGCCGCCTTGGCGACTTCCTTGTCGGGCGAATGACCGAATTGCTGGCCATCCTGATCGACGCACCAGAGGCTTTCTAGTCGGGTGACGGTCAGGACCGCCCTGTCAGAAACCATGCGCATGCGAAGTGTTTAACATGTAAGTCACCAGTCATTCCCGAATAATTTTACAAATATTCCTTGCTAATCTGGCGAAATGCGCGCACCGATGGCATGTCAAATATCGTTTTGGACCGCCTCTCACGCGGCTTGAGATCATTGGTCTCAACGCCTGTTCGTCGCAGACCCTCTCCGAAAATTTGATCTCACGGTCCAGTCTTGGGCGTGAGAACTCATGTCCGAAAGGGACTCCTATGCAAAACGGCACCGTGAAGTGGTTCAATGGCACTAAGGGCTTTGGTTTCATCTCGCCGGAAGATGGCGGCGCGGACGTGTTCGTGCACATCTCGGCGGTGGAACGCGCCGGCATGACCCAGCTCGTCGAAGGCCAGAAGATCGGCTTCGAACTGGAACGTGACCGCAAGAGCGGCAAGATGGCGGCCGCCCAGCTCCAGCTGGCCTAACGCCTATCGGCGGCCCTAGGCGCGTGATAGCCGAAAGCGGACTCCGGTTTCGGCGAGCATCACGCGCCAAGGCTTAAACTGGCGCCCGCCGCCTTCGAATGCCTTCATTCGATAGCGGTGGGCGCCGGGGCCGCCGACCCTCTTACGAGGTGCATGGTCAGGTTGAAGGCGCTAGCCTCCCGCCATGCTGATCGGAACCTGCCACTGCGGCTCGGCCCGTTGGACGCTTTCGGGCGATCCGGGCTCCATCACCGCCTGCAACTGCACCCTCTGCCGCCGCTACGGCGCGCTCTGGGCCTATGACTACGAAGACGAGCGCATCCGCCTGGAAGGCGAGACCGCCGCCTATAGCCGGCTCGGCAAGGCCGACCCCGCCCTGGAAATCCGCTTCTGCCCCAAATGCGCAGGCGTGCTCGCCTGGCGCGGCCTGCGCCTGCAGGGCGACGGGCGCCGCCGCATCGCCGTCAATGTGCGCCTCGCCGAACCCGACCTGGTGGCCGACCTGGACATCGACCACTTCGACGGCCTCGTCACCTTCGACGACCTGCCCCGCGACGGGCGGTGCGTGAAGGATCTGTGGTTCTGAAAGGCCTGCCCTACTTCCTCACGAACGCACAGAGCTTGTTGCCGTCCGGATCGCGCACATAGGCGGCGTAGAACACCGGGTTCATCCCCTCGCGCACCCCGGGCGGGCCCTCGCAGGCGCCGTCATTGGCGAGCGCGGCGGCATGGAAGCCGTCCACCCCCGCCCGGTCCTCGGCCAGGAAGGCCAGCATGGTCCCGTTCCCGTGGGTGGCTTGCGACTTGTCGAAGGGCTGGGTCAGGAAGAACTTCGCCCGGTCGCCGGGCCGGCTGTAGCCGGTCCAGGTCGGGCTGGTCGCGTCCCGCTTGCCCCCCAGCGGCGCAAACACCGCGTCATAGAACCGGATCGCCCGGTCCATGTCGTTCACCCCGAGCGTCGTATAGGCGATCATCTTGGCTCCAATGTGCACAGGAATGCCGAAAGGCAATCGCCGCAGAGTGCAACCCAGCGATCCTGAATACAAATCCAACTAGCCAGAATGCCCCCAGGCACCCCTCGGTCCCAAGCGGTCCTACAATTGCAACGCGAAAGGACAGTAGATAATGATATCAACCAACGAGGGAGCACCCAATGGCTGATGGCCACCTGACATCGCTTGAGGTCGATAACTATCGGGGATTTTCTTCCCTCTCAGTCCCGAACTTGGCGCTCGTGAACGTGCTCGGCGGCACCAATGGCATCGGCAAATCAGCGCTCTTAGAGGCGCTATTTCACCTTGCAGACAGGCTGAGCCCAATAACACTCTTCCGCCCATACCAATGGCGGCGAATTCCCCTTGCTCCCCACGAAAATCTTGATGCCGTTAAGCAGATATATTTCGGCAAGAATACATCCAAGCCAATAAAAATCTCTGGCAAAACAATATCTGGCAAACGCGTAAGCGTTGAATACAGTTTTGGAAAACATGAAATACCAAATGCTGTTGCCCAAAACGTACAGCAAGGCGAGTTGACGCGAAGCACCACCGAAACGAGCTTCACCTCTACGGGGGAAGGGTATCGGGTCATCGCCAAGACCGGCAGCAAAATCGATCTAGATGCAATTGTCCAGGTAAGTTCTAACGGCGTATTTATAAATATAGTCTCATCAAACCCAATCGAACTGGCAACTTCAACCATTGTCACCCCAAATATCAGGGGAAGCGATGAAGGAATACCTGGTCGCTATTCAAATTTGGTTCGACGAGAAGAACTCCCAATCCTAATTGAGCTCATTCACCTCGTACACCCGAACATTAGGGATCTAAAGTTACTTACCGCTGGCAGCACCGCAACGCTACATGCCGACATTGGCTCAAATAATTGGGTCCAACTACCATTTCTCGGCGAAGGTGCTGTGAGCTTGACGTCAGCAATCTTAGCTATTGCAGATTCGCGCGGCGGAATGGTGCTGCTTGATGAGATCGATTCAGCAGTCCACCACGCGACTCTCCAAGCAATGTGGTGCCTTCTCTTCCGCGCCGCAAAGCGTTTCGATACGCAACTTTTTGTAACCACACACTCCGAAGAATCTCTCGAAGCACTGACATCAGCAATGATTTCTGAAGGCATCGAACAAAACACTTCATACCACAGATTAAGACGGGATAAGCATACGAAAATCGTACCAGTGTCGTACAACGGCAACGAACTTTCGGGTGCGCTCGCCCAGGATTGGGAGGTTCGATAGATGAACCCGATCTATTTCAGAAAGCGGCCTGACCGCGAGCCCGATTTTCTGGCCGAGCGGCGCCGCATCCACGGCGAGTTTCTTGTTGTCGTTGAAGGCCAAGATGAGCTTTGGTTTTTTGATGAGATCCTAAATATAATTGGCGCAGATCCCGCAATAGTACAAACTATTGACTATGGTGGATCTGGAGAGCTTCCAGTTTATGTATCGAATCTCCTAAAGTCTGAGGCAGCTCTCGACGGACGCATCAAAAGACTTTTGATTACAGGAGACGCCGATACCTATCTCGGTAGACTGCCCTACAAACTCAAGAGCACGCTGGGCGATCACGGTCTACCAATGCCAAATGATCGCGAGATAGTTAAACCAAAAGACGCCGTCATTGAGCGCCTTGGACTATTGATCATCGCTCATGCTTCCAGAATTGGAAATCTGGAAAGCGTGCTACTTGATACTGTTGATGGACATCCAAGCGCGAAGGATGCACGAGAATTTGTCGAGCGGCACAATACAGAGAGATCGCCAATAAACGACAAACGCGTAGCGCAGGCATTCCTCTCCATACAAGCAACACTGAGTCGTGGAGCCGGGTGGGGCGCAAGGAAGGGATATTTTGACCTAACGCACTCTGCGCTTGAGGACATAAAAGACATACTCACGTCCTTCATATCCTGATACCATCACATTGTGTTGCTGCGAATTGTAGCGCGGTTCACTGAAAATCGCACTATGTGACCACCGCCTCATAGGCGGCGCGGGCCGCGGTCCTGGCGCGTTCCAGCTTGGCGCGCAGGGCCTTCAGGTCGCGGGCGCCGCCGGCCTTGGCCAGCAGCAGGCGGAAGCCCTTCGGCTCCTGAGCGATATCCTCGGCGCCGGTGAGGGCCAGCTTCATCAGCTGGGTCAGGTCCTGCTCCAGCCGCCAGGCGGCGCGCAGGGCCTCGATCGGCTTTTCCGGGGCCAGGCCCGCGGCCTCGATCCGCGCCAGGGCCTCGGCGGTGTTGCAGCTCAAGGGTCCGCCATCGGCGGCGTGGGCCAGTTGCAGGAACTGGGCGGCGAACTCGATGTCGACCAGCCCGCCAGGCGACAGCTTCAGGTCCCACAGCCCCTTGGGCGGCCGCTCACGCTCCATCAGCTCGCGCATCTCGCGCACATCGGCGGCGGTGCGGGCCCGGTCGCGGCGGCGGCGCAGGGCGGTCTCGATGGCCCGGCCCGCGTCCTGCGCGAAGGCCTCGCTCGTCGACCAGACCACCCGCGCCCGCGTCAGCGCCATCATTTCCCAGGTCTCGGCCTCGCGCTCGTAATAGTCCTCGAAGGCCGCATAGCTCACCGCCACCGGCCCCTTGGTGCCAGAGGGGCGCAGCTGCATGTCCACCTCGTAGAGCTCCCCCTCCCCGGTCGGCGTCGACAGGGCCGCGATCAGCCGCTGGGTGAAGCGGCCATAGAACAGCTCAGCCCCCCAGCCCTTCACCGCTGAGGCCGCCGCCGGATCGTCGGCCCGGTAGAGGGTCATCAGGTCGAGGTCCGAGCCGGCGCTCATCTCCCGCGAGCCGCACTTGCCCAGGGCCACCACCGCCACCTGGCCGGGGAAGGCCCCGCCCAGGCGCTCGGCCTCGGCCAGGGCGGCCGGCCCCAGGGCCTGGATGCACAGGTCGGCCAGGTCGGCGAAGGCCGCGCCCGCCGTCTCGGCGCTGGCCGAGCCGCTCATCACCTGCACGCCGACCCGGAAGGTCTGCTCCCGGTGCGCCCGCCGGACCACGTCCATGGTCGCCTCGAAGCCCTCGGCCTCGTCCAGGGATCGGGCCAGCGCGGCGCGCTCCTGCTCCATGTCGATGGCCTGGAAGAAGCCGCCGTCCAGCATGGCGTCGATGGCCGCGGGCCGCCGCGCCAGGGTCGAGGCCAGGCGCGGCGCATAGGCCATCACCTGCACCACCAGCTCGAACAGGGCCGGCTGGGCCAGGAACAGGGACTGCAGCTGCACGCCGGTGGACAGGCGGCTGAAGAAGTCGGCGAAGCGGTTGAAGGCGGCGTCGGCCGAACCCGTCGCCTGGGCGGCGTCCAGCAGCCGTGGCGCCAGCCGCGTAAACAGCTCCCGGCCGCGCTCAGAGCGGGTGGCGGCGATATGGCCGTGGTGCCAGCCGCGGATGGTCTGCGACACCCGGGGCGGATTGGAGAAGCCCATCCGGGCCAGGGTCAACAAGGTCTCCGGATCGTCCTCGACCCCGGTGAAGATCAGGCTGCCGAACTTGGACGACAGCGGCTCCTCGTCGGGAAACAGCTCGCCATAGCGACCGTTCACGGTCTTCAGCGTGCGTTCGATCTGGGCGTCGAAACTGCGCAGCAGGCGATGGCCATAGAGGGCGGCGACGCGCTTGCGCTCATTGTCGCTCTCCGGCAGCCGGTGGGTCTGCTCGTCGGCCAGCATCTGGATGCGGTGCTCCACCGCCCGAAGTTCGTGGTAGGCCGTGGTCAGCTCGGCGCAGGCCTTGTCGGCCACATGGCCGGCGGCGCGCAGGGCCTCCAGCGCCTCCAGCGTGCGGCGACTGCGCAGATCCGGATGCCGGCCGCCCAGGATCAGCTGCTGGGTCTGAACGTAGAACTCGATCTCACGAATCCCGCCGCGGCCCAGCTTCAGGTCCATGCCCTTGGCGGTCAGCCGGTCGTCGACCTTGTGCACATGGATCTGGCGCTTGATCGAATGGATGTCGGCGATGGCGGCGAAGTCGAGGTTCTTGCGCCAGATGAACGGCTTCAGTTCCTCCAGGAACGCCTCGCCGGCCGGAATGTCGCCGGCCGCCGCCCGCGCCTTGATGAAGGCCGCCCGCTCCCAGTTCTGGCCGACGGATTCATAATAGGCCA